>NZ_JBFODE010000030.1:0-102859 GCF_040908155.1 Aeromonas sp. R6-2 | reverse complement strand
GGCTGCGCGCCGTCGTCCGGGCCTGCATCGAGAAAACGAATTACCCCATCCCTGCCGAATTGTGTGCGTCAAGCCCCTGTCGGTGAACGGTTACACTTAAACCGGCTGATCCGCCTTTTCTATGTTTAACATGAATAAACTGCTTGTTATCTGTCATTAGGTCACATAGTTCGATAGGCGTAGTGGTTCTATTGCTTTTTATCAATTTTTTATCGAGTAAATGATAGCTATGACTAGTCGAAGCTCGTTCGTTGTAATCACCTTCTGATTCAATCTTTGATTTTGTTTTTCCGTCTTTGAATTCGTCCCATACATAAACCCTAGGAAAGGCTAAAGACGATACATTTATTTTCCCCAGCGTAGAGTCGACTCTAGCCACAAAACTATTGTCGATTTCATACCATAATCCTGCAAATAATATGTAGGTTTTATCTGTTTCCTTATGCTCAAAATAGATGCACTTGTATATTTGGTGCTCAGACTCATTTTCATGAACGTCGTAAACAAACAGTTTGTCTCGTTTGATTGAGTCAACCGAAATTGTCGCGACATCTATGTTATCAAGGTATTCCTTTGGCTCAATTGTTGGTTTTATGGAATTTTTGGTACGAGTGAAGCTGAACCCATAGATACTATCCCATTGAACAATCTCTGGAATAGTTATGGTTATCTCGGTACTCTTTGCTTTAATCTTATCAATTAACTTTGCATCTAAGTGATCAATTTCGGATTTCTCTTTGATCTTCCTAATATTATCGACCCACGAAAAGTTACTTTTATATGAATCATTTGCATAGTAACCAGAGAGCAAATCAACCAATTGGGATATTTCACCCACATCCATTTCTATGCCAAATGAATAAACAGCATCCCCTCCGGAGATGTTTTTCAAATTCACACCATTTTTAGGTGAACCAGTGACAGCTCTAAGAACATCTCTCGAAATATCAATACCAAATACACCGACAGAAGACTCTCTAGATGCTTGCGACTTTTTCTGGACTGCCTGATCTTCTAGTGTGAAAAGATCAACGCTTCGCAAACTGTCATGATTAAGTGTGTTAAGCGCAGTTTTTATTCCAAAATCATGAATAAAATATTTTGTATCTATCAGAAATCGACCATAACCGAAGGTAAAAGCCATTGTGGCTGTGGCTGTTTTTATAATAAGAACTGCTGAGCTAGAGCGATTAGCAAGCTCATCTAGTGAAACGCCTGTAATATTCTCCGTAAAGCCACTCCATTTTGGCTTTTTTTCTGTAGAGACTTTTACGAATAGTTTTCCTTCAAGTTCATGCTTGCTATCAAGTTCATAAGCGTTAACTTGAGATGATCCTTTTAGGTAGTCGGCTGTTTGCAGCGAAGCATGTTCATCCTTGGCCAGGAATGCGTTTAAATATAAGTATGGCTTTTTATCTTCCACTGAAATCAACTCCTTACTGATGCATAACGCCTCAATCAGTCGACGCGTTAGCGGTCGACTGCATTGATTTGTTATGTTGATTATCGCTCGGTATTACGTTATTCCTGATAACAGGAAGTCCTTGCAGATCAGAAAATTCCGCATCGTTAAGAATGAAGGCTAGGTCCTTGTCACCTTGCCCATACCCCCATAAGTAAAGCTCTGCACCAAATGCGCTAGGAGAAACGATAATTCCACCGCCCTTAATTTCAGCACAATGTTTTTTCATGTGCTCTTCCGGTCCGTATTGAAATGATTCTATTAAATCGTCATTACTCAATCCAAAGAATGAATGATTCACTATAGATGTAAATTGATGCATTTCACTCTGCGAAAATTCCATTGCGCCAATATACGAATCCCATGGAATGAATATCTGCATTCGTGGCCTATCATCCTGATTAAATTTATAGCCACTATCCTTGAATATTTTTCGTATCAAAGTGTACACAATGTAATGCGTTCTTATTTGATATACAGACAAACCATCTAAAATTTTTCCTATTCTGGCCCCTCGATCATCTCGCCCTTGTTCTGTCCTTGATGAGGCAAGTATGCCACCAAAGTATTCAACAGCAATTTCGTCATCTGAATACGAGCCTTCGTTAATTATTGTCTTAAGAACCTTTGGAGGAACTTGTCCAGGCTGTTCGATTTTATCTCCTAGCTTTTTCTCTGCATTGCCAAATATTTTTCCTACGTTTTGAGCGCGCTTCTGGGCGAAATCTCGAAGACTTTCGCCCAAATAATCTGCTGTAGGACCAAGCATTTTATTAAGGCCGTCTTTCCCCAGATAAGCTGCTACGGCTCCCAGTCCTACAGTTGTTATTGGTTCTGGCATTGTGCCTCCTTAGTAAACATAACAGTGATTAGATGGAAGGCGGTACTAATCCGTTAGCAGAGAATTCCATCTAACTCCGTAACATTTCAATCGCCGCCAAGTAAAAATCATTATGAAATCATAATATTACAGATTACATCAGGTGTCCGTGCGTATTCGCTTGACGTCCTCTTTTTGCACCACCATGACGGCTGTGTAAAAAACTGTACATGGGCTGCGCATTGAAAGCGCCGCCAAACCACGCCAACGTGAACAGCTCAGAAATAAACATAAGGCCCGTCATCACCTTGGGTGGACCCAGTGGGCAGCTCTTGCTGATCCATTCCATCCGGCAAGGCTACCGCCCCTGAATGACAGCCTCCAGTCTGCTGCTGTTAACCTGCGATCTTGCCTTGGCCTGGCGCATGGGTGACTCCGGTGAGTCGGTTTCCAAACGGCTATGTTAGCGAGTGGAGCGGGGGAGGGAAGCAGGAGACGATGGTTTCCTGAGCAAGATCAATAAATTGATCCATTAAATTGGGATAGCCAGCGTGGTTGGTGGTGGCTATCCCAGTGCTTCAACATCAGCAAATGCAACAGAGGGACAGGACTCTCATTGTTGCTGCATGGGCCTCTCATCGCTTGCCGGGCTGTTGTCCGTTACCTGGCGTGCAGAGCCTAAGATGCGCCAATCTCCTCACTCTGTTTGGTGTCGCAGCTCCAAGGGCTAGGCATATTGGTCTTTTGGAAGCTCATAGTGCGGTGCATCAACGAATGGCTTGCGGCCTTGGCTGATGCGTTTTTGGATATAGGCTTGAATCAATTCATCAGGGGGAATCTCAGAGTCTGTGAGTAACACATCCCAGTTTCCTCCCCAGCGAATAGGTACTCCGTACTCATGGGCGGCTTCACGCATAGCGAGAGCTATTTTGCAGAGCAACTCGGTTTCCCAACGCACCTTGTTTCCTATATAAGCGGCCAAATCAACGGCATATCCACCCAAGTGACGGGAGGACATGGTGGTACTCGCGCCGCTGGCGACATAAGCCCGCTGTTCTTCGATGGTGCGCACTCCATCGATAACTGAAAAATCGACAGGGGTAATTTCTATTGCTCGTTTAACGACTTGAATCAGATCTGGATGAACACCTTCAAGCTCTGTAAGGGAATGCTGTCCAAGCTTAAATATTGTCATGGCAATATCCTTTTTATAATAGAGCGAATCCTAATGCACTGTTAACCACATCTCTTACTACTGATAATGCTGCGTTTATAGCCCCTTCAACTAATAATAACGACATGCCCTCCAACGTAAGCATCACTGCTCGTGCTGTGTTTTTTTGCATCTCAAATAGAACACTGGCTTCGCCCTCTCCTATTTGATTGCTAGTTCTTAGTAACTCTATCTGAGTAATGGTTGTAGTTAATTTCTCAAATTCTTTTTCAGCAAAGTCTTTAATGCTTGGCCATTTAGCATCGAACACACTTCGAGCTGCCTCTAGCATTTCAGATAAAATGATGTCAACATTTACTTTTTCCATATCAACCTCCAATGTTATTTATGTTCGCCGCGTTTCTTTTCCATTTCCAGTGCCATAATTGCACCTAGATGTTGGTTGAATAATTTTTGAATGGGTGAAATTAACATTTTGTTTAAAGCAATCTCCCCACGGTTATCTATATCTTCTTCTGCTCCATGGAGTACTCTACAGTTCATTGACAGGTCTGCACCGTTTGATATTACCCTTTCTTTTTGTTGAGCAGACAAAGTGTTAGTCGTACATTCTTTGTTGAGTAGAATCAAATAGGCAAAATTTATTTTTATTAGTTTTAATTGTTCAATGGTTTGTTGGTTGTCGTAAATTCCGCTTGCTCTAACCTCTAGAGCATTTAAGTCAGAAAGAACACCTTCATAAAAATGTTGTTGATTTTTATATTTAAGATCCTCATGTTTCATATTCTGCATCGAAACAAAATGCCCATCGAGCTTTCTTTGCAGTTGTTGAGTCTGATGATCAATGGTTTCATCATATTTAGATGTGAGTTGAACTGAAGAGCATCCGCTTATTATCATTGACATAACGGAAAGTGCACATATTATAAATCCTATTGTCGATTTTGATTTCATAATATTCACCTATTTATGACTCTTCTAGAGTCTGATTTACATTGTTTAATCCTTTATTGTTCTAATATATTGGTGAGATGTGTGCTGTACCTGTAGATATTAATCAGTGCTTTTTATTTCTCGTATAATATTTGGCACGAATTTCTCTGCATAGCCAGCTATGAAAGACCAGACAAGTAACTTGGCGGCGTCTTGATTGGTTTGTACTTTTATTTGATTTAAGAAGTCGATAGTTCCTTGGTATTGATGTTCAATTCCTATGAATTTTGGAAACATAGTCCCCGTGATGAGTTGACTAGAGAAAATATAGAATAGTAATAAGGAGAATATTATTGCAACTAGTATCTTCCATGCAAAATAAACCAACTGTTCATTTATAGAAAAAGATGAGGAGTCTAATACTGTCGTTGAATTAGATTGATTGATGATGCTTCCCAGTGTTGCAGATATAAATACCAATATCATTATCGCTGGTTGTTCATCACTATTTATTATGTTGCTAGTGAATATACTCAGTATAATAAACAACAAGAGAAATATAACGGCAATGTTTCTAACTATGGAATAATGCATGCTAAACCCTCTTATTTTTCTCGCTCTTTTTATATTAAAAGAAAGCAAGCGCCGTATGATTGTATAAGGGAGACGTCATGGATGACGATATTGGTTGATACTTAGTAGGCAGTTTATTATTTTTTCGTTTAACAAGGCTACCGCCCCTGAATTACAGCCTCCAGTCTGCTGCTTTTGTTTGTATTGTTGCTCTGGCCTGGCTCATAGGTGACTCCAATGAGTAGGTATCCGAATGAAAATGTTAGCAACTGGAGCCTGAGGCGAGAGCGGGGAGCGCTCATTCATTGAGCCGGATCAATAAACCAATCAATATTTATATGTGAAGGTGAGTGTTGGTGTTGAAAGAGTCCCAAAAGGGCACGCTTTTCCATATGACAAGGGGAGGTAGCAAGGACGGAGCGGCGTCAGTGCATCAGAGCCCGAGAAGGTCTGTGGCTCTGCGGCAAGCTCGGGTATCGATGCCGAAGGTGGGGCGGTGGTGAGCGAGACACCGGCTTGTGGCCGGTGTCAGGAGACGGTACATAGTGGTAGCGCACACTCCATACGCTTGCTCTATTCAGACCAGGCCACTGTGCAGTGCATTGATATTTTGTTCACGCATGGCCTGGTGATGCGCCTGCAGATCGTCATAGATTTTAAAATCGATTCTTGCGGCGCTGATGGAATGGCCATCGGCGTCTTGTACGTCATGTTTTTCAAAAAATGCATCGACCACATGGTTCATCTCTTCGGTCAAGCTATGAAGTGTCTTTTGAACCAGCTTATCTCTTACTGCGGACTTGATGTCCCGATCGGCATGGTCAACCCGATCCAGACCCGCCTTGTCGACCAATACCCTCGCCGCACTCTCGAGAGCGCTTTTTCCGGCATTATGTCTGTCGATCCCCAACATCATGGCGGTATTGTTCAGTATTGGTTTGTTGACCGCTGGGCTGGCAAGATAACTGCCATTTTCGATTAGCTTGTCTAACTTAAAGGCGGCATAACAGAGGAGGTGCTGTTTGGCTGCATCCTGCTTGTCTGACGGGCTCCCCAGAGCCTTAAAAGCGGATTGACAGGCTTTGGCGACCACCGTATCGCCGTCCCTGCCAAGCCATAGCTCGTTTGATAATTGGGTAATGGTTTGTTCTTTGATCTCTTGCCTTTTAGCCATGGCATCGGCTTTTGACAACCGAATACCTTCCCTCGCATGCTCTGTCGGGGTGAAGCGCTCCTGCCCTGTCATGGTGTTGGCACTGAAGGGATTTCGAATAAACATACAGCCTCCAAGGGGAGAGACGAACGCGTTGATCGCATCTCCTGATGAATAAAACCCCTGAATCTTAAATTCACACTCCGTGGTCATGCTTTCGTTTTTTGCCCAAAACTACGCCTTTTTGCCCCCTCTTCTACCCAGTGAGAGACACCGACTCCGCCAGCCGCAGTACGTCATGTTTTCGAGCGTCATTGGAACAGTTAAACGCACAGGCGCGGCTTCAGACTCGGACCGCGAACGCTCGAATACGCTGCGCTATTGGCGCCTGCGAATGCAGCCAGTTCGGCAAAAGCATCAGAGGGGCAGGGGATTGGCTCCCCCTTCAATCCGCCGAGGGGGGGTAGCAAGGTCAGCAGGAACGGTGGGTGTCCCGATTTCCTCCGTTGGCTATCAGCAATAGCCGCAGAGGGGCAGGGTATTGGTCCCCCCTGCAATCCGCCGAGGTAAGGGAGCAAGGTCAGGAGCGCCATCAAGGATGATGGCGCAGCCGCAGGCGGCATAGGGATATGCCGTGTGCGGCGGTCCGTCCGACCTGGCGACTGAGCCGAGGGCAACCGCAAAGCGGTCGGATTGGCGGGGGAAGGCCTTCTTGGTGACTTCTTGGGCTAGCAAGAAGTCACTCGCCACAGCCCGAAGGGCGGGCGAAACCCCTTCGAGGAGGAACTCCTCGCGTCCCATGCGGCGCAGCCGCATCAGAGGGCTGGCCACAGGCAAGGAGCTTGGCCGAGCGCCCCCTGCGTGCGGCACAGCCGCATCAAAGGGCGAGCCACAGGCAAGGAGCTTGGCCGAGCTCCTCAAAGTGGGCGGGGGAAGGCCTTCTTGGTGACTTCTTGGGCCAGCAGGAAGTCACTCGCCACAGCCCGCAGGGCGGGCGAAACCCCGCATAGCGGCAATCCCGCTGGGATTGTGATGCTTGCCATAGGCAAGGAGCTTGGCCGAGCGCCTCCAAGTGGGCGGGCGAAACCCCTATGCGGCGCAGCCGCATCAAAGGGCTGGCCATAGGCCAGGCGCCAGCGAGCCTCTACTCGGCAGACACCGCCATCTCCTGGCACTGGCTATCGGGCTGGCCATAGCGCTCCAGCAGGGCTTCTTTACCCTTGGTCCAGAGGGAGAGGTTTTGCCCCTCGTACTTGGCGCCGCTGGCGGTGCGCACGTTGAAGGCGAGCAACTGCAGGGGGGCGGCCCCTTTGTCGCTCAGGTTGATGACGGCGGCGCGCTGGGCCGTCTCGTTGTAGAAGTAGACGGTGAGCCGGGTGTCGCCGCAGCGATAGCCGACCGGGGCGGGCACCATCACCTGGCCGCCCTTGATCTGCAGCTCTGTGATGCGGGTGAGGTAGTTTTGCTCGACGCAGGCGCGCATGTCGCTTCCCTTCCAGCACTCGTTGCGCCCTTTTATCCAGCCGCGCTGCATCGCCTTCTCCCGCTTCTTCTCCTCGTCGCTCATCTGCGCGATGGCCTTGGGCCAGAGGGTGCTGAGCCGGTTGTCGAGGCGGGCGAGGGCGTCATCCTTGCAGATAAGCTGCTCCACCTCGCCGCTTGCCTTGGCGCAGTCGAAGGAGGGGGCGGCCAAGGCCGTACAGGAGAGGGGCAACAGCAGGGCGACGAGGGGGAATTTCATAGGGAGAGGCTCCATCGGATAGGTGGCATCAGGCTACTCCAATTCGCGCCCGCTGGGCAGGGGCGGCTGCCCATGGTGCGAAAGGCGGTGTCGGGCTGGCTTGGGTCGAGGGCGCTCGGGCTGGTATCCTGCCCGCACTGTGTGGAGGAACCCGATGAAAGAGAAGCTCTTTTCCTGGCTGACCGGGCTCGGTCTCGAAGTCAGTGGCCTGGCGGGGGTGGTGATCGCCCTGGCCTTTATCCTGCTCACCTCTTTGCTGCTGCACCTGCTGTTGCACCGGATCTTGCTGGTGCGCCTGCTGCGCTTGGTCGAGCGCTCTGGTCTGGTGTGGCTGCCGGGGCAGATGCAGCAGAAGCTGTTCAACCGGCTGGCCTTCGTGTTTCAGGGCATAGTGCTGCTGGGACAGGCGGAGATCTGGCTGCCACGCGGCTCGGACAGCCTGGCGACCATCGTCATCTCGACCCAGGCCTGGATCCTGCTCTCCTTGCTGCTCTCCCTCTTCTCTTTGCTCGACTGCCTGCTCTTTGTCAGCCGGCGTACCCGGCTCGGCAGCGATCTGCCCCTGCGCGGCATCTTTCAGGGGGTGAAGCTGGCCGCCAGCATCATGGTGGGGATCCTGATGCTCTCCCTGCTGCTCGGCAAGTCGCCCCTGTTCCTCTTCAGCGGCCTGGGGGCCATGACGGCGGTGCTGATGCTGGTCTTCAAGGATCCCATCCTGGGGCTGGTGGCGGGGATCCAGCTTTCGGCCAACCGCATGCTGAGCGTGGGGGACTGGCTGCAGATGGATAAATACGGTGCCGACGGCGAGGTGACCGATATCGGGCTCACCACGGTCAAGGTCTCCAACTGGGACAAGACCATCACCACCATTCCCACCTATGCCCTCATCTCCGACTCCTTCAAGAACTGGCAGGGGATGACCGAGTCGGGGGGGCGGCGCATCAAGCGCAGCATCAACATCGACATGACCAGCGTGCGCTTCCTCGGCCAGCACGAGATCCAGGCCCTGCGCCAGGCGAGCCTGCTGGCCCCCTATCTGAGTCGCAAGGAGCAGGAGCTCAGCCACTACAACCAGCAGCTCACGGAGGCGCTGGCCAACCCCATCAACGGGCGCCATCTCACCAATCTGGGCACCTTTCGCGCCTATCTGGAGGCCTATCTGAGGGCCAACGAGCGAATTCGTCAGGACATGACCCTGATGGTGCGCCAGCTGGCGCCCACGGGGGAGGGGATCCCCCTCGAGATTTACTGTTTCACCGCCACCACGGCCTGGGGCGAGTACGAGGGGATTCAGGCCGATCTCTTCGACCACCTGCTGGCGGTGATCGATCAATTCCATCTGCGCCTCTATCAGGCGCCCACAGGTCACGACATGCAGGGGTGGAGTCAGGGGCGCCGCTCGGCAGCCTGATCAGCAAGAGGGGCCGATGGGCCCCTCTCTGGTTTCAGGCGATGGCCAGGGTATGGCGGCAGCGCCAGGCCCGCTCGTGGAAGAAGAAGATCAGGGTGTTGACGGCGGGCTCGACCAGGGCCATGAGACCGCCGGTGAGCAGCTCGCCGCTCAAGAGCCAGGCCACGGTGAAGGCGACCGAGAAGTGCACCAGGGCAAAGCTGGCGGTCTTGGCCTGCAGGCTGTGGCGAGGCCTGAGCCTGTGCCAGCCGAGGTCGTGAAAGTAGAAGGCCACCGTATTGACCATGGGCTCGATCAGGGCGATCAGGCTGGCGATGAGCAGCTCGCCCGTCAGCAGCCAGGCCAGGGTAAAGGCGACGGTAAAGTGCAGTCCGGCGAAGCTGATGGTCTTTTTCATGGTGGTCTCTCCCTCTTTGCTTGCAGGCAAGTATCCACCAATTAGGCACTAAATGATATCCATTCTCATCTATTGGCTCGTTCGGTCTCGCCTATCGATGACCAGCCCCCATCCTGGGGAGGCAGAGCCGGGGCGGGGATGGCACCCTGCTCATCTCTGATGGACGCGAGGAAAAGGAGAGCCTGTGGATATAAATGCGACCCTGCTGGGGCAGGTGGTGTTGCTGACGATGGGGCTGTTGTCGGTGCTGGGGTGGTGGGTGGCGCGAAATCGCTGCGATGCGCCCCTGCTGGTGGGGCTGGTGATCGGCCTGCTCGCTCTGGTGCCACCGCTGGGGCTATTGGGGCTGCTGTTGGTATTGCTTAAAGACAGCCGCACCTGAAAGGGCGGCGTCACCTCTCACTGTGGACGGCGGGTCGTGGCGCCGGGGAGCGGGCTCTGATAGGGTGCCCACGCCTTGCTCCCAGGAGGGATGATGAAACTCTCTCAACTCAACGCCTTTCGCGCCATCGTCGAGTGTCAGACGGTGACCGCCGCCGCCGAGCGCCTCAACCTGAGCCAGCCCGCCGTCAGCCGACTGCTGAGCGCCCTCGAGGGGCGCCTCGGCTTCACCCTGTTTGTGCGCAAGAAGAATCGCCTCGAGCTCAGCGACGAGGGGCAGGCCTTCTATCTGGAGGTGGCCCGGGTGTTCGAGGCGGTGGCCGGGCTGGATCACGCGGCCGACGCCATTCGCACCCGCCACTTTGGCTCCCTCAACATCGCCGCCATGCCGCTGCTCTCCAACGCCTTCCTGCCCCGGGTGGTGGCGGGCTTCCTGCGCGGTAGCGAGGGGCTCAAAGTGGGGCTCAAGACCTACCGCTCCGAGGAGGTGCTGCGCCGCATCCAGAGCCAGACCACCGACATCGGGGTTGCCTTCGTGGAGGGGAGCTGGCCCGGGGTGCAGGCCCAGCGGGTGAGTTGCGAGAGCGTCTGCCTGCTGCCGGCGAGCTCCCCCCTGGCGGCGCTGACGGCGCTGGATGTGGCCGATCTGGCGGATCAGCCCCTCATCCGCCACGAAAAGGATCCCCAGCAGCGCCGGCTCGATGCCCTGCTGCATCGCTATGGGCTCACCACCCGCCAGCAGCTGGAGGTGTCGCTCGCCAGCACGGCCGCGGCCCTGGTGCGCGAGGGGGTGGGGATGGCGGTGACCGATCCCTTCACCGCCACCCTGGCCTGCGAGCAGTCGAACCTGGTGATGCGCCCCTTGCGCTTCTCCCTGCCGTTCGAATTCGACATCCTCTATCCGGGGATGAGGCCCATCCATCGCCACGCCGAGCAGTTTGTTGAGCGCTTCTGGCTGCTGGCCGACGAGCTGGGGATCTTGCTCCATATCGGGGCCATCCGCGAGCTGGGGGATGCGCCGGATCACAGTTAGCCGCTCTGGCCAGGTTCAATGGGTAAACGTTTTTATCCTTGTTTTTCAGTTGGTTGTATCGCGCCGCCCGGTCACCATGCGCTTTTTGCATGGTGCCCACCGCCTTCGTCATTGGAGGGGGGCGATCCTGCGCTCCTACTCTGGGCCATCACCCATGAGGAGGAGTGCACACATGCGAGTATCGATCTTCGGCTCGGGCAACGCCGGGCTGACGGCGGCCTACCACCTGACCCTGCAAGGGGCGAGCGTCTGCCTGTTTGGATCCGAGGGGTTTGACGGCCCCCTGGACGAGATTGCCGCCGCCGGCGGCATCCGGGCCCTGGCGGAGCATAACGGGGTCGCCCTGACCTACGCCGGTTTTCAGCCCGTCGAGCGCCTCACCCGCCGGGTGGAGGAGGCGGTGGATTACGCGGATATCCTGATCCTGCCGGTTCCCTCCTTTGCCCAGGAGCCCCTGTTTCGCCAGATGCTCCCTTACTTGCGTGACGGCCAGCTGATCCTGCTGATGCCGGGCAACTATGGCTCTTTGGTGCTCAAACGCATTCAGCAGGAGGAGGGGTATGGCCATCTCGATCTCACCTTCGTCGATGCCATCTCCATCCCCTGGGCGACCCGCATCGTCGGCCCGGCCGAGCTCGCCATTCTCGGCATGAAGCGCTTCTTGCCCCTCGCCGCCCTGCCGGCAAGCCGCACCGACGAGGCGATCGCCCGGCTGCAGCCGCTGATGCCCCTGCCCCTCACCGCGCTGCCCAACGTCATCAGCGCCGGGCTCGAAAACATCAACTTCGGCGGCCACCCCCTGCTGACCACCCTCAACATGGGGCTGCTCGAGAACTTTGGCGGCGATTTTAACTACTACAAGGATTGCTGCTCACCGGCCACCGCCCGCGCCGCGGCGGCCATGGAGCAGGAGCGTCTGGCGGTGGGGCAGGCGCTGGGGCTGAGGCTGGTGCCCGAGCTCGAGGCGATGAACGCCCTCTACCAGATGGAGTGTCAGAGCGTCTATGAGGTGAACCGCACCTCCGAGACCCACGGCAAGCTCAACAGCGCCCCCGACTCCTCGGCGAGCCGCTACATCACCGAAGATGCCGCCTACCTGCTGGTGCCCTGCTACGAGCTGGGCCAGCTGACCGGGATCACCACCCCGCTGGTGGAGTCCTGCCTGCGCATCGACGGGGCCTATAACGATACCGACTACTTCCGCGCCGGCCGCACCCTCGAGAAGATGGGGCTGGGGGGGATGACGGTGAACGAGATCATGGCCAAGGTGGCCTGAGCATGGCGGGGGGCCCGGCCCCCCGCGAAGGAGCAAGACGATGACCCGATTCAAGTTTCCCTCTGCCTATACCATCCTGATGCTGCTCACCGTGCTGATGGCCACCCTCACCTGGGTGATCCCGGCCGGCCAGTACCGGATGGAGAAGAACGAAACCCTGGGGCGCATGGTCCCCGTGGTGGGCTCCTACGCCCCCGTCGAGGCCAACCCCCAGGGGCCGCTTGAGGTGATCATGGCCCCCATCCAGGGCTTCTATGATCCCGCCGACTATACCGCCCGGGCGGTGGACGTGGCCCTCTTCGTGCTGGTGATCGGCGGCTTTCTCGCCGTGGTGACCCGTACCGGCGCCATCGACGCCGGGATCAGCGCCACCATGGGGCGCCTGGCGGGGCGTGAGAAGTGGATGATCCCCATTCTGATGGGGCTGTTTGCCCTGGGGGGCACCGTCTATGGCATGGCCGAGGAGACCATCCCCTTCTATGCCCTGCTCATCCCGGTGATGATCGCCGCCGGCTACGACAGCATAGTGGGGGTCGCCATCATCATGGTGGGGGCCGGGATCGGCTGCCTGGGGTCGACCATCAACCCCTTCGCCACCGTCATCGCCTCCAACGCCGCCGAGATCAACTTTATGGAGGGGGTCTGGCTGCGACTGGCCATCCTGCTGCTGGGCTGGCTCGCCTGCGTCGTCTATGTGATGCGCTATGCCGAGCGGGTCAAGCAGGATCCCTCCCGCTCTATCGTCGCCCGTCAGCGGGAAGAGAACCTGGCCCACTTTCTCCACTCCCGTCAGGAGCAGGCGCCCGAGCTCACCCCCATCCGTCAGGCGGTGCTCTTTATCTTCGCCGTCACCTTCGCCGTGATGATCTGGGGGGTCTCGGTGGGGGGCTGGTGGATGGCCGAGCTCTCGGCCCTGTTCCTCGCCTCGAGCGTGGTGGCCGGCCTGGTGGGTCGTCTCAGTGAGGTGGAGCTCACCGAGAGCTTCGTGGGCGGCGCCCGGGATCTGCTGGGGGTGGCCCTCATCATCGCCATCGCCCGCGGTCTGGTGGTGGTGATGGACAGCGGCAATATCACCCACACCATACTGCACTACGCCGAGGGGCTGCTGGCGGACCTGCCCAAGGTGGCCTTTATCAACGCCATCTACTGGGTAGAGGCGGTGCTCTGCCTGGTGGTGCCCTCCTCATCGGGGCTGGCGGTGCTCTCCATGCCGGTGCTGGCGCCGCTGGCCGACTTTGCCGGGGTAGGGCGGGATCTGGTGGTGACCGCCTTCCAGTCCGCCTCGGGCCTGCCCAACCTGGTCACCCCCACCTCGGGCGTGGTGATGGGCGGTCTGGCCATCGGCCGGGTAGCCTACGGGGACTGGCTGCGCTTTATCGGCCCATTGCTGGGATTCCTCACCCTGATGGTGATGGCCCTGCTGAGCCTGGGAGTGCTGCTGGGGTAAGGATGGAACACTCATCGTTGGTCATAAACGAGCGAAGCCCCGCGAGGGGCTTCGTCTATTGGTGTCAGGGGGGCGCTCGGCCTATGCCTGGCACTTTGATGCGGCTGCACCGCACGCAGGGGGCGCTCGGCCAAGCTCCTTGCCTGTGGCCAGCCCTTTGATGCGGCTGCACCGCACGCAGGGGGCGCTCGGCCAAGCTCCTTGCTTATGGCAGGCCCTTTGATACGGCTACGCCGCATTGGACGCGAGGAGTTCCTCCTCGAAGGGGTTTCGCCCGCCCACTTGGAGGAGCTCAGTCTAGCTCCTTGCCTACGACGGGGATCTTGAACACGAGGGCCTTGCCCTCGAAGGGGTTTCGCCTGCCCTTCGGGCTGTGGCGAGTGACTTTTCTTTGCGTGGCCAAAGAAAAGTCACCAAAAGAAAGGCCAACCCCGCCAATCCGACCGCGGTGCGGTTGCCCTCGGGTTGGTCGCCAGGTCGGGCGGAGCGCCGCAGATGGGGCATCCATGCCCCGCTGCGGCTGCGCCATCATCCCTGATGGCGCTCCTGACCTTGCTCCCACCCCTCGGCGGATTGGAGGGGGAGCCAATACCCTGCCCACCTGCGATTGTGTTGGCCGCGACAAGGCGCTCAGAAAGGTGGGTGTCCCATGCTTGCGAAGCCAGCTTTGAGCGCCTTGTTAAACCTGAAAATGGATTAGCCATTACAGCGTACTCGAATTTCTTTACGATTAAAGCCAGCATTTTCAGAAAGGGTTGTGTAACCAGACGGACACTCCTCTTTGGCCCTATTGTGACACACAGAGAAAGACACTGCTGCACCACACTCTATTAGTAAAGCTTCTTTCCCGTCACTACTGTAAATTTTATTTGCTGTAGTACATCCTGCGAGAATTATTACTGTTGCTATCATCAGCCCATTTTTCATTAGATAATCTCGTCTGTTTGTAGGTTTAACGCCCTGTTAAGGTGTGAACAACGCAATGCTGAAGCCACCGCATACCACCTTAAACACTAAACGCAACGCATAGTAAAAATGCGGAGGAAATCGGGATACCCACCGTTCCTGCTGACCTTGCTACAACCCCTCGGCGGATTGAAGGAGGAGCCAATACCCTGTCCACCTGCGATTGTGTTGGCCGCGACAAGGCGCTCAGAAAGGTGGGTGTCCATGTTAATTATTTTTCTATTGCTTCTGGAAGATAAAGCCAGCGGACAAGAGTGCCTTTTCTGGAGGCAAAGCGAATTTTAACCCAGTCGTTTTTTTGCTCTAGAATTTCTACTTTATCATTATGAATAAGATAGGCTTTGGTCTTTGATGTTTTTTCTGGTGATGAGTAGAGAAAGGTTTTTTCAGATGTGACTGACCAGAAGATCTTATTACCATCAAAATCAATCGCAACGGTGTCCAGCTTATCCCCCTTCTGACTAAATGTGTGCTCGTAAAGAGGGAAGGTCTCAATCGCGGAGTTTTGTAACTGATACTCTGTTGTTTTATATATCCAGAGTTCACCTCTGGTATTATATCGATAAGTATCGTAATACCATACAGGGCCTTCGCGGCAAGAGCTAACTAAAGACAGATCGTCTGTTCGGGCTGCAAGGTTATAGAGATCCCCGCAGGCAGAGGCTGGCATTTTATAATTCTCAATTTTTAGCTCTTTAAATGCTGCATTCATATGGTCATACAAAAAAACATAAAAAGCAGTGTTTACCATGCCGAGATAGTTAGTGATGGCGATATCTTTGTAACCGTCAAAGTTGAAGTCTTTTATGATAACGTCAGATTGCAGTTCATCATCAACACACATCAAAGATTCTTTCTCTTTTCCGGCCACCAATAAATAATAACAATTGTTGTCTTTTTTTATGTCAATGTTTGTTCTGTCAACTATATAAGATGAGATTGTTTCTGCGGAGGCGGAAAAACATAACAATAAAGTTGAAATGATGGCGATGTTCTTCATGTTTATTTATTCTGTCGTTTGAGGCTATAAAGATATTGCTTTCGTATTTTATTAACTGTCTTGCGGAACTTTTATAAGCGTGAGCTGGTTTTTATCAATGATGTAATATAAAGCGCCGAAAATGGGACAGTCATCATTTCGGTTATGATGCCACCTGTCAGTTTATGAGGTGAGAGTATCACCTCTAATCAGGTGGCCAAATTCACTATGCCACTACACTCGGCAGTGAGGCTTCAAGTCAAGCAGACCACTACGCCCCTGTCAAAATGGTGGGTGTCCCAGAATTTCCACAGGATTTATCCCCCCAGAATCTGTCTTACTTTTCATCATCATATTTAAAGTTAATGCTAATTTTCAGCGATTCAACATCCACAACAATTTTACAATCATGCCAAAATGATTTTACATCAGAGCCTGTGTTATCAGCAAAAAAATTCCTTAATTCCACAAGAAGATCCATCAAATCACAATTTGCCTGCATGCCAGCGGAGAACCAATTAATATCTCCAGTGTGTTTATCAATATAATCAAACTCACACTTACAATGATCCCCTTCGGGAGATAGAGTTGCCTGCAACATTACTTTTGATGCATCGTTAGGAACAATAGCCATCAATATCGCACCAATATCATTATAAATATCATGTTCAGACCGCATTATTTACCTCCAGGCAAGTTGTTGTGTCAAAATGGTGGCTGTCACAGAATCTTCCCGTACCCATTTTTCCAGTTCTTCATTGTCGCTATCAACAACAAAGCCCATGAATGCAAAGTTGTTAGCTCGCACAACATTCAACGAAGCGTGGTTAGTCGATGAAATTAAAGCAACAACTCGTTCAGTTGAACCTGCATTAAAAGCTAACTGACAAAGTTGATTGACTGCCAACTTTGCAAATCCTCGACCTTGCTTATGGGGGGAAACGTTGTATCCAATTTCAACTTCACCATTTTGAGGTTCATCTTTGAAGCCACAAAAACCAACGACATTATTGCCCACTAACATCATGTAGGGTAATGACCAAATTTCAGCTTTTGAGTTTTGGATCTGCTCATAAGAACGAATCAGAACATGCTTTGGTGGCACAGCACCTTCACAAAACGCCAATTCTGAGTCAAGACCAACTTTATCGAGCAAGCATTTAAGTTGGCGCTGATTTAACTGTTGTAGTTCCACTTTTCACCCTGTGCCTAACGCCCAATTAAGGTGTGAAGCACGCGACCACGAAACTCAATTTAAACACCTTAATCACTAAACTTGACCCAAACCGAAAATGCCAAGCGTGCTGAATCACTCTTAAATTGTTTGTTAGGCATTTGGTTTCTCTGGCTTTACGGTGGCAGTGTAAGTTTCAGTATCTGTTACGCTTTCTACTTGAGAAGCTGTACCAATATCACTGATAGCTCGGCTGGTATAAACAGTGAAGCATACTATTAAAAGAGTAAATCCACAGAATATCTGGTATATGGTGAGAAACTGAACAAGCCAATAGCTAGGAGAAACACTACCGTCCGCGAGAGTTGTGATTGTTGCTGCACTATAAAATAACGCATCACTCACACTTACTAAGTCTGATTGACAAACGCTACTGCTAACATCACACCAATATGAGGTCGGAGTCAACATATATATAAAAGCAAAATTGATAATTAGCTCTAGGTAACTATGCAACGATAACTTTAAGCGTTCAAAAAACTCTAAGGAGCTAGTGCTATCAGTCCTTTTTAGTTTATCTGCAGCATCATCTAAAAATGCAATAAAAATTTCGTTACAGCGCGAAATTAAGAAATAGCCCCAAAAAATACGATATCCAAACGGCAATAACTCATACAGGGAGCTAACACTCTCTCCTGATTGTAACTCCCACTCTGACTGGAAAAACGCAATCGGGACAATCAATACAATTGCGAGCACTAAATAGAAACTATTCAGATTCTTCAACAGAGTTTTCCGTTCATCACCAACTTTCTTAGCTTTCAGTTGTTTAGCTAAAAACCATGTCGGAGATAAAACTGCTTTGAATAATATGGTCATTTAATCTCGTAACTCCATGAAAATGCCTAACGCCCGCTTAAGGGGCAGCCAACGCTACTATTAACTTTCCGCATAACGCTGTAATCGCAAAAACCAACGCATAGCAAAAATGCCGCGCGTTGGCTGTCCCTCTTGAAGCGTTTGTTAGGGTGCGTATGGATTTTGCGTTTGATGCGCAATTTGAATAGTTTGTTGAATACTGTCTACTGTTTCAACAAGTGCTAACCCTGAATTTTCCTCGAAGATCACCCTTTGCTGTTTAGTTTGTTGGCTAATAGCTACATCTTTATAAGGTATATACGCTTTGACCATGCCAATTAAACTGGCATTACTGTTTGCCTGTGTACCCTGAATTGAAACCGCTTCTGGCTTCGAGACTACGGGGCCACCACTATTGCCCGGATAGACACTTGCATCAATTAGATAGCTTGTATGATTACCATGTAAAACATCGCGAATACGAGCAACAATGCCAGTTCTGGCTATAACATAGTTAGTTTGCGGTGTAACCTGCCCCATTGGAAAACCAAGCACGTATATAAAGTCACCTTCAGATGCTCCAATTGTTCTCAAACCTGCGGTATCTCTGCAGTTTTGATCTAATGCAAAAAAGCTGAACCGTGAACCTAACTGTTGAAGGAATTGAGGGTTAATAGAAACTACTGCGACATCTACATCGGGATTAGGATGTCCAAACCAAATAGGCTGAAAAGCTTGATTCTGCAATAGCAAAGGAATATCTT
This sequence comes from Aeromonas sp. R6-2, assembly GCF_040908155.1. Taxonomy (NCBI): domain Bacteria; kingdom Pseudomonadati; phylum Pseudomonadota; class Gammaproteobacteria; order Aeromonadales; family Aeromonadaceae; genus Aeromonas; species Aeromonas sp. R6-2. The sequence continues at coordinate 84,317 of NZ_JBFODE010000030.1, read as the reverse complement.
GCGTACCCGCACCGTTAACATTATTAAAGCGCAACACAACAGAGTTAAGTCCCTGAATTACATGCTTGTTGGTTACTAGGTATGTAGTGTAGTGAGCTGGATTTGTACCTTGGACTGGTCTGCCTACAAGAAAGCCTGTACCGATCCAATGCGGCTCTAGAATTGGCGCTGTAGGCGCGACAGGTTGTTGTGGAACTCCAATTGCCACAACGCAGTCAAGAAAAAATGGGGGAATTAGTGCCAACTGGAATCTCCTTGTTTTCAATAAAAATAATCGAATAACTACCAAGCTGGAGTTAACTTTTTAGAAAAGAGCACTCTATTTTTCATGTAACCTCAAGCACCCTAACGCCCGCATTTGGGGCGGCTGGAGCGCAGCGTAAGCCGTCCCAGCCCGTAGGGTGACAACATGCGCTTGTTAAATGACCTACACATCAAATGGGTCATGCCAGCCAAGTTTAGGTAGTTTTGGCAATTTGGGTAGCGGCGGCAAGGGTGGAAGTGGAGGCATAGGTGGCATCTTTGCCATTTTATTCATAGGCTGCATTTTATTTGTATTACGGAGAATATACTGTCCGTTAACAACTTCGCCCACATAAACACCTTCAGCGCTCCATACGCTACCATCTTCCTCAATCCATCCTAGGTACTGGCTTTGTGGATCGAACAGCCTACCGTTTCTTTCAAAACCTAAGTGCTGCCCATTCCATTTAAAAAAGTGATTGGCCATTGGGTTCTCCTTGTCATTTAACAGTGATTAGATGGAAGGCGGTACTAATCCGTTAGCAGAGCATTCCATATAACTCCGCAACATCTGCATCGCCGCCAAGTAAAAATCATCATTAAATCATAATGTTATCCGTTTTCTTCTTATGCTGGGTGTATTCGCGTGACTTCCTCTTTTTTCGCCACCATCCCCACTGTGTAAAAAACAGTGCGTGGGGTGCTCATTGAAAGCGCCGCCAAACCACGCCAACGTGAACAGCTCAGAAATAAACATGAGGTCGTCACCATGTTGAGTCGGTCGTTGTGGGCAGCTCTTGCTGATCCATGCCATCCGGCAAGGCTACCGCCCCTGAATGACAGCCTCCAGTCTGCTGCTGTTAACCTGCGATGTTGCGTAGGCCTGGCTCATGGGTGACTCCGGTGAGTCGGTTGTCAAACGGCTATGTTAGCGAGTGGAGCGGGGGAGGGAAGCAGGAGACGATGGTTTCCTGAGCAAGATCAATAAATTAATCAGCTTGAGTCGTGTTGGAGTAGATCAGCAATACCGAAGGGGCTAATCAGTTCGTCGTTCCAGTTATCAGCAAGAGCATCAGGGCGGCAGGGTATTGGCCCCCCCCTTCAATCCTCCGAGGTGAGGGTGCAAGGCCAGGGACGGCAAGATTCTGGGACACCCACCGTTTTGCCCACCGTTTTGAGCACCGCGTGGCGAGCCCACTTAGCTACTGTCGGGCACGGTATTGGTCCCCCCTGCAATCCGCCGAGGGGAGGGAGCAAGGTCAGGAGCGCCATCAGGGATGATGGCGCAGCCGCAGCGGGGCATGGATGCCCCATCTGCGGCGCTCCGTCCGACCTTGCGACCGACCCGAGGGTAACCGCAAAGCGGTCGGATTGGCGGGGGGAAGGCCTTCTTGGTGACTTCTTGGGCCAGCAAGAAGTCACTCGCCACAGCCCGCAGGGCGGGCGAAACCCCTTCGAGGAGGAACTCCTCGCGTCCTATGCGGCGTAGCCGCATCAAAGGGCCTGCCATAGGCAAGGAGCTTGGCCGAGCTCCTCCAAGTGGGCGGGCGAAACCGCTATGCGGCGCAGCCGCATCAGAGGGCTAGCCATAGGCAAGGAGCTTGGCCGAGCGCCCCCTGCGTGCGGCGCAGCCGCATCAAAGGGCTAGCCATAGGCAAGGAGCTTGGCCGAGCGCCCCCTGCGTGCGGCGTAGCCGCATCAGAGGGCTAGCCACAGGCAAGGAGCTTGGCCGAGTTCCTCCAAGTGGGCGGGCGAAACCCCGCATAGCGGCAATCCCGCTGGGATTGTGATGCTTGCCATAGGCCAGGAGCTTGGCCCGAGCGCCTCACTCCTCCCGGCGACTCAGCCACTCCACCCGGTACCGGGCGCCGGCGCCCTGGGCCAGCCTGGCGCACAGGGGGTTGAGGAAGGCCTCGATCTGCTCGTCCAGCATCCAGGGGGGGCTGACGATCACCATGCCGGAGCCGTTCATGCCCCAGTCCGGGGTCTGGCCGGCCACTTCCAGCTCGGCCACCAGCACGTCCCCAAAGCCGGCCTTGGCGATGGCGCTGAGCATGTCGCGGGAGCGATCCGCCTCGCGCCCGAGGATCGGATACCAGACGGCGTAGATGCCGGTGGCCCAGCGCTTCTGCGCCTTTTTCAGGGTGTCGACCACCCGGAAGTAGTCCTCTTTCAGCTCATAGGGGGGATCGATCAGCACCAGGCCCCGGCGCGGGGTCGGCGGCAGCAGCCCCACCAGCCCCTCGAAGCCGTCCCTGTGGTGCACCGTGACCCGCTCGTCCCCTTCCATGTTGCCGCGCAGGGACTCCACCTCGTTGTTGTGCAGCTCCATCAGCACCACCCTGTCCTGCTCGCGGGTGAGGCGGCGCGACAGCTCGGGGGAGCCCGGGTAGTAGGTGAGGGTGCCGTCGTCGTTCATGGCGCGCACCGCCCCCAGGTACTCCTCAATGCTCGCCCAGCGCTGCGGCTCGTCCCACAGGCGGCCGATGCCGTCCGCATACTCGGCCTTTTTTTGGGCCCACTCGCCGCGCAGGTCATAGAGACCGCCGCCGGCGTGGGTGTCGAGCACGATGAAGGGTTTCTCTTTTTTCTTCAGGCTCGCCAGGATCAGGGCCTGCACGGCGTGTTTGAGGACGTCGGCGTGGTTGCCGGCGTGAAAGGCGTGGCGATAGCTCAGCATGGGCTCTCTCTATAAAACGGGTACCTGTGCCAGGGGCACTGAGGTGCTTAATGGGGCGGGCGCAAGTGCCCGGGCCGGGTCGCGCCGAACTCGGCGAGCCGGGGGCCAAGGCCCAGGGTCATCAGATAGTGGCAAAGGGCGCCGCCGCTGGCGAGTTGGCCCGCCGGGGCCAGGCCGGCGGCGGCCAACAGGCGCGTCTGCTGCTCGCGCTCGAGGGCCAGCTCGTGGTCCAGCAGGGCCCGGTAATCGCACTCGGCAAGCTGCGCCTTGAGGCGCCGGCGCAGGGCGCGAAACTCGCCGAGCACGGCCTCGAGGGGGGCGATGGCCGCCTCGAGAACATCCAGGGGCGGCGCCGCCTCGCCCGCCTCGTCACACCAGGCGAGCAGCAGGGCCAGGTTGACGCTGCCGCCAGCCTGTTGCAGCGCCAGCCAGCTGGCGGGGGCGCGGCCGTAACGCTCGGCCGCCCAGCTCCAGAAGGCCTGCACCGTGGGCCAGTTACTCGGCGGCAAAGGCCTGCTCCATGGTCTCGAGCTCTTCCGAGAGGCTCATCCACTCGAGCTCGACCCCCTCCAACTCCTCTTTGAGGGGCCCCTGGGATTTGAGCAGCGCCGAGAGTCTGCCCTTGGCGCTCTCCTCATAGATGGCCGGGTCGGCCAGCTGGCTCTCTATCTCCCCCAGCTTGCCTTGCAGCTTCTCCATGCTCGCCTCGAGCTTCTCGAGTTTTTGGCGCAGCGGCCGGGTCGCTTGCCGGAACTCCGCCTCGCGGCGCTTCTGATCCTTGCGGGCCAGGGCCGAGTTGGCCGAGGCCGGGGCGTCGGCGGGCCTGGCGCTCGCCTCTTTATCCTGCTCGCCGAGCCACTTGTGGTAGTCGTCGAGATCCCCGTCGAAGGCCTCGACCCGGCCGCCGTGGACCAGGTAGAAGTCGTCGGTGGTGGTGCGCAGCAGGTGACGGTCGTGGGAGACCACCACCATGGCCCCCTCGAAGCCTTGCAGGGCCAGGGTCAGGGCGTGGCGCATCTCGAGATCCAGGTGGTTGGTCGGTTCATCGAGCAGCAGCAGGTTGGGGCGCTGCCAGGTGATGAGGGCCAGCACCAGGCGCGCCTTCTCGCCGCCCGAGAAGGGGGCCACCTTGTCGAGCGCCTTGTCGCCGTGAAACCCAAAGCTGCCCAGGTAGTTGCGCAGCTCCTGCTCGGGCTTGTCCGGCGCCAGACGCACCAGGTGATCGAGGGGGCTGTCGTCCAGGCGCAGGGTCTCGAGCTGGTGCTGGGCGAAGTAGCCGATGCTCACCCCGGCGCTCACCTCGAGCTTGCCCGACAGCGGCGCGTTGGAGCCCGCCAGCATCTTGATAAAGGTGGACTTGCCCGCCCCGTTGCGACCCAGGAGGCCGATGCGTGAGCCCGGCACCAGGTTGAGTTTGATCTTCTCCAGGATCACCTTGTCGCCGTAACCGGCGCTCAAGTTCTCCATGGCGATAAGCGGAGTCGGCAGGGCGGCGGGATCGCGAAACTCGAAGCTGAACTCGGAGTCGGCGTGGGCGGGGAGGATCTTCTCCATCCGCTCCATGGCTTTGAGGCGGCTCTGGGCCTGGCGCGCCTTGGAGGCCTTGTAGCGGAATCTGTCCACGTAAGATTGCATGTGGGCGATCTCGCGCTGCTGCTTCTCGAACATGGATTGCTGCTGGGCCAGCTGCTCGGCCCGTTGCAGCTCGAAGTCGGAGTAGCCGCCGGTATATTCGTTGAGTCTGCCGTTCTCGATATGGATGATGCGCCCCACCACGGCATCGAGGAAGTCCCGGTCGTGGGAGATGAGGATCAGGGTCCCCTGATAGCTCTTGAGCCACTTCTCCAGCCAGATGACGGCGTCCAAGTCCAGGTGGTTGGTCGGTTCATCGAGCAGCAGCAGATCGGAGCGGCACAGCAGGGCCTGGGCCAGGTTCAGGCGCATGCGCCAGCCCCCGGAGAAGCTGCGCACCGGCGAGGCGAGCTGCTCGTCGCCAAAGCCCAGGCCGTGCAGCAGTTCGGCGGCGCGGGCGCGGATGCTCCAGGCACCTATGGTGTCGAGCTGGCCGTGCAACTCGGCCACCTGCATGCCGTCGTCGGCGGCCTCGGCCGCCTTGAGCCTGGCCTCCAGGGCGCGGTACTCCCTGTCCCCGTCGATGACGTAGTCGAGGGCCGAGCACTCCAGCGCCGGCGTCTCCTGGGCGACACCGGCAATCTGCCAGCCACTGGGCACGCTGCAGGAGCCGGCGTCCAGGGTCAGCTCGCCGCGGATCAGGGCGAAGAAGGTGGACTTGCCACACCCGTTCTTGCCCACCAGGCCGACCTTGTGGCCGGGGTGGATGGTGGCGCTGGCGCCATCGAGCAGCTTGCGGCCGCCGCGGATCAGTTCGACTTCACTGGCAACTATCATGGGGCTTCTGGGTACCGGAAAGGGGTCGGAAAAAACGCGAGAATCTTACGTGAAATGGCTCCGCTTTGCACTCTGGCCCACAATTATGAAAGCCGGCGCTTGGTCAGTCGCCTGCCGGCAGTCGTAGAATGGAACCCACAACAAGCACAAACAGGAAGCTTCTATGCGAGTCGCAGAGATGATGTCTGGCAAACCCATCGCCGTCGGGGTGGAGGATTCACTGTCCCAGTTGAGTGAGCTGCTGCAATCGGTCACCTTTCACCACTTCCCGGTGCTGGCCGGCGGGGAGCTGGTCGGTGTCATCAAGGACACCGACATCTATCGGGCCATGGTGCTGCAAGGAGAGACAGGCGCCCCCCTTATCGCCTCCCAGATCATGACGGCCCACCCCATCACGGTCGGGGCGCGCATGTCGGTGCAAAGTGCCGCCAGCCTGATGCTGAGCGAGGGGGTCTCCTGCCTGCCGGTGCTGGACAATGCCGAGTTGATCGGCATCGTCACCTGGAAGGATATGCTGAAAGTCTGCGTCGAGAGCGACTGCTTTCAGGGCTGAAGGGGCTCGACGGTGAGCCGGTGTGAGTCGGTTCCCGTGATACGCACCCGGCTGCCGGCCGGCAGGCTCTGATCGCAGCGCACCGTCCAGACGGTGTCGTCCAGGTGCACCCGGCTCTGCCCCTGTTCGACTGCCTCGATCAATACCACTTCCCGTCCCACATACCCCTGCAGCCGCTGGTTGATCCCGGCGGCTGCGTCTTTGGGCGCCCGATCGCGCCCGTGCTGCCAGCGCCACCAGAGCCAGGTGGTCACTATGCTCTGGATGGCGAAGAGCAGCCACTGCCCCTGCCAGCCGAAGGGGACGATGAGCAGCAGGAGCCCCACCTCGAGGGCGGCAATGCCGGTCCAGAGAAACAGACCGACGCTGCCCAGCACCTCGATGGCGAGCAGGGCAAAGCCCAGTCCCAGCCAGTGCCAGTGGGAGAGGGTGGCGAGCCACTCCATCATGATTTTTGCTCCCCGCGCTTGCCGATCAGCTCGCCGATGCCGCCGATGGCGCCGATGAGCTGGCTCGCCTCGAGCGGCATCATGACTATCTTGCTGTTCTCGCTCTCGCCGATGCGGGTCAGCGCCTCTGTGTATTTCTGGGCCACGAAGTAGTTGACCGCCTGCACGTCACCCTTGGCGATCGCCTGGGAGACCATCTCGGTGGCGCGGGCCTCGGCCTCGGCGGCCCGTTCGCGCGCCTCGGCGGCGAGAAAGGCGGCCTGGCGTTCCCCCTCGGCTTTGAGGATCTGGGACTGCTTCTCCCCCTCGGCCTTGAGGATCTTCGACTGGCGCACCCCTTCGGCCTCCAGGATCTCGGCGCGCTTCTGGCGCTCGGCCTTCATCTGGGCGTTCATCGCCGCCACCAGATCCGTGGGCGGCTGCACGTCGCGGATCTCGATACGGGTCACCTTGACCCCCCAGGGGGCGGTGGCGGCATCCACGGTGCGCAGCAACTTCTCGTTGATGGTGTCGCGCTGGGAGAGCATCTCGTCGAGCTCCATGGCACCGAGCACGGTACGGATATTGGTCATGGTCAGGTTTCTGATGGCGCTCATCAGGTCATTCACCTCATAGGCGGCCCGGTGCGCCTCGACCACCTGCACGAAGCTGATGGCGTCGATGGTGACGTTGGCGTTATCCCGGGAGATCACCTCCTGGGAGGGGATGTCGAGCACCTGCTCCATCATGATGATCTTGTGGCCGACCCGATCCACGTAGGGGAGGAGCAGGTTGAGGCCAGGGGTGAGGGTTCGGGTGTAGCGGCCGAAGCGCTCCACGGTCCAGTTGTAGCCCTGGGGCACTATCTTGATGCCGGCGCTCAGGGTGGCGATCACCAGGATCACGAAAATCGCCAATACAATCAGGGATTCATTCATCATTTGGCTCCTTTTTGGCTGATAGGGGCAGCTTATACCGCCAGAGGGGAGAGGACCACTCCGTATTCGGGCACCAAGATGGGAGGATTGCACCAAAGTGGTGGGCTCTCGCCCCGGCGCGCCGTCCCGCTGCCGCCGTGCCCGATTGGCGCGCCCCTTGCTTGCGCTCTGGCTGATCTGATGACAAGGGGTCGCGGCCGGCAGGCCTGTGACCAGAGTGGCAATGACAACGGCGTCGGCCCCCCGGGGGGGCGGGCGCTTTTTTTATGGGGAGAGGCGAGATGCGAAGTGTGTGTGCCTACTGCGGCGTCGGCTGCGGCGTTCGGGTCGAGCGGGAGGGGGAGGCCTGGCACCTCTCGGGGGATGAGGCTCATCCGGCCAACCGGGGGGCCCTGTGCATCAAGGGGGCCAGCCTGATCGAGAGCCTCGATATCCCGAGGCGGCTGCTCTATCCCCGCTGGGGGGGCGAGCGGATAGGCTGGGAGGCGGCCCTGGATCGGCTGGCCGGAGAGCTGACGCGCATCATCGGCGAGTCGGGGCCAGAGAGCGTGGCTCTCTACCTCTCGGGGCAGCTCACCTGTGAGGATTACTACGTGGCCAACAAGCTGATGAAGGGATTTATCGGCTCCCCCCACGTGGACACCAACTCGCGCCTGTGCATGGCCTCGGCGGTGGTGGCGCACCAGCGCGCCTTCGGGGAGGACCTGGTGCCCGCCTGCTACGAGGATCTGGAGCTGGCGGATCTGGTGGTGCTGGCCGGCGCCAACACGGCCTGGACCCACCCCGTGCTGTTTCGTCGCCTGCAACAGGCCAGGGAGCGGCGCCCGGCCATGCGTCTGGTGGTCATCGACCCGCGCGAGACCATGACGGCGAGCCAGGGGGATCTTCACCTGCCCCTGCGTCCGGGCAGCGATCTCGCCCTCTGGAGCGGATTGGGCCGTTATCTGCTCGACGAAGGGCTGTGGGACCGGGAGTATGTGGCCCGCCATGTGGCCGGTTTCGATGCCCTGGCCGCCACCCTGGACGATCCCCGCTGGCGGCCGGAGGCGGTGGCCGAGGCTTGCGATCTGCCGCTGGCGGATCTGCTCGGCTTCTATCGCCTGTTTGGTGCCACCGCGCGCACCCTGACCCTGTTTTGCCAGGGGATCAACCAGTCCCGGCAGGGGGTGGATCAGGCCGGCGCCATCATCAACGCCCACCTGCTCACCGGCCGCATCGGCAAACCGGGGGCGGCCCCCTTCTCCATGACCGGCCAGCCCAATGCCATGGGGGGGCGCGAGGTGGGGGGGCTGGCGACCCAGCTCGCCGCCCACATGGGCTTTGACCAGGAGAGTCGGGATCGCCTCGCCCGCTTCTGGGGGGCGCCCCGGGTGGTGACGGGGCCTGGGCACAAGGCGGTGGATCTGTTCGAGGCGGTGCACCGGGGCGAGATCCGCGCCCTCTGGGTGCTTGGCACCAATCCGGCCGCCTCCCTGCCCGACACCCTGCGGGTGCGCGAGGCCCTGGCGCGCTGCGAGCTGCTGGTGGTCTCGGAGATCACCGACCAGAGCGACACGGCCGGCTTCGCCCACCTGCTGCTCCCCGCCGCCGCCTGGGGGGAGAAGGGGGGAACGATCACCAACTCGGAGCGCACCCTGAGTCGCCAGCGCCCTTTTCTCCCCCCTCCCGGCGAGGTGCGTCCCGACTGGTGGGCCCTGACCCAGGTGGCGCGCCGCCTCGGCTTTGAGCAGGCCTTCCCCTATGAGCACGAACACCAGATCTTCTGCGAGCACGCGACCCTCTCGGGCTTCGAGAACCGGGGGGAGCGCCACTTCGACATCTCGGCCCTGGCCACCCTGACCCGGGAGCAGTACGAGGGGCTCGAGCCCCTCTCCTGGCCGGTCAACCGGGCGCACCCGGCAGGATGCCGGCGCCTCTTCGAGGATGGCCGCTTCGCCACCCCGGACGGGCGAGCCCGGCTGGTGGTGCCCGCTGAGCCGGGGCCGGTCACGCTGGCACCGGCTCAGCGCGGGGAGACGCCGGCACCGGGCGTGGGGCTGCTGCTCAACTCGGGGCGGCTGCGGGATCAGTGGCACACCATGACCCGCACCGGCCATGTGGCCCGCCTGCAGGAAGCCGAGCCCTGGCCCACCCTGAGGCTGGGCGCCGCCAGCCTGCGGACCCTGGGGGCCGAGCCCGGGGATCTGCTGGCCATCGAGAGCGAGCAGGGGCTGGCCCACGCCCTGGCCGAGCGAGACGAGGGGCTGCGGGAGGGGGAGGCCTTTATGCCGATGCACTGGAGCGAGGCCCATGGGCGGGGGGCCGGGGTCAACCGGCTGGTGGCGCCCCGGGTCGATCCCCTCTCGGGCCAGCCCGCCTTCAAGCAGAGTCGGGTGTGGGTCAGCGCCCGTCCCCTGCTCTGGCAGGGGCTCTGGTTGGGCAGCGAGCCCTGGGCCCACCCGGTAGAGTGGTGGGCGCGGCGCACCCTGGGCACGCACGGGGGGGCGCTATGCCAGTGGCTGGCGAGCTGGCAGGAGAGCGAGGCGCAGAGCTGGGGCCGGCTCAACCGTGCGGGCAACTGGCTGCGGCTGCCCCAGGCCAGGGGCTGGCTGGCCATCGAGCTGCGCCAGGGGCGCATCAACAGCCTGCTGCTGGTGACCCCGACCCCCCGCTCGGTGCGCATCGATACCCTGGCCAGCCTGCTCGGGGCCCCGCTGCAGGCCGATGTCCTCATCACCACCCTGGATCAGGCCCTGGCCGGGGCGAGCCGGTTGATCTGCTCCTGCCTGCGGGTGAGCGAGCGGCAGATCCTGGCGGCGATCGAGGAGCAGGGGATCGGGGAGGTGGCCGGGTTGCAGGCCCTGCTCGGCTGCGGTAGCAACTGCGGCACCTGCCTGCCCGAGGTGGCGCGCCTGGTGGAGCGTCACAGGCCCGACTAGCCCCGACTACCCCCTTGTATATAAAAAGGGGGTAGATTCAATAAGTTGGTCTCCATGTTGCGTTGTCCTCCGACCACAACCCGTGACGGAGGCACCATGCACTCACCCCAGCAAGAGACAGCCTGCGTGCTGATCCACGCCGATGAACCGGGCCAGGCCAACCGCCTGGCCGGGCTCTGCAGCCACTATGGCTATCGACCCCGCATTCTCGACCGCCACGCCCTGCAGCAGGCGCAGGGAGAGGCGGCGGGCCTGATGATCAGCTGTCGCCAGATCACCGCCGAGCTGCGCCTGGCCTTGAAGGCGCGCCCCGACCTGCCACGGGTGCTCTTTTGCGAGCGCATTCCCGCCCGTGAGCAGGAGAGCCTGATGGGGGTTGGGGTCTGGCTGGTGCCCCACGGCTGCGGCGAGCGGGAGAAGATAGCCGCCTGGCTCTCCCTGGCGCGCCAGCTCACCCTGCTGCTGGCCGAGGGGGCAGAGCGGGAGCAGGGGCTCACCCGCAGGCTCGAGGAGCGCCGCCTGGTGGAGCGGGCCAAGGGGCGCTTGATGCGTCAGCATGGGCTGGGAGAGGAGGAGGCCTACCAGCTGCTGCGCCGGGCCGCCATGGCCCAGAGCAAGAGCCTGGGGGAGCTGGCTCGCCAGCTCCTCGCCGGATAACCGATTTGGTGCAGCCGTGACCCGATTTGGCGCAAGGGGCGGCGGCGGGCGCGAAGCAACCGGTCAGGAGCCGGCTCGCAGGGGCAGATTGCCGAGCTGGCACGGTAAATGAATAGTCGATAACGGTTACTCAGGCGGGCAAGCCCCGCCATCGATGGCCTGTCACAGGCCGGGCAATGTCGCCCCACCGATCCCGCATCGGTGGGGCTTTTTTTGTGCCGTCATCCGGGGCAACGGCGTCCCGCCTGACGGACTCAGGGAGGAGCGAGGATGAGCATAAAGAGATGGGGGGCGCTCTGTGCCCTGTTGCTGGGGGCGGTCGCCCACGCCGAAGTGGGACCGCCGGAGAAGGAGGCGCTGCGACTTGGCTTTATCAAGCTGACCGACATGGCCCCCCTGGCGGTGGCCTATGAGAAGGGCTACTTCGAGGAGGAGGGGCTCTACGTGACCCTGGAGCCCCAGGCCAACTGGAAGGTGCTGCTCGACCGGGTCATCGGCGGCGAGCTCGATGGCGCCCAGATGCTGGCCGGTCAGCCCCTGGCGGCCCACGTGGGGATAGGCACCCGGGCCGAGCTGGTCACGGCCCTGTCGCTCGATCGCAACGGCAACGCCATCACGGTGGCCAACGCGGTGTGGCAGCAGATGCAGCCGGCGCTGGCCGGTCACACGGGGCCGGTGAGCGCCGCCGCCCTCAAGCCGGTGGTGGAGCAGTATCGCAGCCAGGGCAAGCCCTTCAACATGGGCATGGTGTTTCCCGTCTCCACCCACAACTACGAGCTGCGCTACTGGCTGGCGGCGGGGGGGCTGCATCCGGGTTACTACGCCCCGGCACGGGGGGACAACACGGGCCAGCTCGATGCCCAGGTGCTGCTCTCGGTGACCCCGCCGCCCCAGATGCCGGCCACCCTGGAGGCCGGCACCATCACGGGTTACTGCGTGGGTGAGCCGTGGAATCAACAGGCCCTGGCCAAGGGGCTGGGGGTGCCGGTCATCACGGATGCGGAGATCTGGGACTCCAACCCCGAGAAGGTGCTGGGGGTGACCCGCGCCTTCGCCGAGCGCTACCCCAACACCCATGTGCGGCTGGTCAAGGCGCTGCTGCGGGCCGCCCGCTGGCTCGACGAGGGGGAGAATCGCAACCGCTCCGAGGCGGTGACGCTGCTGGCCCGTCCCGACTACGTGGGGGCCGACCAGCCGGTGATCGCCGCCGCCATGACCGGCACCTTCCGCTACGGCAAGGAGGATGTGCGCCCGGCCCCCGACTTCACCCTCTTCTTTCGCCGTCACGCCAGCTACCCCTACTACTCGGATGCGGTCTGGATGCTGACCCAGATGCGTCGCTGGGGGCAGATCCCGACCGGCCAGAGCGATGCCTGGTATGACGCCGTGGCCCGGGCCGTCTACCGCCCCGAGGTCTATCGCCAGGCCGCCGAGGCCCTGGTGGCCGAGGGCAAGTTCAAGGCCGGGGAGTTTGTGGATTTTGCCAGCGAGAGCGGCTATCGCCCCGCCGAGTCGGGCTTTATCGATGGCCACACCTTCGACGCTCGTCGTCCCAACGACTACCTCAACCAGTTTGCCATCGGCCTCAAGGGCGATGAGCGGGTGCAGTAAGCAAGGAGCGCCACATGAACCATCACCTCTTCAAGGGGCTGCTCTGGCCCCTGCTCGGCATCACCCTCTTCCTGCTGATCTGGCAGTGGGGGGCGAGCCGGGTGCACACCTCTCTCGGGACCCTGCCCGGGCCTGTGGCCACCCTCACCCAGGCGGGCCAGCTGGGGCAGGAGTTCCTGGCCGAGCGCGAGCGCGAGCAGGCCTTCCTCGAGCGTCAGGCCCGGCGCAACGCCGAGCGGCTGGCGGCGGATCCGGCGGCCCGGGTGAGCCAGGTGCCCTACACGGGGCGTCCCACCTTCGTCAGCCAGGTGGCGACCAGCCTGCTCACCGTGTTGCTCGGTTTTGGCCTCGCCACCCTGATGGCGGTGCCCCTTGGCATCGTGCTCGGCATGAGCCCGCGCCTCTATCAGGCGGTCAACCCCCTGGTACAGCTGCTCAAGCCCATCTCGCCGCTGGCCTGGCTGCCCCTCATCACCCTGGTGGTGAGCGCCCTCTATGTGAGCAAGGATCCGGCCTTCTCCAAGTCGTTTCTCATCTCGGCGGCCACCGTGGCCCTCTGCTCCCTCTGGCCGACCCTGATCAACACGGCGGTGGGGGTGGGCTCCCTGGACCCTGACCTGCACAACGTCAGCCGGGTGCTGCGCCTCTCCTGGTGGACCCATGTGCGCCGCCTCGTGCTGCCCGGGGCCCTGCCCATGATCTTCACCGGCCTGCGCCTCTCCCTCGGGGTGGCCTGGATGGTGCTGATCGCGGCCGAGATGCTGGCCCAGAACCCCGGGCTCGGCAAGTTCGTCTGGGACGAGTTTCAAAACGGCGGCGCCAGCTCCCTGGCCCGCATCATGGTGGCCGTGCTCACCATAGGCCTCATCGGCTGCGCCCTCGATCGCCTGATGCTGGCCCTGCAGCAGCGCTGGTCCTGGGACAAGCGCGCGGCCCTGCGCTGAGGAGACAACCATGAACAGCTTCTTACAACTGAGCGATCTGGGGGTGGGCTTTGCCACCGAGCGGGGCTTCTTCGAGGCCCTGACCCAGGTCAACCTGCGCATCGAGCAGGGGGAGTTTATCTCCCTCATCGGCCACTCGGGCTGCGGCAAGAGCACCCTGCTCAACCTGGTGGCCGGCCTGTGCGATCCGACCCGTGGGGGGGTCATCCTGGCGGGGCGGGAGGTGGCCGGGCCCGGGCCAGAGCGGGCCATGGTGTTTCAGCACCATGCCCTGCTCCCCTGGCTCACCGTGTTCGAGAACGTGGCCCTGGCGGTGCGCCAGGTGACCAGGGGGCGGGCCCGGGTGAGCGAGCGGGTGATGGAGTTTCTCACCCTGGTGCAGATGGAGCATGCGGCTCACAAGATGCCCCACGAGATCTCCGGGGGGATGAAGCAGCGGGTCGGCATCGCCCGGGCCCTCTCCCTGAGCCCCAAGGTGCTGCTGATGGATGAACCGTTCGGGGCCCTCGATGCCCTGACCCGGGCCCATCTGCAGGATGCCCTGATGGGGATCCAGGCCCAGCTTGGCACCACCGTCATCATGGTGACCCACGACGTGGACGAGGCGGTGCTGCTCTCGGATCGCATCGTCATGCTCACCAATGGGCCGAGCGCCACCATAGGGGAGGTGCTGCCGGTGCCCCTGGCACGGCCACGGGAGCGGGTGGCCCTGGCCGACGATCACCACTACCACAGGCTGCGCCAGCAGGTGCTGCGCTTCCTGTATGAGAAACAGCGCAAGGTGACTCCCCTCAAGGGGGAGGAGAGCCGGACCCAGAGCGGCAAGCGCCGCGCCTGACAAGGAGGAGTAGGGATGGAAAAAGAGCGACTGGTTGTGGTGGGCAACGGCATGGTGGGCCACCACTTCGTGGAGCAGCTGGTGGCCGAAGGGGGCCTGGCGCGCTTCGATCTGACCGTGCTGGGGGCGGAGTGCGATCCCGCCTATGACAGGGTGCACCTCTCCGAGGTGTTCGGCGGCCGCTCCCCCGAGGGGTTACGGCTGGCCGATCCCGCCTGGTATGCGGGCCACGACATCGATCTGCGCCTCGGGGCCAGCGTGCAGGCCCTGGACAGGGAGGCCAGGGCCGTGGTGTTGGCCGGCGGGGAGCGGGTCGACTACGACCGGCTGGTGCTGGCCACGGGCTCTGTGCCCTTCGTCCCGCCGATCCCGGGGCGCGAGCGCAGCCACTGCTTCGTCTATCGCACCCTGGAGGATCTGGCCGCCATTCGCGAGGCCTGTGCCCACGCCCGCAGCGGTGCCGTGATCGGCGGGGGGTTGCTCGGGCTCGAGGCGGCCAACGCCCTGCGCCTGCTCGGCCTCAAGACCCATGTGGTGGAGTTTGCCCCGCGCCTGATGCCGGTGCAGCTCGACGATCTCGGTGGCGAGCTGCTGGCCGACAAGATTGGGGCCCTGGGGGTCGAGGTGCACTTGGGCAAGGGCACCCGGGAGATCGTCGACGGCGAGCAGGGGCGCCACCGTCTGGCGTTTGCCGACGGCAGTCATCTGGAGTGTGATGTGCTGCTCTTCTCCGCCGGGATCCGCCCGGCCGACGCCCTGGCCCGGGAGGGGGGGCTCGCGGTGGGGGAGCGCGGCGGCATCATCATCGACGAGGGCTGCCAGAGTTCGGATCCTGCCATCCTCGCCATCGGCGAGTGCGCCCTGTGGCAGGGGCGCATCTTCGGGCTGGTGGCCCCCGGCTACCAGATGGCCCGCGCCGCGGTGGCGACCCTGTGTGGCGGCACCAGCCGCTTTGGCGGGGCCGACATGTCTACCCGTCTCAAGCTGATGGGGGTGGAGGTGGGGGCCATCGGCGACGGCCTGGGAAGCACCCCCGGGGCCCAGAGCCTGCAACTGCTCGACCGCAGTGCCGGCGTCTACAAGAAGCTGGTGGTGGACGAGGGGGGAACCCGGTTGCTCGGGGCCATCTTGGTGGGGGACGGCAGCGACTACGACCGCCTGCTCGGCTACTACCAGCAGGGGGCGGCGCTGCCCTCACCCCTGCTCGGCCTGCTCACCGGAGAGGCGGCGGCGCCGCTCACCTTAAGCGACAGTGCGACCCTCTGCTCCTGCCACAACGTGAGCAAGGGGGCCGTGGTGGCGGCGGTGCGCGAGGGGCACAGGGAGCTTGGCCAGATCAAGGGGGTAACCCGGGCCGGCACCGGCTGCGGCGGCTGCACCAACCTGCTCAAGAAGGTGATCGACGAGACCCTGGTCGAGCTCGGGGTCGAGACCAACGACCACCTGTGCGAGCACTTCCCCTTCAGCCGCCAGGCGCTCTGCCATCTGGTCCGGGTCGAGGCGATCCGCGACTTCGAGAGCCTGCTCGCCCGCCATGGGCAAGGGCTCGGCTGTGAGGTGTGCAAGCCGGCGATCGCCTCCATCCTCTCGTCCCTGTGGAATGAGCACGTGCTGGCGAGGCCACACCGGGCCTTGCAAGACACCAACGATCGCTTCCTTGCCAACGTGCAGCGGGATGGCACCTATTCGGTGGTGCCGCGCATCGCCGGCGGCGAGATCACCGCCCGTGGCCTCATCACCCTGGGGGAGATCGCCGAGCGCTATGGCCTCTTCACCAAGATAACCGGTGGCCAGCGCATCGACATGCTGGGGGCGCGCCGGGATCAGCTGCCCGCCATCTGGGGCGATCTGGTGGCGGCCGGCTTCGAGACGGGCCAGGCCTATGGCAAGTCGGTGCGCACCGTGAAGTCATGCGTGGGGTCGACCTGGTGCCGCTACGGGGTGCAGGACTCGCTGGCCATGACCCAGCGCCTGGAGCACCGCTACAAGGGGCTGCGGGCCCCCCACAAGCTCAAGTTCGCGGTCTCGGGCTGCACCCGGGAGTGCGCCGAGGCCCAGAGCAAGGACATCGGGGTGATCGCCACCGAGCGGGGATGGAACCTCTATGTCTGTGGCAACGGGGGGATGAAGCCGCGCCACGGGGATCTCTTCGCCACCGACCTCGATGACGAGACCCTGATCCGCTACATCGACCGGCTGCTGATGTTCTATGTGCGCACCGGGGATCGCCTGCAGCGCACCTCGGTCTGGCTCGAGGGGATGGAGGGGGGGCTCGACTACCTCAAGTCGGTCATCATCGACGATCGACTGGGCATCGCCCCCGAGCTCGAGTCTGCCATGGATGCCGTGGTCGGCAGCTGGGAGTGCGAGTGGCGCGCCACCCTGAGTGATCCCGACAAGCTGCGCCTGTTCGAGGCGCATCTCAATCAATCCAGTGAGGCGACCCCTCCCCGGCGCGAGAGCCGGGGCCAGTGGGTGCCCGATATCGCCGTCAAGGAGGTCCTATGACCATGGATGAAGGTGGCTGGCAGCCTGCGTGCGAGCTGGCGGCCCTGGAGGAGGGGCTGGGACGCAGCCTCATCTGGCAGGGGGAGGTGGTGGCCCTGTTTCGCTGCGAAGGGGCCGTCTACGCCCTGGACGGGGTCGATCCCGTGGCCGGCGTGCCGGTGCTGGCCCTCGGGCTGGTGGGAGACAGTCAGGGGGAGCCCATGGTGATCGCCCCCCTCTACAAGCAGCGCTACTCCCTGCGCGATGGCCGCAGTCTCGACGATGCCGGGTTGGGGGTGCGCCCCTGGCCGGTGGCGGTGCGGGGGGGCAGCGTCTGGTTGCCCCTCTCTCGCCCCTGATCCCGCCGCGGCCCCGTCCCGGGGCCGCGCTCTCTTCCCCGCCCCATGGGGAATTGATATTCCCAAAAGCTATAAATAAACGTTCTTTATTATTTTATGGCGCTCACTCAACCCACTAGAGTGCCCTCAACAGGTAGGAGAGGTGTGAAATGGATTATTTGCCGATGTTTGCCAAGCTGGATGGCCGTGCGGTGTTGCTGGTCGGAGGGGGCGAGGTCGCCCTTCGCAAGGCGCGACTGCTGCTGGCCGCCGGCAGCCGCCTCACCCTGGTCGCCCCCGCGCTCGACGCCGGGTTTGCCGAATTCGCCGGGCGCTTCACCCACCTGGCCGAGGCGTTTCGCCCCGATCACCTCGACGGCCAGCTGCTGGCGGTGGCCGCCACCGACAACCTGGCGGTCAATGCCCTGGTCTATCAGAGCGCCAACCAGCGCGGCCTGTTCGTCAACGTGGTCGACGACCCCAAGCGCTCCAGCTTTATCTTCCCCTCCATCATCGACCGCAGCCCCGTCATGGTGGCGGTCTCGAGCGGTGGCAAGGCCCCCGTGCTGGTGCGCCTGCTTCGCGAGCGGCTCGAGAGCCTGCTGCCGGCTCACCTGGGCGGTCTCGCCGAGCTCTCCGGTCGCATCCGCGAGCGCGCCAAGCAGGCCCTCACCACCCTGGTGGCCCGTCGCCGCTTCTGGGAGCGGGCCTATGCCTCCAACACCCTCGGTGGCCTCATCGAGAAGGGGGAGTGGGACCAGGCCGAGGCCTGGCTGGATGACGCGCTCACCCAGTCCGGCCGCGCGGCGGGCGAGGTGGTGCTGGTCGGTGCCGGCCCCGGCGATGCGGGTCTTCTGACCCTCAAGGGGCTGCAACAGATCCAGCAGGCCGAGGTGGTGCTCTATGACCAGCTGGTCTCCCCCGAGATCCTCAATCTGGTGCGCCGGGACGCCACCCTGGTGTCGGTCGGCAAGAAGGCCGGTGCCCACAGCGTGCCCCAGGAGGAGACCAACCGCCTGCTGGTGGAATACGCCAAGGCGGGCCATCGGGTGGTGCGCCTCAAGGGGGGGGATCCCTTCATGTTTGGCCGCGGCGGCGAGGAGCTGCAGGTGCTGGCCGAGGCGGGCGTCCCCTTCTCCGTGGTGCCGGGCATCACGGCCGCCGCCGGGGCCACCGCCTACGCCGGCATTCCGCTCACCCATCGCGACTTTGCCCAGAGCGCCACCTTCATCACCGGCCACTGCCAGGCCGAGGGGAGCCAGCCCGACTGGCCGGCCCTGGCCGCCGGCAACCAAACCCTGGTCATCTACATGGGGCTGATGAAAAGCGAGCACATCGCCCAGCAGCTGATGGCACACGGCCGCGCCGCAGAGACCCCCATCGCCATCATAGAGCGCGGCACCACGGCCCGTCAGCGCACCCTGGTGGGCCGGCTCGACGAGCTGGCCACCCTGGCCGCCGGCGCACAGAGCCCGTCGCTGATCGTGGTGGGGCAGGTGGTGCAACTGCACGAACAACTGGCCTGGTTTGGCGAGCGCGCCGAGCCGGCAACCCTCGGGCTGGTGAAGCTGGCCTGAGTCCGGGGGGGACCCCGTTTTTAATGACCGAGGAATCGACATGGACCGCGAAAGATTGACCCATTTAAAGCAGCTGGAAGCGGAGAGCATCCACATCATCCGCGAGGTGGCCGCCGAGTTTGACAACCCCGTCATGCTCTACTCCATCGGCAAGGATTCATCGGTCATGCTGCACCTGGCCCGCAAGGCCTTCTACCCGGGCAAGCTCCCCTTCCCGCTGCTGCACGTGGACACCGACTGGAAATTTAAAGAGATGATCCGCTTTCGCGACCAGACCGCCGAGAAGTTCGGGCTGGATCTCATCGTCTACAAGAACCCCGAGGGGCTCGCCATGGGCATCAACCCCTTCGATCACGGCAGCGCCAAGCACACCGACATCATGAAGACAGAGGGGCTCAAGCAGGCGCTGAATAAATACGGCTTCGACGCCGCCTTCGGCGGGGCGCGCCGGGACGAGGAGAAGTCCCGCGCCAAGGAGCGGGTCTACTCGTTTCGCGACAAGCACCACCGCTGGGATCCCAAGAACCAGAGACCCGAGCTGTGGCGC
Source organism: Aeromonas sp. R6-2 (assembly GCF_040908155.1). Lineage (NCBI taxonomy): Bacteria > Pseudomonadati > Pseudomonadota > Gammaproteobacteria > Aeromonadales > Aeromonadaceae > Aeromonas > Aeromonas sp. R6-2. Next base: position 65,149 of record NZ_JBFODE010000030.1, on the reverse strand, counting down.
ACCTACAACGGCCAGGTGAACAAGGGCGAGAGCATCCGCGTCTTCCCCCTCTCCAACTGGACCGAGCTCGACATCTGGCAATACATCTACCTCGAGAACATCGACATCGTTCCCCTCTACTTCGCGGCCTACCGTCCTGTGGTGGAGCGTGGCGGCATCAAGATCATGGTGGATGACGAGCGCATGCCGCTCAGTGCCGATGACGTGGTGCGCGAGGAGCTGGTGCGTTTTCGCACCCTTGGCTGCTACCCCCTGACCGGGGCCATCGAGTCGAGCGCCGCCTCGCTGACCGAGATCATCGAGGAGATGCTGCTGACCACCTCGAGCGAGCGGCAGGGACGCCTCATCGACCACGACCAGTCGGGTTCGATGGAGCAGAAGAAGCGTCAGGGATATTTCTAAGGAGTTGCCATGAATTCTTACGTCAAGAGCGCCCTCGAGAGCGAGGGGATCGAGGCCTACCTCAAGGCCCAGGAGCACAAGAGCCTGCTGCGTTTTCTCACCTGCGGCAGCGTGGACGATGGCAAGAGCACCCTCATCGGCCGCCTGCTGCACGACTCCCAGCAGATCTATGAAGATCAGTTAAAGGCGCTCGAGTCCGACAGCCAAAAGCTTGGTACCACCGGCGAGAAGCTGGATCTGGCGCTCTTGGTCGACGGCCTGCAGGCCGAGCGCGAGCAGGGGATCACCATCGACGTGGCCTACCGCTACTTCTCCACCGCCAAGCGTAAATTTATCATCGCCGACACCCCGGGCCACGAGCAGTACACCCGCAACATGGCCACCGGCGCCTCGACCTGCGATCTGGCGATCATCCTCATCGACGCCCGCAGGGGGGTGCTGGATCAGACCCGTCGCCACAGCTTTATCGCCAGCCTCCTTGGCATCAAGCAGTTCCTGGTGGCGGTCAACAAGATGGACCTGGTCGATTTCAGCCAGCAGCGCTTCGACGAGATCAGCCGCGACTACCGCGCCTTCGCCAGCCAGCTCGACGTGGAGAGCATCCAGCTGGTGCCGGTCTCGGCCCTGGATGGGGACAACGTGGTTAACCAGAGCGCCAACATGCCCTGGTATCAGGGGGAGCCGCTGCTTGCCTTGCTCGAGAGCGCCGAGGTAGAGCAAGACCTGGCCCGCCATCCGGTGCGCCTGCCGGTGCAGTATGTGAACCGCCCCAACCTGGATTTTCGCGGCTTCGCCGGCACCCTGGCCTCTGGCATCCTGCGGGTCGGCGATCGCCTGGCGGTGCTGCCCTCTGGCAAAGAGAGCAGGGTGACGCGCATCGTCACCTTCGACGGGGATCTCGACCATGCCCTGCCGGGTCAGGCCATCACCCTCACCCTGGCCGACGAGATAGACATCAGCCGTGGCGATCTGCTGGTGGCCGCCGAGCAGCAGAGCGCGGTGTCGCGCCGCCTGCTGGCCCACATCGTCTGGATGGGGGAGAGCGAGCTCAAGAGCGGGCGCAGCTACGACATCAAGCTGGCCACCCGCAAGACCCGCGGCGAGGTGGCGACCATTCGCCACCGTATCGACATCAACAACCTCGAAGAGCATGGCGCCGATGAGCTCAAGCTCAACGAGATCGGCCTGTGCGAGGTGAGCCTCACCGAGCCGGTCGGGTTTGACCCCTATCGCGAGATCCGCGACACCGGCAGCTTTATCCTCATCGATCGCCTGACCAACGTCACGGTCGGTGCCGGCATGATAGTGCAGGGGCTGGACGAGGTGGCGGCCAAGGGGAGCGCCAGCGAGTTTGAACTCGAGCTCAATGCCCTCATTCGCAAGCACTTCCCTCACTGGCAGGCGCTCGACATCAGTAAGGAGTAATCCATGACGTGGCAACAATCCCTGGTGCTGGGTCTGCTGGTTGCCCTGATCGTGCTGCTGATCCAGGGCCGGCTGCGGCCGGCCCTGCTCTTCTCCGGCGCCGTCCTCGTCACCTATCTGGTGGGGTTGGCCGACATTCAGGGGGTGGTGGCGGGCTATACCAACGGCTCCCTGCTCACCCTGGTGCTGCTCTTGCTGGTGTCGCTCGCGGTGGAGAAGAGCCGGCTGATGAGCTGGTTTGCCGGGGCCGTGGGCCGCGGCTCCTTTACCCAGGTGCTGACCAAGGTGTGGTTCTCCACCGCCTTCCTGTCGGCCTTTGTCAACAACACCGCCGTGGTCGCCTCCATGCTCGGGGCGGTCAAGCGCAACCCCGAGCACAGCGCCAGCAGGCTGCTGCTGCCCATGTGCTTCGCGGCCACCTTCGGCGGCGTGCTGACCCTCATTGGCACCTCCACCAACCTCATCGTCAACAGCTTCCTCGAGAAGATGGGGGCCAGGCCCCTTGGCATGTTCGACTTCTTCATGGTGGGGGCGGGGACATTGCTGACCGGCTGGATAGCCGTGATGCTGTTCGCCCGCCGCCTGCCGGAGCAAGAGGGCGAGTTTGACCGTAGCCAGGGCTATTTTCTCGAGGCCAAGGTGAGCGCCGGCTCCCCCCTGGCCGGGCGCAGCGTGAAAGAGAACGGCCTGCGTAGCCTCAAAAGCCTCTATCTGGCCGAGATCATCCGGGGGGATCAGGTGATCTGCCCGGTGCAGCCGGAGCAGGAGCTGCACGAGGGGGATATGCTGCTGTTTTGCGGCGACGTGGAGAGCGTGGGGGTGTTGCAGGAGATGCGCGGCCTCGAGCTCTATGGCGAGCATCGCCTCAACGGCCAGCATCTGGTCGAGGTGATCGTCAGCCACAGCTCGCGCCTGGTCGGCCAGACCATCCGCGACGCCGAGTTTCGCACCCACTTCGATGCGGTGGTGCTGGCGGTGCGCCGTGGCGAGAGCCAGCTCACCGGCGGCCTGGGGCAGATTGAGCTGCACGCGGGGGATACCCTGCTGCTCGCCCCCGGTCCGCGCTTTGCCGGCAACAAGTCCCTGTCGCGGGAGTTTGTGGTGGTCAGTGGCATAGAGGCGTCGACCCGGCTCGATACCCGCCGCAGCGCCGCCGTGGTGGGGGGCTTTGCCGCCGTGCTGGCCGCCTCTGTGTTCGAGCTGCTGCCGCTGTTCAAGGGGCTGCTCATCATGCTGGTGCTGCTGCTGGCGACCCGCATCCTGACCCTCGACGAGATCCGCCGCCGCTTCCCGCTCGAGATCTGGCTGGTGGTGGGCGGGGCCCTGGCCCTGTCGGATCAGCTGGAGAAGACCGGGCTTGCCAACGTCATCGCCCGGTGGCTGATGGGGGAGTTTAATGGCGCCAGCCCCCTCATCGCCTTTATCGGCATTTATCTCTTCACCCTGGTGCTGACCGAGCTGATGAGCAACAACGCCGCCGCCGCCCTGGCCTTCCCCATGGGCTATCAGCTGGCGCTCAGCATGGATGTCTCGACCATGCCCTTCATCCTGGCGGTGCTGTTCGGGGCGAGCTCGAGCTTTATCCTGCCCTATGGCTATCAGACCAACCTGATGGTCTATTCGGCGGGCAACTACCGGATGCAGGATTACCTCAAGCTGGCCCTGCCGGTGTCACTGGCCTACAGCATTGGCGTCATCATCATGGTGCCCCTGCTCTTCCCCTTCTGAGGGCGGGGCACCCACACGCTTCGGGCCCGGCCCGACGGAGGATCAATGAACAATATCGTCTGGCACCCCCACGCGGTGACCAAGCAGCGCAGAAGCGACGCCAAGGGGCAGCGCCCCCTGGTCATCTGGTTCACCGGCCTCTCGGGGGCGGGCAAATCGACCCTGGCCGGCGCCCTGGAAGAGGCGCTGGCGGGGCTTGGCAAGCACACCTACCTGCTCGACGGGGACAATGTGCGCCACGGCCTGTGCGGCGATCTCGGCTTTGACGAGGGGGCGCGGCGCGAGAACATCCGCCGGGTCGGCGAGGTGGCAAAACTCATGGTGGACGCGGGCCTGATTGTGCTGACCGCCTTTATCTCCCCCTACCGGGAGGAGCGCGATCTGGTGCGCGGTCTCTTGGGGGAGGGGGAGTTTGTCGAGGTGTTTGTGGATGCGCCCCTTAGCGTGTGCGAAGAGCGCGATCCCAAGGGGCTCTACAAGAAGGCGCGCGCCGGGGAAATTACGAATTTCACCGGCATCGACGCCGCCTACGAGGCGCCGCTAAACCCTGAGGTGCACCTGCACAACGACGGCGCGCCGGTACCGGCGCTGGTGGAGGCCCTGCTGGGGGCCCTGAGACAGAGGGGATTGATCGACTAGGGGGCGATTGGTGGGGAGCTCGGCCGAGCTCCTGACCTACGACAAGAATCACCATCCCTGCGGGATTGCCGCTACGCGGGGTTTCGCCCGCCCTGCGGGCTGTGGCGAGTGACTTTTCTTTGCGTGGCCAAAGAAAAGTCACCAAAAGAAAGGCCACCCCCCGCTGATTCGCTCTCCTTCGTCGAGTCCCCTCACCTCAGCCACAGCACCGACGGTACGCGCCGACGGGCCCTCCATGGCCCGCCGCCGCTCGCTCGACATCCTTGTCTCGCGACCTGGTGCAGTGGCCTCGTCTCGGCGAATCAGAGGGGGAATCAATACCGTGCCCGGCTGTGACTGAGCGGGGCTCTGTTTTGTTGGCCGCTACGCGGTGCTTGAAATGGTGGGTGTCCCAATTTCACTCTTTTATTTTTTGGGGATGAATAAATATACCTAGCAGATAAATGATTGCCGTGGCTAATAAATACAGCCAATCTTGAGTGAAAATTGTGGCAGCCGTAATTAAAGAGCCGAAGTTGAATAAAACACCTGAGCATTCTGCTAATGCAATACCCATAAAATTTTTACCACGTTCGATTTCTTATACTTTATTATTCTTGTGTGTACCAAATGAGAAAATTGTGAACAAAATAGCTGATGAAATTAGCAATGCCCAAAATGTAGTCCAATTTATTAAACCGTAAGCTTCATTAGCTGGGACATTTTCTGAAGGTGACAAGTCATGTTTAAACATATATAAGCCAATAAATACAACCATAAAAATAACCCACATCATGATATCGGCTAAAAGTTTATGAAAGACGGGTGTGAATTTTTCTCGAAATCCTGACATTACTACTCCATAAATATAACGCCCTGTTAAGGTGTGAGCAACGCAATACCGAAGCTACCGCATACCACCTTAAACACTAAACGCAACGCATAGCAAAAATACCAAGCGTTGCGAATCACTCTTAAACAGATTGTTATGTGTCTTGAATGGGGGCTAACTGTTGTATCTCTGCAAAAACATCTTTTGAAGAGTCGTACTTCACATCATTGATTTTAGCTGCATGAAATAATTTTAATATGCTATCGAGCTGTCTTAATGACACCAAAATTTTACTTGCACGAGATAGCTTCGACTGATCCGCTTTTGGCCATTCAATATAGTTATATTCATACCGTTCATCTATACGCGATTGGATTTTATTGAAGATACGATTTGTGATATCAACTCTAGTACTCATATCGCTCAACTCTAAATAAGGAAGCATAAGGTCAGCACTAAATTCAAATTTATCTTCTACACAAAGTTGGTAAATCAGAGAGTCATCATCCATCCAGTACTTTCCAGCGTTATAATGATTAAGCCTTATACCACACTCTCGAAGTAACCACTCACGCAGCTTTTTTTTCATAGTAGCGCAATGTTGATAGATTGATGGTTCTCGAAGCAATAATGGGTCTAGCAAGACCGATGAGTGAATGTGACACAATACTACCTCAGTAAACACTCTAACCTCAGCTAAGAGGTTATCAAGACCTCGGTCAATATCATTATGAGTTACTTGACCACCTCTATAACTTGGCTCTGGATTAGTATATGCACGCTCATAACTGGGCAATCTTTCATGTATTGTATTCAAAATCTCTTCTGATTTTGTTAATACTTCGACATTCATTTTTTCTTTTACAGACTGAACTGATACCACCTTTGCCTTGTTCCACATATTATAAACTGTGTTATGCATCACTCTAAGCTCTTTGTCAGAATTATTAGCTAAGAGCTGGGTGACATTATTATTAACGCTTGATATAAGAGGCGAAAAGTCAGGAATGTAAACAACATTTTCATTATTTTTCCCGTGTAACAGTTGGAAAAATTCAGTGATAGTTCGTTCATCTATTCTTTTAACATGTTTGCCTGAAGTTGGGTCTACCAACTGTGTTCTTGCTATAAGTTCAGTCACTTTTATTATCCGTTAATTGTAATGTAATTTGTCATTTTCTTGCTTAAGCCACTAGGACACATAACGCCCCAAGCTGCGGCGCGTAGCGTCCGGCAGCCTTGGTTTGTTAGTTTTTACTGGACATTTAGACAGTGTTAGTGTATAAGGAGCTACAATTGTGGTTATTAATTAGAAAGGTGTCAACTGTGCATAGTGCAATAGATACTGCCTACAGAATGTTGCAACTTGCCAAGGAGAAAGGGATTGAACTTTCCAACCTACAGTTGCAAAAGCTTGTGTATATAGCTCACGGTTATCTTCTTGGTTGGAAAGGCCATTCGTTAATAAAGGAACCCATTCAAGCTTGGAGGTACGGCCCAGTTATACAAGATGTTTATCACCATTTTAAGGAAAATGGACGTAACAAGGTTCCAACTGAAGGTATTGACGCTTTGGAGTTTGATCCAATTTTTACTCCAGATGAGATTACTTGTTTGAACGGTGTGTTGGATTTATATGCGTCTAGAACACCTGAGTCGTTAATAACCATCACCCATCAGAAAGATACCCCATGGGATGAAATTTGGAATAACCGTGGTGGTAAGCTTTCTTATTTTGCAGAGATACCTAACAAGGTTATCCAAAACCACTACCGTAAAGTGGTTACCGACCCTAGCAGTGTGAATGGTCTATGACAGCACCGTTTAGTCACGCAGTAAAAGAGCCTGAAGAAATAGACAGGTCAGAATCCGATATAAAGCAGCAATTAGCTACTGATGAAAAGGCTGCTTTAACTAGACTAACTAACGCAAGTGCAGCAGACCAAGAAACGCTTACAAAACTAAAAGAAGATCTAGCCCACAATGTGCTTTTCTTTATGTGGATTTGGTGCGGGTTAATGTTCTTAGGTGTGATGATTTATTTCACCTCTCAATTGTCTTTGAATAAAGAAATCCCTAAAGAAGTTATCTTGGGGATGTTCACAGCGACAACTGTTGTAGTTGGTCTTGTTGGGTTCATTCTCAAAGGCTTGTTTGGGAGCGGGAAAGAAAACTAACAGTGATTAGATGGAAGGCGGTACTAATCCGTTAGCAGAGAATTCCATCTAACTCCGTAACATTTCAATCGCCGCCAAGTAAAAATCATCATTAAATCATAACATTACAGATTACATCTGGTGTCCGTGCGTATTCGATTAACTTCCTTTTTTTGCGCCACTGTTACTACTGTGTGAAAAAAACAGTGCACAGTCGCTTTTGGAAAGAGTCGTCAAAGCATGCCTGGGTGAACAGGTCAGAAATAAAAATGAGGCCGTCACCATGTTGAGTGATCGCTCCACTTCCTTATCCATGCCATCCGGCAAGGCTACCGCCCCTGAATTTCAGCCTCCAGTCTGCTGCTGTTAACCTGCGATATGGTGCTGGCCTGGCTCATGGGTGACTCCGGTGAGACGGTTGCCAAACGGCTATGTTAACGAGCAAAGCGGGGGAGGGAAGAGGGAGATGATGGTTTCCTGAGCAAGATCAATAAATTAATCGGCTTGGTGAGTGCTGGAGTAGCACCGTGATAGCGAAGGGGCTTATCGGTTCGCTGTTTCAGCGATCAGCAACAGCTGCAGCGCAGGGTATTGGCTCCCCCTGCAAGTCGCCAAGGTGAGTAGCGTGAAATTGGGTCACCCACAATTTTAAGTACCGGGTAACGGCCAACAAAACAGAGACCAACCCCCTCAGCCACCACTGGGCACGGTATTGGTTCCCCCTCTGATTCGCCGAGGTGAGGCCATCAGGCCAGGTCGCGAGACAGGGATGTCGAGCGAGCGGCGGCGGTCCAAGGATGGACCGTCGGCGCGTACCGTCGGCCTGATGGCTGAGGCGAGGGCACTCGACGAAGGAGAGCGAATCGGCGGGGTTGGCCGCTCGATTGGTGACTTTTCTTTGGCCACGCAAAGAAAAGTCACTCGCCAAAGCCCGCAGGGCAGGCGAAACCCCTATGCGGCGCAGCCGCATCAAAGGGCTGGCCATAGGCAAGGAGCTTGGCCGAGCGCCTCCAGGTGGGAGGGCGAAATCCCCATGCGGCGCAGCCGCATCAAAGTGCCAGCCATCGGCAAGGAGCTCGCCCGAGCTCCTCGCGCTGAAGCGTGAGACTAGACCCCGTCGGGGTGCGGGGAGAGCCCCCTTCTGATCCGCTGGATCCCGGCTTCGTAGAGGCCATCTGGCCCCTCCTGATCCTCACGGGTATCGAAGATCTTGAGAAACCACATGTACTGACCGGGATGGCGGGTCAGTTGCTGCTGCACCATGTCGTTCATCCGGCAGGTGTCCGCCATCACATCGCCGCTGGGGTAGTTATCGAACGGCGCCTCGATCTCCAGCCGATAGCAGTGATTGGCCTCGTCATAGCAGGCCAGCAGCGGCACCGCCTTGGCGCCACTTGTCTCCACCAGACGGGGCAGGGCGGGCAGGGTCGCCTTCGAATAGCCGAAGAAGGGGGCAAAGAGGCTCTTCTCGCGACCATGGTCCTGATCCGGCAGGTAGAAGAAGCTGCGGCCGCTCTTGATGGTTCTGATCACCGCCTTGATGCCGGCACTGCGCTCGTACACCCGGCAGCCATTCTTGGCGCGCGCCCGGTTGAGGTGCCAGTCAAACACAGGGTTGCGTGCCCGTTTCATCATGGTGCACATGGGCACTCCGCGTTGGGTGAGGCCATACCCCGCCGCATCCACCGGCCAGGTGTGCGGCACCACCAGGATCACCGCTCGCCCGGCGGCCTGCTCTGCTTCGAGATGCTCCCAACCGCTCATCTGGATCCGGCTCATCAGGTAACGGGGGCTGCGCATCGTGAACTCGCCAAATCCCAGCAGACTCTTGAGGCCGACCCGGATCGAGGTGAGCGCGATGGCGTCGCGCTCGGCCGGGCTCTTGTGCGGGAAGCAGATGGCCAGATTGGTGCGGGCGATATAGAGCTGTTTCTTCGAGATGCGAAACACCAGGGGCGCCAGCGCGGCGGCGAGCCGGTCCCGCAGTCGCACCGGCACGAAGGCCAGCAGCATCAGCACGGCCAGCGCCAGCCAGCTCAACCAGTAACGGGGATGCAGAAAGCGGGCCTCGAACGAGGGAGTAAAAACGGGATCGGGGGTAGACATGTCATGGGCCAGACAAAATGAGGAGCTGCATTGTAGTCATCCCGACAGGTAATACCAGTGGGAGATGCGAACGCAGCGACGAAAGTGGGATCGCTCCCTTGAATGCCGCATGGTGTGGTGGTGCCAATATCTTCAGTAGGCGCAAGAGCGCCAGGGGGCACGGTATTGGATAGCCCCGCGGGGGCTCGACCAAGGAGAGCGGATCGGTGGGGTTGGCTGCGCGATGGGTCACTTTCTTTGGCCATGCACAGAAAAGTCACTCGCCACCGCCCGCAGGGTGGGCAAGTCCCTTCAAGAGCAGCACCTTCTCGCCCCATACGGAGCAGCCGTATCAAGAGGGGGCACTCGAGTGGGAGATGTCGGGGGGCTCATCGTGGCCCATTTTGCATGACGCGCTCCATCCCTGATGGTGAAAGGGACCCTGGAATCTTCCCGCATCTGTGAAGCTCAAAGATGGGGGGCTACCTTGCCCCCAGATGGGGAAGGTCTGCCCGTGCGAGAGGTTTTTGGCAGATTGCGCCGTGAAGGCGCAGGGATATGCCAATACGGGAGACAGACTCTCTGCCAAGTTAGATATCCCGGACCGGCGTAGGGAGGCGCCAGCGGCGTGACTACACCGGCACGGGCATCTAACCCAACCATGGAGAGTCCTATGCTTGCACTAAAACCCCTGGCGTGTCTGTTGCTGGCCGGCTGGGCCAGCGCCCTGGCCGCCGCCGAGGCCCCCGTCTCCCTGCCCTCGCCCGCCGTGGCGCCCGCGGATCTGGCCGGCGCCGAGCACGGCCTGCCGCTGGCCACCCTGCCGGCGCCGAAGCTGCATCGCCTGCTGCCGCCGCCCGCTGCCCTCGAGCTGGCGCAAGATCCCCACGTCCGGCGCGACCGAGAGCCCGACTGGCGCGCCCAAGCCCAGAGCCTGCTACCCGAAGGGGGCGATTGTCGCGATCCGGCCGGCTTCCTCGGCAAGTCCGGTGCTGCACTGGCCGACTACCTGGAGGGCCTGCCCGATGTGTCGTGCACCTATGGCCTCTTCTCTCTCACAGCGGACGACGGAGCCCGCATCTATGGCACCGCCAACCTGTTGACGGTAGCCCAACGATTTCAGGCGCGCGCCACCAACTATCAGGGCCGCGGCCGTAACCTCGCCAATCTGGTGCTCTATCTGCGCGCCGGCTATTACAACGCCATTGCCCGCGATCTCTATCCGGAGCCACCGCTCACTGTGCGTAACGCGATCCGGGTTGGCCTCGATCGGCTGCTGGGCAACCCGGCCCTGTTCATCCCCAATCCGGACGCGGGCAGCACGATCGGGGAGAGCTTCACCCTGATGACCAATCTCCATGATGAGACCTATTACTTGCCGCGCCTCAAGCCCTTCATTGCCCGCTTCACCAATCGAGACGGACAGCCGAATGCCGCCGATGCCCTCAAGCGCTGGGAGGTGGGGTCGGGTTACACTGGCCTGCTGACCGTCCTGTTCATGTCCCACTACCGCGACGAGGGACGCGCCTTGGCCGAGCGTGACGGCAGCTACGCCGAGGCCCTGTTCGCCTTCGTGGAGGGCAACCAGGCCGCCCTGCTCGGCACCCGCTACGCCTATCAGCTCACCGACAGCCTGAACGAGGCCCTGCGCTACATGCAGTACCCGGCCCACTACGCCGCGTCCCGGGCCAGGGTCGAGCAAGTCTTGGCACAGACCAGCCTGGACGGCCCCGGCGCCGACCTCTGGCTCGCGGCCGCCAGTGCCGTGAAATACTACGACGGGGCCCGCTGCGCCGAATATGGCACCTGCGACTTCGAGCTGCGGTTGGCCGACATCGTGCTGCCGATCCGCCACGAGTGCGGCCCGACCCTGCGCATCCGCGCCCAGGATATGACAGAGCAGCAACTGATCGAGAGCTGCGCGGCGCTGGCCACCGAGGAGCAGTACTTCCATCGCATGCTGAAGACCCGGAACCGACCGCTGCCGGGCGACGTCAACGACGCGCTGGAGGTGGTGGTGTTCGACGACTACGCCAACTACAGCCGCTACGCCGGTGTCATCTACGGCATCGCCACCAACAACGGCGGCATGTATCTGGAAGGAGATCCCGGCCAACCCGGCAATCAGGCGCGTTTCATCGCTCACGAGGCCTCCTGGCTGCGGCCCCAATTCTCGGTGTGGAACTTGAAGCACGAGTATGTGCACTACCTGGACGGTCGCTTCAACATGGCCGGCGACTTCGCCCGTGCCACCCGCCTGCCCACCGTCTGGTGGATAGAAGGTTTGGCTGAGTACCTCTCCCTTGGCAACGACAACGCCAAGGCGATCGAGGCGGCCCAGGTTGGAACCTATTCCCTGTCGACCATCTTCGGCAACACCTATGGCATGAACGACTATGTGACCCGGGCCTATCGCTGGGGCTATATGGCAGTGCGCTACATGTTCGAGCATCACAGGGACAGGGTGGATGACGCCGTGGCCGGCTTCCGGGCCGGCGACTACGACGGCTATTGGTCGGCCATGCAGGATCTGGCCTATGACGACGACTTCGCCGCCTGGGCGAAGACGGCCACCACGGCCGGCAACCCGCCCGAACCGGACTGCGGCTACCCCAACGATCAGGTCATCGACGCGACCTGCGCGCGCGCCGGCATCGGCTCGGACGACATCCGTTATTTCTACGTCTTCGTGCCCCGCGGCACGACCCGGTTGACGGTGCAGACCGGAGGCGGTAGCGGTGACGCCAACCTCTACGTCATGCGTCGGGGCTGGCCGAACCGGAGCAGCTATGACCAGGCATCGGCCGGTGGCGGCAACGACGAGACGGTCACCATCCAGGCCCCGGAGGGCGGTAGCTACTACCACATAGCGGTGGACGCCGGCGCCCCTTACCGGGATCTGACCCTCAGCGTGGGGTTGGCCCAGTAACCGAGCATGACGCGCCGCCTTGGCGGCGTGTCACCCGCTGCGCAGCAGCTGCCGATACTGGCGTGGCGACAGGCCGGTCAGGGCGCGAAACTGCCGCGACAGGGCACTCTGATCGCAAAATCCGCAGCGCAGGGCGATGTCGGCGATGGCCAGGTCGCTGCCCTTGAGCCAGTTGGCCGCTGCATCGATGCGGGTCTTGGTGATGAACTGGCCGGCGGAGAGTTGGAAGATCCGCTTCATGCGCCGCTCGAACTGGGCGACCGAGATGCCAGCCCGGCGCGCCAGCGCCTCAATGCGCAGAACGCAGGAATAATGGGTGAGGATGTGATCGACCGCGTCGGCGAAACGGTCGTCGATGAGGCCGGTGCGACTCGGTTCACTCAGATCGCGCGACATGCACACCAGGCCCAGGATGGCGCCGCCGGCGTCGCGCAGCGGCTCCTTGTTGGTCAGGCACCAGCCCGGGCTGCGGTCGTTGAACAGGGTCAGATCCAGATTGTCCACCACGGGCTCGCCGGTGCGAAATAGCCACGCGTCCTGGGCCTGATAGCGCACGGCCATGTGGGGCGGGAAGATCTCCTGGGCCGTCTTGCCTATGGCGTCGCGCCGGCTCGTCAGGCCGCAGCGCTCGGTACAGGCCTTGCTGATGCTCACGTAGCGGCCTGCCCTGTCCTTGATGGAGAAGACGATGTCCGGGGCTCGATCGAACAGGGCCTCTAGACAGCGTGCATCGGGTAGCGCCCGAAAGAAGTCCTGCCGCCAGACATCGAGATCGGCGTGCGGATGCCCCGAGCAGGGGGTCAACTGCGTCGTGAGGGCGCCGGGAATTGCTCTCATCCTCCATCTCCTTGTGTCGTATCCGTACGAGCCTGTATTGCCAGTGTAGCAGCCTCAGGTTCGGGCTGCCCTGTGCCCATCTCGCTGGCTACGGTCGTCAACTTTTGTGGCCTAGGGGTTGGCTCTATGGCCCGAACTGGCCCGCGGAGTGGATGACCATCTTTTCCCTTGACCCGATAGGGTCAAGGAGGGGCAGGGTATTGGCTCCCCTTCAGTCCGCCGGGGGGAAGCAAGGTAAGGAGTGCCATCAGGGGTGATGGCGCAGCCGCATTCTATTCACCCGGAGCAATGCGCCTCGCTTATTGCACCTTACCCTTATGCAGCTTGGCCGCATCAGGATGCGTGGCATCGGCGAAAACGTCTGGCCGAGCGCCTATCGGGAAGAGGGGAGGGGGATTATCCCCCTTTCTCCTTCTGGGGGGATTATCCCCCCTTCTCCTCCTGGGGTGGGGGGGCGGTCACCGTCACCTCGATGACGAGCCCCTGGGCCAGCAGTGTCTGGAGATCCTTGAGGTACTCCTCGAGGCTCGGCTCTTCGAGCAGGCGAGCCAGCTCGTTGCCGACCGGGGTGAGGCGGTAGTAGATCAGTTTGGTGTGACTCTGTTTGCCCTGCAGGCGCCAGCGCTGATGGCTGAAGGCCAGCTCCAGCCCCTCGGCGGGCAACTCCCCGGACTCCAGCTCCCCCTTGTGCAGCAGCCCCAGCTCGAACAGCTGCAGCAGGGCGTTGTAGGGGAGGCGGTATTTACCAAGACCCATATGGCTGCTTTTGGCCCGGGTCAGCAGGCGGGCCCCCTGGTAGAGGCCGGTAAGCAGGCGCCGCTCCTCGCTGCCCACATAGTTGCAGGAGAGGGCGCACAGGCGTTGAAATAGCATGGCGTCGCGCTGGGTCATCTCCTTGAGGGTCGTCAGGGCGCGGATGGAGAAGCTGCCCGGGGCCGCTATCTCGAGGGCGAAGATGCGTCCCCACAGCTGCTGCATGGGCACAGAGCCTATCTCCTCGGCCAGTTGCAGGAAGCGGGTCACCCAGTCCGGATCCGGCTCGCCGCCGGCCACTATTTCGCCGCAGTGACGCTGGGCCATCACCATGATGGTCTCGAGGTTGCGCTGGCGGGTCGCCTGCTCGGCGGCGAGGCGAAAGGTGGCGCGCTGCTCGAAGGTGCTGTCGCTGTTTTTGGTCAGCATGCCGTCGATATGGCGGCTGCGGGCCAGGCGCAGGGTCTGCTCCTGGCTGCTCAATATGTTGTTGCTGTCACGCTTGGGTGGGGGGAGTTCGGACATGGGGCACATTCCCTGTGAGGCGATGGGGAGATGTTACTCCCTGATGGGCCATGAAAAAACCACCGCATGCGCGGTGGTTTCGGCTTCCCTCGCTTACTCCTCGTAGGGGGCGACCTCGACCGCCTCCATGGCGTAGGAGGCGTTGGCCATCTCGTGGCTCGAGCTGACCACCTTCATGGTGCCCTTGACCCAGATGGCGTCCCACAGATCGTCCACCGGCGCCCCCTTGGGGAAGCGCACATAGATCACCTGGTTGGTGGGCGGCGATGGCACATGGATGCAGGCGCCAAAGTAGGGTACCAGCAAGAAGGCGGTGATGGTCTTGGCATCCCCCTCCAGCGGTACCACGAAGCCGGGCAGGCGCACCGGCTTCTGATCGAGCTCCTTGACCACTCCCCCGACCGGTTGGGGGGCTGACATGGGGTTCCCCTCGTGGTTGACCACGGGGGGAGGGGCGTTGCGCTCCGCAGGAGGGATCAGGGCATCCCAGTCGATGGTCTTGTACTGGGTGGCGCCGGCCGATCCCATCCAGAGCAGGGCCAGCAGCCCCAGGGCGATACGTTTCATCAAGGCTTCTCTCATCAGATTAAAAACGGATGCTCATGCCGTCACTCAAGGAGTAACGGTAGGCGCGCCAGGCGGGTAACAGTCCCATGACGAGGCCGGCCAGCCACACCAGTCCGAGCAGTTGCCACTCGCGCAAGGTGGGCAGGGCAAGGGGGAACTGCAGGCCATAGTGGCTCGAGAGCAGCGGCGCTGCCAGGGCCTGGGCCCCGTAGAGTAGCCCCAGCCCCGCCAGGATGCCGAGGCTGGTGATGGCCAGGGATTCGAGGGTGAGCAGGGCAAACAGATGGCGCGGGCTGGCCCCCAGGGAGCGCAAGATGGCGAGCTCGCGGCGCCGCTCGTTAAGCCCGGCCAGCAGGGTGGTGAGCATGCCAATGAGGCCCGCCACCACCACGAAGCCGGCGATGACCGAGAGGGCGGTCTCGGCCACGCTCATCAGTCCCCACAGCTCCTGCAAGGCGGCCCCAGGCAGGATCGCCATCAGGGGTTCGCTCGGCCAGGTGTTGATGGTGCGCTGCAGCTGGAAGGCGAGGATGCGCTGGTTCAGTCCCACCATGAAGGCGGTGATGGTCTTGGGGGTGAGATCCTGGGCCAGCGCCTGCTCGGCGGAGACCGCCTTGCTGTGACGCCCCGTCTCCCACCCCAGGTGGATGGCCTCGATGCCGGCGAGCGGCACGTGCACGGTGCGATCGATGGGGGTGCCGGTGGGGGCCAGGATCCCCACCACCCTGAACGGCAGGTTGTCGTGTTGGGTGAAGGAGGTGTTGCCCGCCCCGTGGGCGATGACGATGGATTGATCGAGCCGGTAGCCGAGCTTGCGCGCTACCTCGGCCCCCAGCACCGCTTCGAAGGGGCGCTCGAACGGGCGGCCCGAGGCCAGGGTCAGGGGCTGCTGACGGCCATAGCGCAGGTACTTGAAGTAGTCCCCGTTGGTGCCGAGCACCCGAAATCCCTTGTGGGAGTCGCCGAGGGAGAGGGGGATGGTCCAGGCGATGCCGCGCAGTGCGCTGATCCGCTGATAGGCATCCCATCCCACGTTGTTGGTGGGGTTGCCGATGCGAAACACGGAGTAGAGCAGCAGGTTCACCTGGCCGGAGCGGGCGCCGACGATGAGATCGGTCCCCGAGACGGTGCTGGCGAAGCTGTCGCGGGCCTGGGTGCGCACCCGCTCTACCCCGAGCAGCAGGGTCACGCTGATGGCGACGGCGAGCAGGGTCAGGCCGGCGGTGAGGCGGCGGGCCCACAGGCTCTGCAGGGCGAGTCTTAGCATTGGCTCCTCCGGTTTAGCTGGCGCAGATCCTCGACTCGGGGGAAGAGGGGCTCGAGGCCCGGATCGTGGCTGACGAAGATCAGGGTCGAGCCCTGCTTGTCGCACTCCTCGAACAGGAGCTTGATAAAGGCGGCCCGGTTGTCGCTGTCGAGGGCCGAGGTGGGCTCGTCGGCGATCACCAGGGGCGGTGCTCCGATCAGGGCCCGTGCGGCCGCCACCCGCTGCTGCTGGCCGATGCTCAAGGCGTGCACCGGGCGACGGTGCAGCTCGTCGGGTAGTTGCAGTTCGCGCAGCAGGCGACGGGCCTCGGCCTCAGGCGGGGCACTCAGGCGCGCGCGCTTCCTGGGCGAGAAGGTGAGGGCGCTGGTGACGTTCTCCACCACGCCGAGATAGGGCAGCAGGTTGAACTGCTGGAAGATGTAGCCAAGTTCGGCGGCACGAAATCCGTCGCGGGCACGGGAGGATAGCCGGGCCAGTGACTGGCCCAGCACCTCGAGCGTGCCGTGGTTGACGGTCTGGATGCCGGCGAGCAGCCCCAGCAGGGTCGACTTGCCCGACCCCGAGGGCCCCTTGATAAAGAGGCGCTCCCCCTCGAGCAGGGTGAGCTCGGGGATCTCGAGTACGGGGGCGTGACCGGGCCAGGCGAAGCCGAGATCACGAATGGTTACCACGGTACGGCTCATGGCTTACCAACCCAGGATCCGGTTGCCGGGGGTCAGCTCACCGGCCACCTGGCCGCCGGGAATGAGCCCCTGCACGGTCAGCTTCTCCAGACTCGGGTAGAGGGTAAAGAGGCTGGCCTCGATCCCCTTGAGGGCCGCCGGCTGCTGGCAGGTAAAGGTATAGGTGGCGCCCATATCCGCATGGCCTTCGTGGTGATCGGCGGCATCGTGGTCATGGTCATGGTCATGGTCATGGTCGTGGTCGTCGGCATCATGATCGTGCTCCTCATGGCCGGCCTGAACCTGCTGCCCGGTCAGGGTGCAGCCGGCGGCAGGGGTGAGCACAAACAGCCCCTCGGCGCTCTTGAGCCGGGCCAGGGCCTGATCCATGCGTGCCTTCTCGGTGTCGTTTCTGGGGGCATGTTCGAAGCCGATCAGATCTGCCGCGGGGGCGGTCAGCTCCAGCATCAGCTGATCGCCGTCCAGAACCAGGTTGAGCTGGCCGTGGCCATGCTCGTGGGCGCCATGGCCGGCGTTGGCGTGATCATCGTGGTGGGCGGCAGCAGAAAAGGTGACAGCCGCCATCATCAGGGCGAGACGTTTCATAATTACTCCTGTTAAATCAAATTGATAAGTGCCATTAACGGCACGCGTGTCGGCGATTTAACGAGGAGGGGCCCGGATCGAGTAGGCGCCTGGCGCAGCCAGGGTGGGAGAGGCAATCCGGTCGGGGAGTGCGTATGAGGTGGGGAGCTGCGGAAGCGGCGCAGCCACCGCCGCACCGGGCAGCCACTTGCCGTCCAGATGAACGGCACAGAGTTGGCACAGATGGGGGTGATCGGGGGCCAGGCTGTCAAGCTGGTGCACCGCCAGGGCGGGTTGCATCCACAACCAACCCGACAGCCAGATCCAGAGCAGGGCGCGCAACTTGAACATCGTGACGGGGATCGCCCCTGCTCCTCTTGGTTAGATATGGGTCTTGATCAGTCCCATGACCTGGTCGATATCGTTCTTGGCCAGCTGACCATCCTTGACGAACAGCACCTTGCCATCTTTGCCAATCAGAATGATGGCCGAGCTCTCCGGGGCGAGTGCCCAGGCGTTACGGGCCATCCCCTTGGCGTCGAGCACCATGCTGGACCAGGGGAACTCCTTCTTGGAGTCCTCGGCGCTGCTCTTGACGAAGCCAGAGGTACCCCAGATGGCATCATTGCTGTTGATGATGGTGACCGTCTGGTACTGATCGTGGGGCAACTTGGCCGCCTTGATCGCATCGATCATGGGGGCGTTGAGCTCCTTGGCGCTGGAGCGACCCGCAATGTGCTGGATCAGATAGACCTTGCCGGTGAGCACGCCACTTTGCCAGGGCTGGTAGGCGATATCCTTGCCGCTCAGCATCAGCTCGCCCTTGTCGTTGATCTTGACGACCGGAACGGGGGCAGACTCCTTGATGTTGTGAGCCATGGCCAGGGGCGACAGCAGCGCCAGGGTAAGAGCCAGGTATTTCATCCTGATGACACTCCTTTTGTTATGTTATAACAGTTTTGGCACCGAGGAAATGGGCCGAATGTATCCTAATCTGATCCGACCTGTTTAAAAAGTGTTAAGTGGTGCCGGTGGGACGCAAGGGGCGCAGCATGCCACGGGGAGCGGCAAATGCCAGCTCCCCGAGAGTGGTAGGATCTCTTGGTTAGTAGAGGGGCTCGCTCACCAGGGGGATCTTCGACAGCATCATCTGTTGCACCAGCACGGGTGAGCCGGTAAGCAGCACGTGAGGCTGGCTGTTGATCTGTACCGTCTCCCCCTGAAGGCCGCTGTCGGCCGTGATGGCAAGCCAGGCGGGGGAGACGCTGCCGACGCTGATGTCGGGATAGATGATGGAGAGGGCATAGTCGGGGAGCAGCTCGGCCAGCAGAGCCGCCATCAACAGCGCCTTCTCGTCGCTGTCGGCACGGTTTTGCTGCAGCGCCTGCAGGGGCGGGGCGAAGTGATCCACCTGCTCGTTGGGGCTGGGGATGGAGTCTAGCCACTCCTGCAACAGGGCCACTGTCTTGGCGGTGTCAGATTGCGCAAACTGCCTGGCCAGGGGCTGCAACGCATGCTTGAGCTGATAGAAGAGTTGGGAGTAGTTGGGGCGTACGCAGGGCAGGCGGCGATCGGTGGGGTGGATGCAGGGGGTGATGCGCAGGGCGTAGAAGGCATCTTCCTGATATTGGTGGTAGGCCTGCCAGAACATGACCGATTGGGGGCTCTGATCGCGCAGGGCGAAGGCCTGCTCCAGATTGTCAAACTTGACGGCACCCTCAGGGCTGAGGCGGTTGATCTCGGCCAGGGTCCCCTGCAGCTTCTCTCCCATCTGGGCAAACAGGGTCTCGAGGGGAAAGTTGAGGGCCCGATCCAGGGTGACCATCTCCCGGCGACTGGCATCGAGGGCACCCTCGTCGGCGGAGAAGGTGATGTGATGACGATTCCCATCCTGGGAGTGCCACTGCCACTGCAGGGTCAGGGGCTCGGCCGGGGCGAGGGGGGCAAGGGTCATGGTCAACAGGACAGGGAACCACTTCATGGCTGTTCACTCCGTAGTGACCCCTTGACGTCATGCACAAGGGGAATAAGTTAACTACTAGGTGAATCCGCACGGCCATGGGACACAATCTGTCGGTAAAATATGCAAGCCGATGAAATGGCTGTTCTTTTTTTTCGCAAAAGATGAGGCTCGGGAGGGAAGATGGGAACCTGGGGATATGGGGTCTTGCTGTTGGCCGTGGTGGCGCCGGCCATGGCGGGCAGCGTGACCGTGACCAAGGGGAGTGAGAAGGTCGACGCCTTTGCCCTGCGCGATCAACTGGCCCGGGAGCATGAGTGGCAGGAGTGGCTGCGCCATCAGGAGGCCCTCAAGTGGCTCGAGGTGTTGCCGGTCAACTGTGAGTTGGTGAGCAAGGCTGACGGCAGCTATCGCTGCGGCGGGGAGTGGTATCGGGAGTATAAGCTGGAGGGCAAGGAGCTCTATATCCGCGGTGAGCCTGGCTCGTCATCGCCCCGGCCCGCCGCCCCCCCGGCGCACTGACGCCTCAATGCAACAAGGCGCCCGCAGGCGCCTTGTGATTGTCCGGGGAGCGATTACTTGGTGTAACGCTCGACGGAGGAGAGGATCTCGGCCTCGGCTTCGGCCTTGTCGCCCCAACCGTCAACCTTGACCCACTTGCCGGCTTCCAGCTCTTTGTAGCGCTCGAAGAAGTGCTGGATCTGGGCCTTGAGCAGCTCAGGCAGATCGTTCACATCCTGGATGTGGTCGTACTGCTTGGTCAGCTTGGAGTGGGGAACGGCAACGACCTTGGCATCCTGACCGGATTCGTCGGTCATCTTCAGCACGCCAACCGGGCGGCAGCGAATGACGGAGCCGGCCAGCAGGGGGTAGGGGGTCGGCACCAGCACGTCAACCGGGTCACCGTCCAGGGAGAGGGTGCCGTTTACGTAGCCGTAGTTGCACGGGTAGAACATGGGGGTAGCCATGAAGCGGTCAACGAAGATGGCGCCGCTCTCTTTGTCGACTTCGTACTTGATCGGGTCGGCGTTTTGCGGGATTTCGATGACGACATAGATGTCTTCGGGCAGGCTCTTGCCAGCCGGTACCAGGTTCAGGCTCATGACGTTTCCTTAAAACGGTTGAGGCGGAAATAAAGTGCAGAGGCACATTATAGCGAGCTCGCTTCAAATGACCATATCAGGCGCCTCACGCCATCCTTCCCGTGCCAAAACGGGGTGCTGATTGCTAGAATGGCGCCCTACCTGACACGAAAAGGAAGCGGTATGCACATTCACATCCTCGGGATCTGCGGCACCTTCATGGGTGGCCTGGCCGTGCTGGCCAAGCAGCTTGGATACCGGGTCACCGGGTCGGACGCCAACGTCTACCCCCCCATGAGCACCCAGCTGGAGCAGCAGGGGATCGAGCTCATCGAAGGTTATGACCCCGCCCAGCTCGACCCGGCGCCGGATCTGGTGGTGGTCGGCAACGCCATGAGCCGCGGCAACCCCTGTGTGGAATATGTGCTCAACCGCAACCTGCCCTACGTCTCCGGCCCCCAGTGGCTGCTCGAGCATGTGCTCAAAGATCGCTGGGTGCTGGCCGTCGCCGGTACCCATGGCAAGACCACTACCGCCAGCATGCTGGCCTGGGTGCTCGAATACGCCAAGCTGGAGCCCGGCTTTCTCATCGGTGGCGTGCCGGGCAACTTCCCGGTGTCGGCACGGCTCGGCGCCGCCCCCTTCTTCGTGATTGAGGCCGACGAGTACGACTGCGCCTTCTTCGACAAGCGCTCCAAGTTCGTTCACTACCGTCCGCGCACCCTCATCATGAACAACCTGGAGTTTGACCACGCCGACATCTTCCCGGATCTCGCCGCCATCCAGCGTCAGTTCCACCACCTGCTGCGCATCGTGCCGGGCACCGGACGGGTCTTCTATCCCAAGGCCGACGAGAACCTGGCCGCCGTGCACAAGATGGGCTGCTGGAGCGAGCTCGAGCTGGTGGGCGACGACGCCACCTGGCGCGCGGTCAAGCTCAAGGCCGACGGCTCCGCCTTCGAGGTGTGGCTGGACGGACAGAAGCAGGGCGAGGTGCACTGGTCCTGCATCGGCGAGCACAACGTCAACAACGGTCTGATGGCCATCGCCGCAGCCCGCCACGCCGGGGTCATGGTGGAGCATGCGATCAACGGTCTGTGTGAGTTCCACTCCCCCAAGCGGCGCATGGAGCTCAAGGGCGAGGTGGCCGGCATCCGGGTCTATGACGACTTTGCCCATCATCCCACCGCGATCGCCACCACCCTCGGCGGCCTGCGCGCCCGGGTCGGCGACGAGCGCATCCTGGCGGTGCTGGAGCCGCGCTCCAACACCATGAAGCTCGGGGTGCACAAGGAGGAGCTGGCCGGCTGCTTTGGGGATGCCGACGAGGTGTTCTTCTTCCAGCCCCCCAACATCGGCTGGGATCTGGGGGAGGTGACCAGCCACATGGCCAAACCGGGCAAGGTGTTTAACGAGCTGGAAACCCTGGTCAACCGTCTGGTGGCCGAGTGCCGCGACGGGGACCATATTCTCATCATGAGTAACGGCGGCTTTGGTGGCATTCACGACAAGCTGCTCACCCGTCTCAAGGAGTATCACGGTCTGGCATGAACGCGATCACCCTCGCCCTGACCGGGGCCTCCGGCGCCCCCTATGCCCTGCGCCTGCTCGAGTGTCTGGTGCAGGCCGACTATCGGGTCTACCTGCTGGCCAGCAGCGCCGCCCGGGTGGTGCTCAAGACCGAGCAGGGGCTCGACTGGCCCGCTTCGCCCCAGGCCCTTTCGGCGCGCTTGTGCGCCGACTTCGGTGCCCGTACGGGGCAGATTGTCGCCTGCGGCAAGGAGGAGTGGTTCTCCCCGGTGGCCTCCGGCTCGGCGGCGCCGAAACAGATGGTGGTCTGCCCCTGCTCCATGGGCACCGTCTCGGCCATCGCCCACGGGGCGTCGGAGAATCTTATCGAGCGGGCGGCGGATGTGGTCATCAAGGAGCGCGGCCAGCTTATTTTGGTGCCGCGCGAGACGCCCTTTTCGGCCATCCACCTGGAAAACATGCTGAGTCTGGCGCGTCTCGGGGTGACCATCATGCCGGCCGCGCCGGGCTTTTATCATGAGCCGCGCAGCATCGACGATCTGGTGGACTTCATGGTGGCACGCATCCTCGATCACCTGGGGGTTGCGCACACCCTGTGCCAGCGCTGGGGTTACGCCCCCTCCCGGGATGAGTGACGCCACAAGAGAAGGGGACCGTTTGGTCCCCTTCGTTTGTGTTCAGAAGTGATAGAGCCAGGAGACCCCGCCGAAATATCCCCCGTAGTGCTGGTTCCATTCGCCCAGATTGGCCTCTTCCCCCAGATAGAGGTAGTCCTCGTCGCTCACCCGCTCATAGCGCAGATCCACTCTCAGGGCCTGGCGCTCGTCCAGCTGGTAGAGGGCATAGCCGCTGAGCCGGTGCAGGGTACTGGTGAGGTCCGGATAGTCGTAGCCGGCGCCGGCCTCATTGCGCCCCCGTCCATAGCTGTAGCTGTAGTCGAGCCCCAGGGTGAGATCCCGCTCCAGCGCCTTCCTCTTGGTGAGTCCGAGCCCTAAGGTGGAGATCTCGTCGCGCACCCGGGTCTGGTAGGGGGCCCAGTCGGGGGCATAGGCGTAGGCGTGTTGCTGATCCGATCCTATCCACTGCTGATTGAGGAAGAGGTTGAGATCGAGCTGCTCGGGCAGCGACCAGCTGGCTGAGAGGTCGACCCCGTAGTCCCTGTCCTGACTGCGCCCGATATCGGGTTCGGGGTAACTGTCCTCGGCCCACCAGGCCTCTGCCGTGAGGGTCAGGGGATCGTTCACCTGCCAGGTGAGATCCCCCCTGAGCTCGGCCCTGTCTCTGTCGGCCAGATAATATTGGCGCAGGGTCGGAGTGCCGCCGCTATCCCCCAGCCACTCGGAGCCGGTGCGGCGGCTGAGGCTCAGCCTGGTGCCGGCACTCCAGGGGCCGACGGGTTGGTAGCGGCCACGCACATAGAGGGTGTGCAGATCCGTTTCGCGCCGATCGGCCTCTTCCCGCCGGTCCCCCCGGTAGAGGTAACCCCCTTCCAGCTTGATGGCGCGGGAGAGACGGTAGGTGGCGCCCAGATCCCCCTTGGTGTGGCTGCGATCGGTCGGGGGGCGCAGCTTGCCGATCACCACCTGGCGATCCGACTTGTCCTGCCTGTCGTGGTGCTCGGCGTTGGCCTTGAGGGTGAGCGAGCGCGATAGCCGGTTGAGCCAGCGCGCATCGGCCTGCCAGGTCTCTACCCGTCCGTTGAAGTTATCCTGCGTCACCGGTGTGTTGGCGAAGGGGTTGAGTCCGCCGCTGGAGGTGGCCTGACTCATCATGACCCGTCCGGTGAGGCTCTGGCGATCCCAACTGCGCCTGCCGGAGAGGGTGAGGCGGTGGTAGTCATTGTCGGGCTCATAGGCGCGATCGTTGAGATAGGGGTTGGCCTGGCTGCCGTAGTAGAGGGCCTGGTGTTCGTTGGTGTAGAGGGTGCCGTAGTAACTGAGATCGACCAGCCACCCCTTGGCGAGATAACTCACCCCCGCATCCATCAGGGTCGTCTTCTGATCCTGGGGGATGGGCAGCCAGCCTGGCATGGGGCCCATCCCGGGCAGGGTGCTGGTATAGCCGGTGAGGGTACTGCGCCGGGTCTCATGGCGCAGGCTGGCGTGGGGTTGCCAGGGGCTCTTGGGGGTGAATTTCAGGCCGAGGGAGACCTGTTTTCGCAGCGTCTCCTTGTCAAACGGGGTGAGGGGGCCGGCCGAGAGAACCCCTTCCTCTCCCTGATAGATGCTCACCCCCCGGTTCCAGTAGTAGGGGCTCTCGCGATACTCGAGGCGCCCCCTCAGCCCGTCGTAGCGGCCCGCTTCGGTGGCGACGGAAAAGCGCTTCAGCCCAAGATCGGTCGCCTCTATATGACCGTATTCACTCCCCTCTCCCCGATAGTGGAGGTCGGTGTTGAGGGTGCCGAGCATCCCCTGGTCATAGTTGGTAGGAACCCAGTTGCGAAAGCGGCTGGCGCCGTCATCATTCATGTAGCCGACGCCGAGCCCGACGTCGCCGTGCCAGCCCTGATAGGGCTCGCATGCGTTGCAGCGCCAGCGTTCGGTATCGGTGGCCCGGGCCCGTTGCAGGTCGTAGTCATCGGCAGCCTGACTGGCGAAGGCCGTCAGCAGGGGCAGGCAGAGAGTGTAGTGGCGCATGGCTCCTCCTCAGCGTCTCAGGCTCTGGCCGTTGGGGTGATTGGTGCCGTGGACTTGTCCATGGCAGTTGAGGCAACTGCCGCCCCGCACCTTGAGATCCCCCTCCGGGATCGCCACGTTGGCGTGGGGCTCGCTGTGGCACTCCTGGCAAAGTTGTGGCAGCCGTTTCTTGAGCAGGGCGCTCTGGATGGCCCCATGAGGCTCGTGGCAGAGGGCGCAATCCTCGTTGACCGGCTGGTGCTCCCAGAGGAAGGGGCCACGCTTCTCGGCGTGGCACTCATAGCAGGTCTCGTTGAGTGAGGGCTGTTTGAGATCGGCCGGGTTGATGGATTGGTGCGGGTTATGACAACTGGCGCACGCCATGGCCCCGTTTTGCAGGGGATGGCTGGACCGCTTGTGCAGATCGGCCTTCTCCTTGGCGTGACACCCGGTGCAGATGGCGGTCTGGCTGGCGCTCTCGTTCATGGGATCCCTGGTCTGGTGTAGCCGGTGGCAACTGGTGCAGGTGAGATCCTCACTGGCGTGGCTGCTGGCGTGCCATCCCATGCGCCGGGTGTCGGTGTGGCAGGAGAGGCAGACGCTGTTTTGCTTCTCGGCCGGAATGGGAGAGTCGGGCCCGAAGGTGATCATCGGCTCTCTGCGCTCACCCTTGCGAGGATTGCGGGCGTGATTGCCGACCGGTCCGTGACACGCCTCGCACTGACGATCCCCCATGGGTCCACGGGCATTGGCCGGATTGCCGTGTACCGTGTGAAAGATACCGGTGGCTGTCTTGTCCGAGTCGGCATCGTGGCAGCGCAGGCAGGTATCGGCTCCCTTGGTCGAGTAGTGTCCCTCGTCGAACTTCTTGTCGAGCACCGCCTCAACCTCTTCCCTGGGGTCGGCCGCCTGCACTGCCGCCATCGCTCCGAGCAGCAGACAGAGGGCCAAGCTCCATCTCGTCGTCCTTCTCATCTCGTGACTCCCTCAATGTACCGGGCGGGGTTCCCCGCCACGGTCTTTAGTTAGCGCGGTAGTCGTATACCTTGTGAACCTTGTCGACCCCCTGCTCCTGGCCGACCGCATGGCAGCTGGCACACTGCTCGGTGCCGCTGGCTGCGGCCGCGCTGTCGGCACCAAAGACGGCACCGTTGCTGCGCATGTGCGACGCCCACTCATCGCCACTGGCCGGAGTGGTCGGATTGACCAGGCCGAGGGGGGACTTGAGGTGACAGCTGGCACAGACCACCAGGGTGGGACTGAAGTATTTGGGGTTCTTGTTGTCTGCCGTGGTCGTCGCCAGCGAGGGTCTGGGGTTTTGCTGGTTGGGCAGGTTGTATTGGGCCTGGGTGTGGCAGTTCTCACAGTTGTTGATGACACCGGGGAAGCGGGACTCCCCATCCCTGTGCGAGCCCATGGCGTGGAAGGAGTGGACGTGGTACTTGAGGTCGGCCGGGAAGCCGGCATAGAAGGCGGCCCGGGTGGCGTTGTGGCAGCTGGAACACTGCACGAAATCTTTGGCGTTGTGATTGCGCTCGTGCACCGTCAGATCCTTGTGACAGCTGTTGCAATTGGCACGGTTGACTCCGACCGGCTCCTGATACGAGACCGGGCTGCCCCCGAGATCGAAGGCCCCATGGGCCACATTGGCGGCGATGGTGTGCAGGTCGGCATCTTCCGGATTGCCTGAGCGATCCACCAGGGAGCTGCACTGGGCCAGGCTGGCCGGCTTGCCATTTTCCAGCGCCTTGCGATCGGCGCACAGGGCCATCTCGGCATTGGCTACCACCAGCACGGCATTGTCTGCCGGCACCTGGGTCATGCTCTTTTGACACAGGAAGAGGCCATCGCCCTGGGCGACACAGCCACTGGCCATGTCGATACGGTTCTCGGAGTAGCTGATGGCATCTCCCTGGCCATTGTCCCAGTTGACCAGCACATAGGCCTTGCCTGTGTTCAGATAGGGCAACAATTCGCCCAGGCTGTTGACGCCCACCCCATCCCGGCGCAGGCGCACCTCGACCAGCACATTCGGTGCCTGGTAGCGAGCGCTCTCCATGGTCATCTGCAGGGTATCCCTACCCGCTTGCAGTGAGGCCACTCGTCCCTCGTGCATCACCTTCACCGAGGCCTGGCGCAAGGTCGGGTTGGGGCCGTGACAGTTGGCGCAGTAAAACTCGGTGGAGCTGAAGTGGTTGGCGCTGTGATCCTCATGACAGGAGCCACATGTCTGTGTGCTGGGGACGCTGAACCAGTGGTTGGCTTCGGGGGTTTTGCTGTTGCTGTCGTCATGACAGGTGGAGCAGTTGCGCAGATCTTGCGGGAAATGCACCCCGGAGAGGGTGCCGCCATCATTGGCCCCATAGAGGTGCTTGGCGTCGCGAAAACCATAGACCATGTACTGGCCGCCGTCGGTGGCTTCGATCTGGGGCAGGTCCTTGCCCCGGTGGATCTTGTGCAGCATGACCCGAAAATCGAGGCTCAGCTCGTTTTGCTCAACCTTGTTGACGAAGCTGCGGCCATAGCCGGTGTTGCCCTGATTGTGGCAGGTGACGCAGAAGGAGACTTCGACCCGGCCGCCGCCGTGCAGGGCCAGCTTGTCGTGGCAGTTGTTGCAGGTCTTGGTCTCAACCATGGTGCGGCTGCTCAGGGGGCCACCGTCAGGCACCCAGTCGTAGGTGGGATTGCTGATATCGGAACTGTCGGTGGCGGCGAGCTGGATCCCGAGTCGGGTGGTACGACTTGTGACAAACTGCAGGGGCTGACCATTGACCGGATCGGTGTCGGTGCCGTAGGGGACCTGCTTGATGAGGTAGCTGTAGCGACCTTCACCGTGGTCGGTCAGAGTCCCGTTAGCGGCCGGGTTGGTGGTGGGCTGGATCACCGAGGGGATGCTGGAGGCGCTGTCGGCCGGGCGGTTGCGGCTCCGGTTCAGCAGGCTCTGCCAGCGAATGATGGTGCCGGCGCGTCCCTGCTCCTCCTCGATAAGCTGGGCCAGGGTGAAGGAGGGGGTGAGCCCTGTGATGGGGCGTCCCTGGCTGTCCATGACGGTGAATTCAACCGTCAGGCTGCGGCTTTGGGCATCGTAACGAGGGGAAGAGATAGTGACACCGGGCTTGCCTGTGGGGGGAGGCGTATTCTTGTCGCTATCACCGCCACCACCGCACGCCACCACTCCCATGACCAACAGGGTGGCCATCACTGCATTCCAGAGTCTCATATTATTTTCCTTTGATGCAGGTCCGGTATCAGTCCGGCTCCATTCCTTATGAAACTGCTCAAAAGTGTTTTTTTCTTGCTTCTTTAATGGCGGTTAACTGTGCGCCATCTCACGACCTTACCCATTAGAAAGGTAGGTGATTTGCGCTCGGCTATGCTCACAATGATGTCAATAAAGCTGATTTTGTGAGCGGGTAAACGGTTCTTGGGGAGTGACGACAGATGAAAGAGGCAATTGGAATGGTGTTATTGCTCGGTGCGATAGGCGGGGGCGTGGCGCAGGCCTCGGTGGAGGATGTGGCCAAGGGATGCGATGCCTGTCATGGCCCCAAAGGGGTGAGCCTCTCCCAGGAAATCCCGACCATTGCCGGGCTGCCCGCCGTTAACCTCGGCGATCAGATGCGCACCTATCTGGAGGGGCGGCCGGCCAAGCGGGTCAATCATGTGTCGGGAGAGACGGGCAAGAGCGGCGATATGACCGAGGTGATGAAGGGCCTCTCCGAGGCACAGATCGACGCCCTGGCAGATTATTATGCCGCGCTCCCCTTCATGCCGGCCAAGCAGCCCTTCGATAGTGCCAGGGCGGCGGTGGGCAAGGCTCTGCATCAGGCCAAATGTGAGAAGTGCCACACGGGAGGAGGGCGTAATCCGGCCGATGAGTCTTCCCTGTTGGGGGGGCAGATGAAGGGGTACATGCTCTACTCCCTCCACGAGTTCCGGCAGGGCAAGCGCGATGTGGACAAGAGCATGAACAAGGCGCTCGCCGCCATGAGCGAGGCCGATCTGGAGGCGCTGGCCGAATACTACGCCAGCTTGCAATGAGGAGGTGGTGGTGAGCGACAAACCGACCCTGTGGCGTCGTCTGTGGGCCACGCCCGCTGCCCGTTGGTGCCTGGGCATCCCGCTCGGCGGTGTGCTGGCGTTTGTTCTGGGGGGGGCGGCCCTGGCGGGGTTTCACGGTGTGTTGGGTTACACCAACAGCAACGGGTTTTGTTATCGCTGCCACCAGGGGATGGATAGCATAGTGGCGGAGTATCAGGCCTCGCCCCACTTCCACAATACCAAGGGGGTGGTGGCCGCCACCTGTAGTGACTGTCATGTGCCGCGTGAGCTGTTACCCAAGTTGTGGCTCAAGATCCGTGCTACCAAGGACATCTATCTCCGGCTCAGGGGAGAGATCACCCCGGACAACTTCGAGCGGGAGCACAGGGCCAGGTTGGCGGCCATCTCGACGGCAGAGTTTCGGGAGAGCGACTCGCGCAACTGCCGCTATTGCCACGATCCCACTCGCATGGATCTGGCCAATCAATCCCGATCGGCAGCCAGGCGCCACCAGGGGATGGCGGAGCGTGGCGAGTCCTGCATCGACTGCCATGCCGGTATTGCCCATCAACTGCCGACTCAGCAGGAGTGAGTCTGGCCAGAAAGAGTGAAGGCGACCATGGGTCGCCTTCACTCCGATCACCTGCGATTCACCGCTTTATTCAGGCCAGGGCAAGGGCCTGGGCTGCGCCCTGTTTCAGGGGGGCAGTGACATATTGGTAAACGGTTTCAACGACCTCACTGCGCAGGGGGCGCTCGGGGGCGTTGACCATCTGCATCATCAGGTAGCCAAAGCTGGTCAGGATGCGGGCCAGGGCCAGCGCACTGAGCTCACTCTCGATCTCACCGCGATCGAGGGCCTTCTGCAGACGGGGAGTAATGTGTTCGAGGATCTCGTCCAGCAGCTTGACATAGCGCGGCCACACCTCGTCGCGGACGGAGGAGCTCCACTCCAGCCAGATGTTGGCGTGGTCGGGGCGCTCGTAAGCCACGTTGACAAACAGCTCCACATGGCGACGTATGCTGTCGCAGATGGGGTGGTGGTCGCCATAGGCTTCGGTCATGAGTTGACGAATGAAGGCCTCGACCTCGCCGAGTACCTCGTCAACCAGCTCTTCGCGGGTATTGAAGTAGTTAAAGACGGTTGCCACTGACACCTTGGCCTCTTCGGCTATCTCGGCGTGTCCGGCCCGACCGATCCCGCGGCGGGAGAACACTTCAATGGCACATTCCATGAGTTGGGAACGGCGAGCCTCCGGCGAAAGCCGGGTGCGCCGTCTGATTTCTGCGCGTGGTTCCATCATATTGTCGTTTCTTTTATTGGACTTATGGTTGTGTGAATCTGTCGTTGCCGACTCAGCCTGTGATCACTGAGCACTTTACCAACTAAATTAATCCGGTTAAAGAGTGATGTGCCTGACGAGACTGGCGACAGATGTTACAATTGCCCACTTTCGAGTCGTGAAGCGTCATGTCAGGGACATGACACGGTTGGAGTGAAACATGAAACATACCGTTGAGGTGATGATCCCCGAGAGCGAAGTCCAGGCCCGTATCGTCGAGCTGGGCAAGGCCATCACCGAACACTATCAGGATACCGACGAGCTGGTGCTGGTGGGTCTGCTGCGCGGCTCCTGCGTCTTTTTGGCCGATCTCTGCCGCCATATCGAACTGCCGGTGAGTCTCGACTTTATGACCGCCTCCAGCTATGGCTCCAGCATGCACAGCAGCCGGGATGTACGCATCCTCAAAGACCTGGATGACGACATCAAGGGCAAGGATGTGCTGATCGTCGAGGACATCATCGACACCGGTTATACCCTGAGCAAGGTGCGCGAGATCCTCTCCCTGCGCGAGCCCAAGTCGCTGACCATCAGCACCCTGCTCGACAAGCCCTCCCGTCGTGAGGTACAGGTGCCGGTCGAATGGGTCGGCTTCGCCATCCCCGATGAGTTTGTGGTCGGCTGCGGCATCGATTATGCCCAGCGTTATCGCAACCTGCCCTACATCGGCAAGGTGGTCCCCCAGGAGTAAGCGAGACCAAGGCGCCTGACGCCCTGCAGCAGAGGTGGCCCAGTGCCGCCTCTTTTGTATGAAGCAACGACAAGATTGCCATGCGTGAGCAGAGGACATGATGAAAGCACTGGAAATCACAGCACTGAGAAAAACCTACCCCGGAGGCGTCGAGGCGCTCAAGGGGATCGATCTCTGCGTCGAGGAGGGGGACTTCTTCGCCCTGCTCGGCCCCAATGGTGCCGGCAAGTCGACCACCATCGGCATCATCAGCTCGCTCGTGAACAAGAGCGCCGGTCAGGTGAAGGTGTTTGGCCATGACATCGACCGGGATCTCGAGAAGGCCAAGGCCCAGCTCGGTCTGGTGCCCCAGGAGTTCAACTTCAGCCAGTTCGAGAAGGTGGGACAGATAGTCACCAACCAGGCCGGGTTCTACGGTGTGCCCCGTCATGAGGCGAAGATCCGTGCCGAGAAGTACCTGCGCCAGCTCGACCTGTGGGAGAAGCGGGATATGCAGGCGCGTACCCTCTCCGGGGGCATGAAACGGCGCCTGATGATAGCCCGTGCCCTGATGCACGAGCCGAAACTGCTCATCCTCGATGAGCCGACCGCCGGTGTCGACATCGAGATCCGTCGCTCCATGTGGCAATTCTTGCGCGACCTCAACCGCCAGGGGGTGACCATCATACTCACCACCCACTATCTGGAAGAGGCCGAGATGCTGTGCCGCAACATCGGCATCATCGACAAGGGGCGCCTCATCGAGAACACCAGCATGAAGAGCCTGCTTGGCAAGCTGGGGCGCGAGACCTTCCTGCTCGATCTGACCGCTGAGTGCCCGGCCAGCCTCGAGTTGCCCGGTTACCACTGCCGCTGTGTCGATGCCCGTACCCTGGAGGTAGAGCTCGACAAGAGCCAGACCCTCAACGGCCTCTTCGCCGCCCTGAGCGAGCTGGGGATAGGGGTGCAGAGCATGCGTAACAAGGCCAACCGGCTCGAGGAGCTGTTTGTCCATCTGGTGGAAGAGGGGAGAAAAGCATGAGTTCGCAGGCCTACTGGATCGCCTTTCAGAGCATACTGGCCAAGGAGATCACCCGTTTTACCCGCATCTGGGTGCAGACTCTGGTGCCGCCGGCCATCACCATGAGCCTCTATTTCGTCATCTTCGGCAACCTCATCGGGTCGCGCATCGGCGAGATGGGGGGCTTTAGCTATATGGAGTTTATCGTGCCCGGCCTCATCATGATGTCGGTCATCACCAACTCCTACTCCAATGTCGCTTCTTCCTTCTACAGCGCCAAGTTTCAACGCAACGTGGAGGAGCTGCTGGTGGCCCCGGTGCCCAACTACATCATCATCGCCGGCTTCGTCGGTGGCGGGGTGGCACGTGGGCTCTGCGTCGGGTTTATCGTGACCCTGGTGTCGCTCTTCTTCGTGCCGCTGCAGATCCATCACCTCTTCAGCGTCTGTGTCACCGTATTGCTCACCTCCATCGTCTTCTCCCTGGGGGGGCTTATCAATGCGGTGTTCGCCAAGAGTTTCGATGACATTAGCATCATCCCCACCTTCGTCTTGACGCCACTGACCTATCTGGGCGGGGTCTTCTACTCCATCTCCCTGTTGCCGGCGTTTTGGCAGGGGGTCTCCCAGGTGAACCCCATCATCTACATGGTCAACGCCTTCCGTTACGGCTTTCTCGGCATCTCGGACGTGCCCCTGACCACCGCCTACCTCATCATAGGGGGCTTTATCCTGGCCCTCTATACCCTGGCCTGGTGGCTGGTCTCGCGCGGAATCGGCCTGCGTCACTGATGCAGCCGTCCATGAAAAAGGCGCCTCGGCGCCTTTGTTCATTGACGGGTTTACCGCTCGGGGCATAGCCGCGGACGGAAGAAGGCTTCCCCTCGGCGAAACCCTCGAATCGTTTGGACACTCCTCTGCGGACGTGAGATCGGCGCCATTGAGGGCCGACGGGGGGCATCGTTCACCGCCCTGTCGGCGTCAATGGCTGTTCTCTGTTGGCGTCTTGGTTACGCCTGGATCTTGTGATCCTTGAGCAGGCGAGCGGTCAGGTCCAGCTTGTCATTGCGCTCCCGGGCGCGTTGGACGGGCTCTATCTCCCCCTGGGCATCCCGGCGATCCGGTCCGATGGCATCATCGATGGCTTGAGCCATCGCCTGGCGCCCTCTCTCCAGCTCGGGTTCGATCAGGCTCTCCTGCTTGCGGATCCGGTTCTGCTCCGGCGCCAGTTGCAGTGCCTCAAGTTGCCCCTCCAGGGTCTGGATCCGGCTGTTGAGGCGCTCGGATAGCTCGTAGAGGCGGTTTTCGGTACCGGCCTGCATCGCCCTGGCATCCAGGCTGTCGGCCCTGCTCTGGTCGAAGTTGCGAGCGGCGCGGGCGGCCAGCTCGAGGGCATAGGCCCGGGTAGCCATGGCATTGACTCCCCCCTCCCAGCTTGCCTCCGTGCCGATGCCCAGGGTCACTCCCGCCGTGGTGTGGAATTTGGCTCCCTGCGGGCCGATGGCCGCCGTGGCGCCGGCGCTGGCGCCCACCCCCAGGTTGGCCGACGCCTTCACCTTGGCCGAGAGGGCATAGGCATCGGCATACTGGCTCTTGAGCAGATTGAGCTCGGCGCTTCCCTCGGCCTTGAGACCGGCGAAGGCTGAGGCGTTGGCGGTCACGCTGGCGAGCGGTCCCTGGGGAGTGGCAATGAGGGCGGCCCCCGCCTCGGCCTTGACGGTGACGCCGGCCTCCGCCTTGCCCGCCACCTTGGCCCTGAGCAGCTGACCAATGGTCCAGCTCCCTTCGGCGCTCAGACCCAGCTTGCTCACCAGTTCGGCACTGGCGCCGACCCGCAGCAGGGTGAAATCATGGGGGCCCGGCTTGTAGCGCTCACCGTGGGTCTCCTGTATCGGCTTGGGGGGCGGATTAAACTGCAGGGAACCCTCCGCCTTGCCGACCACGGCTTCTGCCTTGAGGGTGGCCTTATTCTCCTGGCTCAGGGTGACCTTGGCGGCCAGCTCTCCAAAGGCGCCCTCTTTCTTTCCCTCCCACTTGCCGATCTCGATCTTGGCGAAGGCTTCGACCAGGGCGCTGGCGTTGATCAATCCCAGCTCCTTGAACTCCTTGCGGGCCAGCGGGTCGCCGTTGTTCCTCTCGCGGCTGGTGGTTTCCAGAGGGTGCTTGAGCTCGCGCCGGATCCCGGTCTGATAGAGGGGAGAGGCGCCCGGTTTTTGCCACAGGGCCTGCTCGTCGCTCTCCCGTTGAAGGAAAGGCTCATCGAGCCCGTCCACCAGCGCGGTCAGCAGCTCGGTACGCAGCAGGCCAATCTCTCCCTGCTTGTCGACCTTATCCTTGAGGCTGACGTCGAGCACCTCCTTGAGGTGTTGCAGCTCGATGAGTTGGCTGTGGGTCAGCAGGGTGTCCCGGGCGTGCTCCTCGGCGGTCGGCTGGGGCTTGAGCTCGACCAGGTCGGGGAAGCGACTGCGCAGGGTCGCGGTAAAGAGGTGCCACTCATGACTCTCTATCACCTCTTCCCGGTTGGGGGCTCGCCCCAGGCGCAGGGCCGTCATCCCTTCACTCAGGCCAAACACCTGGTCGAGGGCTGATTGCAGCTCGTGTTGGAACAGATCGTGCGCCCCCTCCTTGCGCAGCCCTTCCAGCCGGCTCATCCACTCCTTGATCTGCATGTTGCTGGCGATGGGTTGATTGACGCGGCCCTGGTCGTTGCAGAGCCAGGAGAGCTGAAAGTCGCTCTCCTTGCCGCCCTGGGCCAGGTGCTGACGACGGGAGGCGATGTCGCTGCGCAGGCGCGCGACCACGGGGTCTTGCTGGCGGGAGCGGTTCTTGCCGGAGGCGAGCCAGAAGTCGAGGGCCTTCTCGACCTTCTCCAGGCAAGCCAGGGAGGGGGTCTGGTTGGCCTGGTAGTGATTGATCGCCTTGCGCAGGCTCTTGAGCTCCTGGCTCTGACGATGACCCAGACCCCGGCGGATCTGGCGGTCAAACTCCCGATTACCGGCGTCGAGCAGGCGCAGCCGCGGCTGTGCCGGCGTCGTGACCTGATTCTCGATGAGCGGGGTGCTGGGGACATTGCTCTGTGTGCTTACCTTCATATGCTGTGCCTTTTTGTTTTGTTATGGCTGCAGATTACGCCCCATTCAGCCCCCTTTTTATCAGCCGTGGTCGCGCCATTTAAGGATTTGAGCGAACCCGCTCAATTTGTCGCCACCATCACACTTTTGCTGCGGTGTGTCGCTTGTCTAAAAAAATCTGGCCGATTTTGATACCCGTCCCGACGCCGGAGGCATAGCGTGTGCTCCGTCATCCTCTCTGCGACGGAACCGCTTATGTACCACACCCTTATCGCCGGCCTGTGCGAACAATTGGGCCTCCCCGCTCCGGCTATTGATCAGAGCGTTACCTCTTTTGCCATCGACGATGAACGGGTGGTAACCCTGGCCGAGGATGAGGGGCAACTGGTGCTCTATGTGTTGCTGCCCGACCACGGCATGCCCAACGCACCCCTGCTCTGGGATCTCGACAACTATCCCGTGTTTCAGTTGGGACGCTCCGAAGGGAGCACCCTGCTCTGGTGTCGTGAGTGGCTCGATCACCTCACGGTAGAGGGGCTTGCCTCGCTGCTGGAGCGAGCTCTCGAACTGGCCGACGATCTGCTGGCCCATCGCCGGGATCGGGTCGAGGCGCCGCGTGTCTCTCTGGCCCATACCCTGCGCGCCTAGATTCCCCCTGCGGGAAGGATTGTCAAACGACGATAAATTGCTAGACTAGGCGACTACCTAATAAGAGGTGTTTTATGGTCTGGCGCCTGCTGGCTCGTCTGCTTCTGGGGGGCTTTTTTCTCCTCTCGGGTGGCATCAAGAGCCTCTCTCCCGCTCTCTTCGTGCAACAGATCGATGCCTTCGGTCTGGTGTGGCCACCGCTGCAACCCCTGGTGGCCTGGGGGCTCATCCTGCTGGAGCTGGTGGCGGGAGGGGCCGTGCTGATGGGGTGGCGCCGGGGTCTCTGGTTGATGATGGCGCTGCTGCTGCTGTTTATCGCCGTGCTCGGTTACGGGGTGGCCATCGATCTCGACATCGCTTGCGGGTGCCTGGGCAAGGCCGATCTGGGTTCGTTGCCCCAGGCCATAGGGCGGGATCTGCTGATGCTGGCCATGGTGGCCGCGCTGCTGGTGCCCGCGCCTTCCCTCTCTCTCCCAACCAAGGAAGTGTCATGATGAAAACCCGTTCCCTCTCCCTGCTCGCCTCGCTGGTGGCAGCCTCCCTGATGCTGGGCGGTTGCGGTGACAATCAGTTCGAGCAGGAGGTCAAGCTGGAGCAGAGCGCCGTGCAACTGGCCAACGAGACGGCGCAGGGCCACTACCGGCTGATGACGGTGGCCGAGCTCAAGGGGCGTATGGACAAGGGGGAGGAGATGGTCATCCTCGATACCATGCCGCTCGAGGCTTCCTACAAGAAGGGGCACATCCCGGGGGCCAAGAACTTCGTCTTCGTCAAGGAGGCCAAGGGCTCGCCGGTCTGGAGCGACATCGTGGAAGGGGAGGGGAGCGAGGCGCAGCTGCTGGCCTTGCTGGGTGAGGACAAGGAGCGCCCCCTGGTGATCTACTGCGGCTTCGTGCAGTGCGGTCGCAGCCATAACGCCGCCGCCTGGGCGGTGCAGCAGGGATATCGCCAGGTCTACCGGGTGCCGGGCGGCATCTTCGCGTGGAAGGGGGCCGGTTATCCCCTCGCCTCCGACTGAGACAAGAGACCCGCCATGTGGCGGGTCTCTTCGTTATCAAGGCGCCAGCTCGGCGAGCACCCTCTGCAACAGGCGGATCCGTGGCTCGACGGAGTCCAGATCCAGATACTCCTCATCGCTGTGAAAGCCGGCACCGACGGGGCCCAGCCCGTCCAGGGTCGGGATCCCCATGACCGCGGTCAGGTTGGCATCCGAGCCTCCGCCCACCGCCTGCCAGGTGATGGGGAGTCCGATCTGCTCGCCGCAGCGCTCCACCAGCGCCATCAGTCGCTCGGTCTCGGGGGAGGGGGTCATGGAGGGCTTGTAGGCCTCCCGGGTCAGGGTGATCCGGATCCCGTCACCGAAGGGGCGCTCGGCCATGGTGTGCAGGCTATCCTCCAGGGTCTGAAACGCCTGGTTGCTCCAGAAGCGCACATCCACCCAGGCGCAGGCCTGATCGGGGACTATGTTGGCGACGGCCCCTCCCTGGATGACGCCCAGGTTGAGGGTGGTGCCGTTCTCGATGTCATTGAGCGCGTCCAGGGCCAGGGTCCAGTGGGCCAGCTCGCGGATGGCGCTGCGCCCGGCGCGGGGATCGTTACCCGCGTGGGCCGCCTTGCCATGGGCCTCGATGCGATAGCGGGCCATCCCCTTGCGGGCCTTCACGAGTGAGCCATCGGCCCGGGCCGCCTCGGCCACCAGCACATGGCGGGCATCTTTGGCGACCGACTTGAGCCAGTCCTCGGAGTGGAGCGAGCCTATCTCCTCGTCCGGGTTCATGCAGATGCACAGGGAGAGGCGCGCGAGCAGGGCCGGGTCGAGCCCCCGTACTGCCCAGAGGATGTTGAGCAGTCCCGACTTCATGTCGGAGACACCGGGGCCGAAGGCTCGGCTCCCCTCCACTCGCAGGGGGCGTGCGGCGGCGGTGCCGACCGGGAAGACGGTATCGAGATGGCCGATCATCAGCACATCGATGGGCTCGCCGGCCGGTCGGTTGCGGATCTCGAGGCCGACGCCGGCCGCGCCGCAATCCACTTCGGTCAGTTGCCAGCCGGTCAGGGGGGCGAAGTGGCCCTTCATCAGCTCGACCACGGTGCGGTTCCCCTCCCGATTCAGGGTGCCGCAATCGACATTGACCAGGGAGCGCAGAGCGGCCAGGTAGTCATTCAATGAGAAGTGCATAGGGACCTCAGACGAGCAGGTTCATCAGCGCCATGGCGCCGAAGGCGTTGATGACAGAGATGGCGATCATCACCGGGATGTGGCGACCTTCGGTGCCGATAGGGCCCAGGATGCGGCCCAGATACTGGATCTGGGAGCCCATCAGGTAGATGGCCGGGGCCAGGATGGCGATCTGTCCACCGGTCAGGATCCCCTGATCGAACAGGGAGATGACCACTCCGACCGCGCCGCCCATGGACATCCAGGCGCCGATCAGTACGGCAGCGGCCTCACCGGGCAGGCCGAACAACCCCATCACCGGAGAGAAGATCGTGCCCATGGCATCCAGGGCGCCGGTGAGTTGCAGCACCTTGATGATGACAAAGGCCATCAGCACGTTGGGTACGGTGGAGGTGGTGGCGATGGTCCATCCCTTGCGGGCCCCCTCGACGAAGATGTCGGTCACCATGGGCTTCTTGATCTGGCTCTGGCTCATTTATGCGGCCTCCTTCTGGGGTTGCGAGGTCTCTTCCCGGCCATCGGTCAGGTTGAGGTAGAGGCGAAACAGGTTGGCCCCGACAATCTTGAAGATGAACATCACCGCCACCGCGAGACCGATGGAGGAGCCCACGGCCAGAGAGCCGTCGGCCAGGGTCAGGGTGAAGAGGACGGCTCCGGAGGAGAAGAAGTTCACTATGGTGGCCCCGGCGGAGAACTGGAACATGGTGAACACATCGGTCTCGCGCTGGGTCAGGTGTCCTTCATCCTTGAGCTGGCGGGTCATGGCGGCCCCTGCATCCGTGCTCTGCAAAGAGGCGATGAGGGCGAGCCCCGAGCTGCCCGGGATCCCCATCAGGGGCTTGAGCAGCGGGCTCAGCAGTTGGCGGGCGGCGCGCAGGGCACCGTAGTGCTCGAGCACATTGATCATGCCGAGGGCAAACATGACGGTGGGGATCAGGGTGAGGGCAAACAGAAAGCCGTCACGGGCACCGCTGCCCCCCTTGCCACGCAGATCGCTCATGGCGGTGGTGACCCCCTCGCTGCCCTGGCTGACCGACTGGACGACGGTACCAAAGGAGCCGTTGAGGGTGGTGAAGTCGAAGACGCCGAACCACTGCTTGGACTGCAGCAGGCCCGAGAAGAAGACGACGGCAAAGGCCAGGGCGAGGTAGCTCCCTATGCTGCGCCTCTCTTTGGTGGTTTCCTGAGATGACATTCGGTTTCCTTGGTTTTTTATGCTGAAAAATCACTAATTTATGGATGAGTGATTTTCCTCATGTGAGACCGAGGCTTATTGACCGATATCAAAGTAACAGGTGTGAGCAATGGCAAAAGTGTCAATAAAGTGCACTTTTGTGATGTTAATCAAGGGGGCATGAGTGAGGCCCGGCGAGTGCCGGGCCCGGGGGAGTCAGAGGGCAAGGCTCCGATTGTCGATGAGACGCGCCTTGCCGAGGAAGGCGGCCATCAGGATCACCGCCTCCCGGCTCTGCTCGTTCAGCGGGAGCAGGGTGTGGGCGTCGACGATGTCGATGGCATCGGTCTTGAAGCCGGCCTCGTCCAGGGCGCGGGCCCCGTCGCGAACCAGGGCCTCGAGGTCGCGCTCGCCACCGGCCAGGCGATCGGCCAGGGTGTGCATCACCCGGGCCAGGGTGGGGGCGATGGCGCGTTCGGCGGCAGTGAGGTAGCCGTTGCGTGACGACAGGGCCAGGCCATCGTCGGCCCGCACCGTGGGCACGCCGACGATCTCGATGGGCATGGCCATGTCCTCGACCATCTGGCGAATGAGCGCCAGCTGCTGGAAGTCTTTCTGACCGAAGCAGGCCACATCGGGCTGTACCAGATTGAAGAGCTTGGTGACGACCGTGCTGACCCCGCGGAAATGGCCCGGGCGCAGGGCGCCTTCCAGCAGGGCAGACAGACCCGGTACCTCGACGAAGGTCTGGTTGGCCAGCCCCTTGGGATACATGACTTCCGGGGTCGGGGTGAACACCAGATCGGCGCCGGCGGCGCGCAGGGCGTCGCAGTCCTGCTCCAGGGTACGCGGGTAGTTGGCCAGATCCTCGGCCCGGTCGAACTGCATCGGGTTGACGAAGATGCTCACCACCACGCGCTCGGCGCGGGCGCGGGCCTCGGCCACCAGGGTCAGGTGCCCCTGGTGCAGGTTGCCCATGGTGGGCACGAAGGCGATGCGCTCGCCGGCGCGGCGCCAGGCGCTCAGGGTGGAACGAAGATCGGCGATCTGTGAGACAACCAGCATGAGATGAACTCCTAAGCTAAGGGGGCCTGTGGCCCCCTGACATCAGTTGAAGCAGTGCTCCGGCCCGGGGAAGGTTCCCTCGGCCACTTCCTTGATATAGAGGCGAACCGCGCCCCGCAGGTCGCCGGTCTCGGCCAGGAAGTTCTTGGTAAATTTGGGCACATAGCCGGAGGTGACGCCGAAGGCGTCGTGCATCACCAGGATCTGGCCATCGGTGACCGGGCCGGCACCGATGCCGATCACCGGGATGCGCAGGGCCTTGGTGATGCGCTCGGCCAGCGCCACCGGCACGCACTCGAGCACCAGCAGCTGGATGCCGGCCTCCTGCAGGGCCAGGGCCTGACGGTAGATCTCCTGGGCCTGGAACTCGTCGCGCCCCTGCACCTTGAAGCCGCCGAAGACGTGCACCGACTGGGGGGTCAGCCCCAAATGGCCGCACACCGGCACCCCGTTACGGGTCAGGTGGCGAATGGCGTCACACAGCCACTCCCCCCCCTCCATCTTGACCATGCGCGCACCGGCGGCCATCAGGCGGGCGGCGTTCTGGTAGGTCTGCTCGGGGGTGGCATAGCTCATGAACGGCATGTCGGCGATGACCAGGGCCTGGTCAGCCCCCTTGGCCACGCAGCGGGTGTGGTAGGCCATCTCGTCCATGGTGACGGCGAGGGTGTCGCTCCCCCCCTGCAGCACCATGCCGAGGGAGTCGCCGATGAGCAGCACATGGGCACCTTCGTCGTCGAACAGTCTGGCGAAGGTAGCGTCATAGGCGGTGATGGCGGTGAACTTCTGCCCCTCCTGCTTCATCTTCAGCAGGGAGGCGGTGGTGATCTTGCTCATTAAAGGCTCCTACACGGCAGGGGCCGGCGCCACGGCCATCAGGCCGTTACGCGGGCACTGGGCAACCAGGTCGGACAGGGGCGAGCCACAGGGCAGGTGCAGGTGAGGGGCGATCTCGTGCAGGGGGAGTAGCACAAACTCCCGCACCTTCATGCCGTAGTGGGGCACGGTGAGACGCTCGTGCTCCAGGGTGGCGTCACCATAGAGCAGCAGATCGAGATCCAGGGTGCGAGGTCCCCAGCGCTCTTCCTTGCGAACACGTCCCTGTTCCAGTTCGATACGTTGCAATGCATCCAGCAGCGCCAGGGGGGCGAGGTCAGTCTCCAGACCGACCACGGCGTTGACGTAGTCGGGTTGATCCCGGGGCCCCATGGGGCGGCTGGCATAGAAAGATGACGCCAGCACCAGTCGGCTCTGTGGCACCCCGCGCAGGGCATCGACGGCGCGCTGCGCCTGCTCGAGGGGGGCGTCCAGGTTGGAGCCGATGGCGACGAAGGCGAGGGTCATTACTCGGCGGCCGGCTTGCGGCGGCGCGGACGGCGCCGACGGTTGTTGCGCTTCTTCTCACCGCGCGGCTCGTCACGGCTGGCATCTCGCTGCAGCTGTTGACGGGACTCGGGGGCCGACTCCACATAGCGCTCCCACCAGCTGGCCAGCTCGCCGATGCCCCGCTCGACCCGGTTGCGCAGCAGCAGGAAGTCGTAGGCGGCGCGGAACTTGGGATGCTCCATGGCGCGCTCCGGGTGGCGTCCCTGACGGCGGGTCAGACGGGTCTGCAGGGCCCAGATGTCGCGGATGTCGGTGGTGAAGCGGCGTGGCACGGCGATGACCCGGGTCTGGCTATCCAGCACCTCGTTGACCGCCATCATGAAGGCGTCGTGCCAGGGCAGGCCGCTCTCGTTCTCCAGTACCCGGGCACGACTCTCGACCGCACCCCACAACAGGG
Source organism: Aeromonas sp. R6-2 (assembly GCF_040908155.1). NCBI lineage: Bacteria > Pseudomonadati > Pseudomonadota > Gammaproteobacteria > Aeromonadales > Aeromonadaceae > Aeromonas > Aeromonas sp. R6-2. The sequence goes on along the minus strand of NZ_JBFODE010000030.1, from coordinate 23,597 downwards.
CGGCATAGAGGAAGGCGGGGGTGACGCGCTTGTCATCCTGCACCCGCTTGTCGGTATCGATCAGCGCCAACTCGATGAAGCGCTCGCAGACCGAGTCCCCGTTCGGGGTCAGCAGCGGGGTCAGCTGCGGGAAGAGCTGCTGGAACAGGTTGTAGTCGCGCAGCTGGCGATAGGTCTCCAGGGCGTGACCGGCCAGGAACAGCTTGAGGGTCTCCTCGAACAGGCGGGCCGCCGGAATATCTTGCAGCAGGGGGGCCAGCTCGCGGATCGGGGCCGCGGTGCGCGGGCTAATCTGCATGTCGAGCTTGGCGGCGAAGCGCACGGCGCGCAGCATCCGTACCGGGTCTTCCCGGTAGCGGGTCTCGGGGTCACCGATGAGCTCGAGGCGACGGGCCTGCAGATCCTCCAGACCACCGGCGAAGTCGTGCAGGGTGAAGTCTCTGGCGCTGTAGTAGAGGGCGTTAACGGTGAAGTCGCGGCGCTCGGCATCCTCTTCGATGGTGCCGTAGACGTTGTCGCGCAGCAGCATCCCCTCTTCGCTCTGGGCCGAGATGTGGCGGCTGTTGTTGACCTGATGGTGGTGACCGCGGAAGGTGGCCACCTCGATCACGTCGCGACCGAAGACGATATGCGCCAGGCGGAAGCGACGGCCGATGAGCCGGCAGTTGCCGAACAGGGCCTTGATCTGCTCCGGGGTTGCCTCGGTGGCGATGTCGAAGTCCTTGGGGGTCTTCCCGAGCAGCAGGTCACGGACACCACCCCCCACCAGATAGGCCTCGTAGCCGGCCTTGTTCAGGCGGTAGAGCACCTTGAGCGCATTCTCGCTGATCTCCTTGCGCGAGATGGAATGCTCGTCGCGGGAGAGGATGCGGCGTTCATGGATGACGGGGGCGTGCTGTTCGGATTCCATCTGCATGCCGTCCTCTTCCTTGCCTAGCACCTTGCGGCAAAAGTTTGCGATCTGGGAAAAAATGGTACACCTCGATAACTCTGTTTGACGGGAGGCCAAAAAATAGCGGCCTATGATAGCTCAGGCCCGACCAAATGAAAAACCATCTAGCCCGCCACGGGCGAGGGCAGGCTGATCTGATGCGGCACCCGTGCCGGTTGCCAGTGGGCAATGGCCCATTCGAGCAGTGGCTCCGGGGGGGCGCCGTGCAGATCGCCGGGGGCCGGATGACCGAGAAAGGCCAGGGCCGCCAGCAGGGGGGCGGCGGGGTCCTCCGGCAGGGCGCGGGCATGGTTCTGCTTGGAGAGCTTGCTGCCATCGGGCTGCACCGCCAGCGGCAGATGAACCCAGGCGGGGATGGTCGCCCCCAGGCGCTGGTAGAGGGCTATCTGGCGCACCGTGGGCTCGAGCAAGTCGGCCCCGCGCACCACCTCGGTGATGCCGCTGTCCATGTCATCGACCACCACGGCCAGGTTGTAGGCATAGAGGCCGTCGCGCCGGCGCACGATGAAATCCTCTTCGGCCAGGGCCGGCGCCACTGCGATGCGTCCCTGCAGGGCATCGTCGAAGTGATAAACCGGGTGGCGTTGGCGCAGCCGGGCGGCGCAACCCGCCGGATGGAGCCCCAGCTCCCGGCAGCTGCCGGGATAGAGGCCGCCGGCCGCGGCTATCTCGCGCCGGGTGCAGCGACACCAGTAGAGATCGCCGCTCTGGTAGAGGCGCTCGATGATCTCGTCGTAACGCCCATGACGCCGGCTCTGAAACATCACCTCCCCATCCCAGGTCAGGCCGTAGCGCTCCAGGGTGCGCAGGATCAGATCGCTCGCGCCCGCCATCTCCCGTGGCGGGTCTATGTCCTCGATGCGCACCAGCCAGCGTCCCCCCTGGGCCCGCGCCTGCAGATAGCTGCCAAGGGCCGCGACCAGGGAGCCGAAGTGAAGAGGGCCGGAGGGGGAGGGGGCAAAGCGCCCGACATAGGCTGGTGTCATGGTATCAAGGCAGAAGTCGCTCGGTTGGACTAAGCATTCTGCGCCCCTGACAGAAAAACTCAAGTGTGTGGCGACGCCGTCGCGATGTCATGGCACGTATTTTGATGTGGTTCTGGGCTGTGGGGGCACTCCCCCTTGCTCTTGGCGACTCGATTCGCCTTCCGTCATGGTTTGGCTGCCCTCGGGCGGCCATTTTTTCCGGTGGCAGGTGAGTATGGCGATATTGGCACGGGAGCTGCTAACCCTTCAGGGTCCTGCCCGCAGGATGTGTGTGTTCATTTCAGGTATTGGACTGGCCGGTCGGCCAGTCCGTTTTTTTTATATGCGTGTGAGGGTGTGTTCGCTGGCGCCCCAAGATGGGGCGCCTTTGCGTCCTAGTTGTGCAGGTTACGGCTGTCGATGGCCAATTTACCTATCATCTTGCCCCCCTCCACGATGCGATGGGCCTCGGCCAGGGTGGCCGGGGTGAGTCGGTCCAGGGCCCGTGTCAGGGTGGTGCGCACCGAGCCCTCGTCCACCATGCGGGCCACGTCGGCGAGCAGATCCCCCTGGCGCTGCATATCTGCGGTCTTGAACAGGGAGCGGGTGAACATGAACTCCTGGCTGAAGGTGACGCTCTTGGCCTTGAGCAGGGAGAGATCCCAGGGCTCGTCCGACTCGGCGATGGTGCAGATCTGGCCCAGAGGCGCGATGAGATCCGCCATGCTCTGCCAGTGTTGCTCGGTCGCGTTGGTGCAGAAGATATAGTCGACCCGGTCGATCCCCTCGTCGGCCAGTGCGGCGGTGAGGTTGTGATGGTTGACCACCTTGTGTGCGCCCAGGCCAGAGACCCAGTCGTGGCTTTCGGGGCGCGAGGCGGTGGCGATCACCTCCACGTTAGGCAGCAGGCGGCGCGCCAGCTGGATGGTGATAGAGGCGACCCCACCGGCGCCGCCGATGATGAGCAGGCGGCCCCGGCTCTCGCCACTGAGGCCCAGACGCTCGAACAGGGTCTCCCAGGCGGTGATGGTGGTCAGGGGCAGGGCGGCCGCCTCTACATCGCTGAGGCTGCGGGGGGCGAGGGCGACGAGGCGCTCATCCACGGTCTGCAGTGCGGCATTGCTGCCGGGGCGGCTGATGTCGCCGGCGTACCAGACCCGATCGCCGGGCTTGAAGCCGGTCACGTCGCTGCCGATGGCGATCACCTCACCCACCGCATCCCAGCCCAGCACTCGCGGGGCCGGCTCGACCTTGGCCTTGGGGGCGCGCACCTTGACGTCGACCGGGTTGACCGAGACGGCATTGACCCGCACCAGCAGATCACGGGGGCCGGGCTCGGGGGCTTGCAGATCGACCTCGAGGAAGCACTCCGGATGATCGCTTGGCAGATAGTGGGTCAGGGCAATGGCTTTCATGTGTTGGCTCCGTGGCATGTATCAGGATTGGTCGCCACTCTAGCGCCTGCTATTATCCAGATTAAGGTGGGTAATTAAGAAAGAGTGTTCGTATAAATGAACAATCAGCCACTCGACCTCATGGGTCTGTTTGCCGTATTGGTGGAGCAGGGGAGTTTTACCGCCGCCGCCGAGCTGCTCGGCATGCCCAAGTCTTCGGTGAGCCAGAAGCTGGCCCGTCTGGAGGCGCATCTCGGGGTGCGGCTGCTGCAGCGTACCACCCGGCGTTTGCACCTCACTCCCCAGGGAGAGGCCTACTATCAGCACTGCCGGGCAATACGGGAGCGGGCGAGTCAGGCCGCCAGAGAGATGAGTCTGTTGCAGGAGACGGCGAGCGGACGGCTGCGGATCACGGCGCCGGAGGCGACCGGTATCCTCTTGCTCGGTGGTTGGCTGGCCGGGTTTCAGCAGGCCTATCCCGGGGTCAGCATCGAGCTGGTGCTCTCCGACGAGCAGCGGGATCTGATAGGGGAGGGATTCGATCTGGCGATGCGGGCGGCGCCCCTCAAGGATTCGAGCCTCATCTGTCGCAAGGTGGGGGCGGTGCCCCGCCACCTGGTGGCCTCACCCGCCTATCTGGCGCGGCGAGGGGAGCCCCATACCCTGGCCGAGCTCAGTCAGCACGAGTGCCTGGTGCACCACTCCCTGCCCCTGTGGCCTCTGGGGGAGCGCCCCTTCACGCCACCCTCCCGCACCCAGAGCAACAGCCTGCTGGCCTTGCACCAGATGGCGTTGGGGGGGGCCGGCATCGCCCTGCTCCCCCTCCATCTCTGTGGCGACGCCTTGGGTGAAGGGCGGTTGTGCCGGGTGTTGCCCGATCTGGCGATCCCCGATAACCCCTTCTACTTCGTCTACCCGAGCCGGGAGTATCTGGCTCCCGCCCTGATCGTCCTGATGGAGTGGGTGCAGCAGCGACTCCCCTTTGCCCCCGCCTACTCCTGAGCGGGGTGAACCGGGTGGTTGCCGAGGGGAACCGATTGTCGTTCGGCCAGCATGCGGATCTGGGACTCGACGGGCCCGGCATTGGGGCCCAGCACCAGCACCAGCTGATGGTCGTTGATGATCATCCAGGAGAGGCAGCCGAGCTGGGGGAGCCGGCTCTGATCCACCCGCCCCATGCTCTCGACCCTCAGGCTGAGACGGGTCAGGCAGACGCTGATGGCTTGCAGGTTATCGAGCCCGCCCAGGGCCTTGAGATACTGGATCGCCAGCATCTGGGGATCCCCCGAGGGGGCGCAGGCCGCGGTGGCGTGGCCCAGGGGAGTGAGGCGACTGAGCTTCTCGCCGTCCAGCAGCAGCCAGAAGGTGAGGGCGTAGATCACGAAGAAGAGGATGCCGATGGGGATGAGCCAGAAGGCGTTTACCCCGCTCGGGGCACACAGCAGCAGATCGAGCAGTCCGGCCGAGAAGTAGCTGCCCACCTCGATGCCGATCATCTTGCACAGGGCCAGGGAGAGGCCGGTGAGCAGGGCGTGGGCCAGAAACAGGCGCGGTGCCGTGAAGGCAAACAGAAACTCGATGGGCTCAGTGATGCCGAGCAGGGCCGAGGTGAGGGCCAGGGTCAGCAGCATGCCGCCCTGGGCCTCCTTGCGCTGGCGCAGCCGGTGTAGCCAGATGGCCAGGGTCGCCCCCGGCAGGCCAAACATGATGATGGGATAGAGGCCGGCCACAAACTCGGAGTGGGGAGGCAGGGCCTGGGCCAGGGCATCCAGATCGCCGGTGCCGATCCCAACCAGGCTACCCAGCACCTGATGCAGGCCGAAGGGGATCAGCAACCGGTTGAGCACCCCGTAGCAGAAGGCCCCGAGCGGTGTGTCGAGCAGGCGCTGGGCGAGCAGCACCACCCCCTGCTCGAAGGCCGGCCAGAGACCGGCCAGCGGCAGCACCAGCAGCAGGCAGGCGAGGGCCGAGAGCAGCATGGCCAGGGGCTCTCCCTGCAGAGGGTGCAGGGCCCTGGGGAGTCGCACCGTCATGGCCCAGGGCCAGCAGAGGGCCACCGTCAGGCCCGCCAGCAGGCCACACATCATGTCCGCGTGCAGATGGGGGAGCAGGCTGTCCATGGCGCTGGAGAGCAGCAGATAGCCTACGGCTCCGGTCAGCGCCTGTCCTCCGTGGCCCCGCTCGCTCAGACCAAAGGCGATGGCGATGGCGTAGATGAGGGGCATCTGGCTAAAGAGGGCCTGGCCGGTGAGGCTCAAGGCGGGGAGCTGCAGATCACCGAGGCGGATCAGCAGGGCCGCCAGGGGCAGCAGAGAGACCGGCAGCATCAGGGCGTAGCCGAGTCGCTGCAGGGTCTTGGTCAGGGGACGAGTCAGGTGCATGCCGAGGATCTGAAATGTGATACGGCGCACAGTTTACCCTAATCATCCCCATTTGGGGATAGCGTTTTCGGCTCGGGTGTCAGGATGCCTCGAACAGCGCCCGCACCTCCGCCTTCGGCGGCGGGGTCAGCCAGGTGGCTACCAGGAAGGCGGCCAGGGCCAGCAGCAGACTCGGCACTATGGGGTGTAGCCCCCAGGGCTTGATGGCCAACTGGGTGAGCAGACCATAACCGGTGGCGCCGGTCAGCATGCTGGCAAGCGCCCCGGCGCCGTTGGCGCGTGACCAGTAGAGGCCGAGCACCAGGGGCCAGAGGAAGACCGCCTGCAGGCCGCCGAAGGCGAGCAGGTTGAGCCAGATGATCATCTCGGGGGGCTCGAGCGCGGCCACCAGCACCAGGGCACCGAGGATCAGGGTGCACAGCAGGGAGAGGCGCGGCACCTGGACCCTCATCCGCTCCTCGCTCGGGCGCACATAGTTGACCCAGAGATCCTTGACCAGGGTGGCCGAGGCCTGAATGAGCTGGGAGTCGATGGTCGACATGATGGCCGCCATGGGGGCGGCGAGGAAGACCCCGGCGAGCCAGGGAGGGAGCACCTCCATCATCAGCGAGGGCATGATCTTGTCGGGGCTCTCCATGCCCGGCAGGATGGCGCGCCCCAGGGCGCCGGCCAGGTGCATGCCGAACATCAGAAACGCGCTCACCAGGGTGCCGATGAGGATGCCCCGGTGCAGCGCCTTGCTGTCCCGATAGCCAAAGCAGCGCAGGGCCGAGTGGGGCAGGCCGATCACCCCGAGGCAGACCAGCACCCAGAAGCTCAGCATGAAGGGCTGGGTCAGCAGATCGCCGGCCCCGGAGGGGCTCACCAGCTTGGGATCGATCTCCTTCAGTCGGTGCACCAGATTGGGCAGGCCGTCCCCCGCCACCAGGATGCCCCCGAGCAGGGCGGCGGTGCCGATCACCATGATGAGCCCCTGCAGGGCGTCGGTCATCACCACGGCCCGAAAGCCGCCGATCACCGTATAGAGCAGCACACAGCCGGCAAACAGCAGCAGCCCCTGCTGGTAGGAGAGGCCGGTGGCGGTCTCCAGCAGGCGCGCCCCGCCGATAAACTGCACCACCATGGTGGCGATAAAGGCGAGCACGATGGTGAGCGAGCCGACGATCACCACGGCGCGGGAGTGGTAGCGGGCCCACAGCATGTCGTTGATGGTCACCGCATTGACCCGGCGGGCGATGATGGCGAACTTCTTGCCAAGCACCCCCAGGGTGAGCCAGACGGTGGGCAGCTGGATCATCGCCAGCAGCACCCAGCCGAGCCCCACCTTGTAGGCAGCCCCCGGCCCCCCGATAAACGACGAGGCCGAGGTATAGGTGGCCACCAGGGTCATGGCGAGCACCAGCCCCCCCATGCTGCGGTTGCCGATGAAGTACTCGCTCATGAAGTTGCCACCGCTGCGGTGGCGACTGGCCCAGAAGCCCACCGCCAGCACCAGCAGCAGATAGACCAGCAGGGGCAGCAGCAACTCAGGGTTCATGACCGGACTCCTCGTCGTTGAGTTCCACCTCGACGAAGAGGCGATCGACCATGAGCGCGCACAGGGCGATAAACAGCAGGGGCATCAGGATGCAGCTGAGCAGAAACCAGAGCGGGATGCCCCACAGCTCGATGGCTTCGGGCACGGCGTAGGCGCTGGCGTACCAGGCGACGAAATAGAGCAGGGCCAGTCCGAGGCAGAGCAGGGCTTCCCGGCGGGCAAGGGCAAAGCGATTCACCTTGGCCTCCATCAAAACGGGGGGCGCAGAGGATAACAAAAAAGGGCCGTGTCGCCACGGCCCTTTTTGCAGGGGGTCCTTACAGACCCAACTTCTTGTGCAGGTAGTGGATATTGGTGCCACCGTGCTGGAAGTTCTCGTCCTTCATGATCTCTTTTTGCAGCGGGACGTTGGTCTTGATCCCCTCCACCACCAGCTCGTCGAGGGCCTGGCGCATGCGGGAGATGGCGACGTCACGGTTCTCGCCAAAGCAGATAAGCTTGCCGATCATCGAATCGTAGTAGGGGGGCACCTTGTATCCCGCATAGATGTGGGAGTCCCAACGCACGCCCAGACCACCCGGCGCGTGGAAGCGCTGGATCAGGCCCGGGGAGGGCAGGAAGGTGGCCGGATCCTCGGCATTGATCCGGCACTCGATGGCGTGGCCACGGATACGGATGTCCTGCTGGGTGATCGACAGGGGCTGGCCGGCGGCGATGCGCAGCTGCTCCTTGATGAGATCCACACCGGTGATCTGCTCGGTGACCGGGTGCTCTACCTGGATACGGGTGTTCATCTCGATGAAGTAGAACTCGCCGTTCTCGTAGAGGAACTCGAAGGTGCCCGCGCCGCGGTAACCGATCTCGATACAGGCGCGCACACAGCGTTCGCCGATGTTGCGACGCATCTCTTCGGTGATGCCCGGTGCCGGCGCCTCTTCCACCACCTTCTGGTGACGGCGCTGCATGGAGCAGTCGCGCTCACCCAGGTAGATGGCGTTGCCCTGGCCGTCGGCCAGCACCTGGATCTCGATGTGGCGCGGGTTCTCGAGGAACTTCTCCATGTAGACCATGTCGTTCTTGAAGAACTGACCGGCCTCGGACTTGGTCAGGGCGATGGCGCCCGCCAGCTCGGCCTCGCTGCGTACCACACGCATGCCGCGACCACCGCCGCCACCGGCGGCCTTGATGATCACCGGGTAACCGATGCGCTTGGCGATGGCGGCGTTACGCTTGGCGTCGTTCTCGACCGGGCCGTCGGAGCCCGGCACGCAGGGGACGCCCGCCTTCTTCATCGCATCGATGGCGGAGACCTTGTCCCCCATCAGACGGATGGTGTCGGCGCGCGGACCGATGAAGATGAAGCCGGATTTTTCCACCATCTCGGCAAAGTCGGCGTTCTCGGAGAGAAAGCCGTAGCCCGGGTGAATGGCGACGGCACCGGTCACCTCGGCCGCGGCTATGATGGCCGGGATATTGAGGTAGGAGTCGGTACTGGCCGGCTTGCCGATGCAGATGGACTCATCGGCCAGCAGCACGTGCTTGAGCTCGCGGTCGGCGGTGGAGTGCACGGCGACCGTCTTGATCCCGAGCTCCTTGCAGGCGCGCAGGATGCGCAGGGCGATTTCGCCCCGGTTGGCGATGACGACTTTATCGAGCATGTGACGTCCCTTATTCGATGATGAACAGCGGTTCGTCAAACTCCACGGGCTGGCCGTTCTCGATCAGGATGGCCTTGATCACGCCGCTCTTGTCAGACTCGATCTGGTTCATCATCTTCATGGCTTCGACGATGCACAGGGTATCGCCGGCATTGACCTGCTGACCCACTTCCACGAAGGCCTTGGCCTCCGGGCTGGAGGAGCGGTAGAAGGTGCCGACCATGGGGGAGCGAACCAGGTGGCCACTCGGGGTGGCGTCGGCAGCCGGGGCGGCAGCCACCGGAGCGGCGGCAACCTGAGCGACCGGGGCGGCCATCTGCGGCATCATCATCTGCGGGGCGGCAGTCACCTGGCCGCCGAAGTTGCGGCTGATGCGCACGGACTCTTCACCTTCGGAGATCTCCAGCTCAGCGATGCCGGACTCTTCAACCAGTTCAATCAGTTTCTTGATCTTGCGGATATCCATTAGCATTCTCTTTCTTCTTTTGTCTGTGCGTGAAAGATTATGCGGCGCGCAGATGACGCACGGCCGCGGTTAAGGCAAATTCGTAGCCGGCCGCTCCCAGCCCACAGATGACGCCCTTGGCGACATCGGAGAGGTAGGAGTGGTGGCGAAAGGGCTCCCGTGCATGGACATTGGACAGGTGCACCTCGATAAAGGGGATGGCCACCCCCAGCAGGGCATCGCGCAGGGCGACGCTGGTGTGGGTGAAGGCGGCGGGATTGATGACGATAAAGTCGACCCGGCCCATGGCCTGATGAATGGCCCCGATCAGCTCGCTCTCGGCGTTGGACTGCAGGTGTTCGAGCTCGACCCCCAGGGTGTCGGCCTGCTGCTGCAGATCGGCGACGATGTCGGCCAGGGTTTGGCTACCGTAGATACCCGGCTCCCGCTTGCCCAGCAGATTCAGGTTCGGACCGTTGAGCACGAGAATGCGGTGTTTTTGGGCCATATTCGCTTATCCTCGGCGAAGTTGCTGCGATCTTGCAGGATTCTCATCCCAAGAGAGCAATCTAGCCATTTTTCGTTCAATCGAGTGTGCCCTGGCACACAGATTCGGCAATTATATTGATTTCGTGAAAAATCACAGCATTTTACTGGTCTAATCTCTACATCAGTCTCTTTTTTGTTCAGTTCGGCCAATTTGACAAGGCAGTCAGCTTCGCTTCAAATGGGCCACCATCCACAGCGAGAGAGAAGACGATGACAAACCGTTTGGTTCTGATGGCCGCCCTGGTCCTGGGGGGATGCAGCGTGAACAGTGGCAACAGCATGGAGCAGTTCAAGAGCCAGCAGTGGCAACTGGCTGGCGCCAAGGGCGATACCTTCACCCTGCAGGTGGCCGGTGACCGCCTGGCCGGGCGTGGCGGTTGTAACCGCTACTTCGGGGCCATCGAGCAGATCGATGCCAGCACCCTCACCCTGGGCCCGGTCGGGGCGACTCGCATGATGTGCGTCGAAGGCGATCTCTCGGCCCGGGAAGGGGAGTTCTTCGGCAAGCTGGGTCAGGTGAAGGGCTATGCCGTCGCCGGTGATCGTCTTGAGCTCAAGAGTGCCGACGGCGCCGTGCTGCTCACCTTCGAAAGCCGGGGCGCAGCCAAGTAAGCCACCCTCAAGGGCCGCCGTCGCGGCCCTTCGTTTTTCCCCTCACGCGACGCTGGCTGTCGCACTCTCCTCCTCCAACAGGGCCCGCGTATCCACCTCATCCTGCTGCGCCGCAGAGAGGTAGCGCCTGCCATATTCCCGCCACAGGCCGCTTCGCACGAAGAGGGCAAACAGGGTCGGGTCTAAATGTCCCCCCTTCACCATGCCCTGCATGATAGTGAGGGCCTGGCTCAGGCTCTTGGGTTGCTTGTAGGGACGATCGCTGGCGGTGAGCGCCTCGAACACATCGGCCAGGGCGATGATACGGGTACACAGGTCCAGCTCGCCCGCCGGCACGGCGCAGGGGTAACCGCGGCCATCCATCCGTTCGTGATGCCCGCCCGCCATGGCGGGTACACCCTTGAGGTGGTGCGGGAAGGGGAGGGCCTCGAGCATCCGAATGGTCTGGATGATGTGCTCGTTAATCTTGTAGCGCTCCTCCCGGGTCAGGGTCCCGGCGCCTATGGTGAGGTTGTGCAGCTCCCCCCTGTCATAGAGCCAGGGCGGTGGCTGCAGGGCGAAGCGAGGATCGCGCACCGCAGGCACCTCATAGGGGATGCGCTGTTCGGGCCGGTCCGCCAGCAGGGGCTCGCGCACCGGCAGGGGGTGGGGCGGGGAATGGCGCGAGAGCTCCTCATCCGACAGCCCCAGCCGGTCGTCCAGGGTGCGCAGCCAGCTGCGCCCGGCGATCTCCCCGAGGCGGGCGATGGCGGTCTCATCCATCCGCTCCTGTCCCAGGTTGCAGCGGGCGACGAAGGCAAACTCCTCATCCAGCTGCCGCCACTGCTGCGCCACTTCCCGGCGGGCCGCCGCCGTCCGGGAGGCGTCGAGCCCCCCCTCCAGGGCGGTGATCAGGGCATCGCGCTTGAGCACCTCGAAGCGGGTACGCACCTCGTGGATCCGGTTGTGCAGGGTCTCGAGCTTGGTGGACTTGTCCATCACATACTCCGGGGTCGTTATCTTGCCGCAGTCGTGCAGCCAGCTGGCCAGCTCGATGGCCTCCCACTCCCTAGGGCCGGGGCGGAAGGTGGCCAGCTCCCCTTGCCGGCTCTCGCTGGCGGCCCGGGCCAGGGCCATGGCCAGCTCGGGGACGCGGCGACAGTGGCCTCCCGTGTGGGGGCTCTTGGCGTCGACAGCGCCGGCCACCAGTTGCACCAGGGCATCGAGCAGGGCCTTCTGCTCGTGGATCAGGCGCTGGGTCAGGAGGGCCGAGCCGGTGTTGCCGGCCAGGGCTCGCAGCAAGTTGAGTCCCGCATGCAACCGCTCCGTGTCGGTATCGGGCAGGACGAAGATCATCACGCCCGCCCAGTTGCCCAGGTGGTCCTTGAGGGGCTCCATGGCCAGCAGGCAGGGACCCGGATCCGGGACCAGAAAGCGCAGCCGTTGCCACTGGGCCTCGCTTGGGGGAAGGAGGCGCCCCTCGCTGGAGGAGAGGATCTCCTCCTGGGTCAGTGTGAAGGTCTCGTCAGGCGCCGTGATGATCTGCGCCTCCCAGCGTCCGGTCAGGATACGAAAGCCGCTCTCTTCCTGGAGGGCGATGGCGCCTCCTCTGGCCTGCAGCACCTGGCACGACTCGTCCAGCAGTTGCTGCAACAGCGCCTCGAAGCTGGGCCGGCTGGCCATCGCCTCGCCGATGTTGATGAAGTGACGCAGGGCATCCTTGAGACGGGTGATGGTGACGCTCAGGGCATCGAGCTCTGTGATGGGATAGCGCGCCAGGGGGGCGGCATCGAGACGGAACTGGCCGAGCGCTCCCAGCTCGGCGGTGAGCCCTTGCAGGGGACGACTGATGCGGCGGGCGCACCACCAGATGCAGGGCAGGGCCAGCAGGAAGTAGAGCAGCAGGGGCAGGGTGAAGGTGAGGGCGACCCGGTTGGCCTTTTGCTCCAGCCTGTCCATGGGGTAGGCCAGCAGCACACTCACCTCGTTATCCTCGGTGTTGATGTCGTGAAGACGCCACTCCTGGCCGTCGGGCAGGGTCACCCGGTTGAGCGGGTGGCCCAGGGCGCCGGGTCTGGCCAGCTCCCGGGCCAGTTGCTGCAGCAGCGGCGAGGGGATGCTGGCCAGTGGCGGGGCCTCCCCCTCCTTGAGGGTCCCTGCAGGCAAGTGGTTGCCATAGATGAGCCGCAGCTGGCGGGTATCTATCACCAGCAGGTTGCCATCGAGATCCCCATAGGCCTGCTCCAGGGCGCGGCGCATCACGGCCAGGCCGGATCCCAACCCCATGACAGCCTCACCGTTTCGGGTCGCCATCAGGGTGGCCAGGGTGGCATCTATCTTGTCGTTTTGCTTGTTGAGGGGCAGGGAGAGGGGCTGCTGGCTCTGTTGCAGCCGGGCAAACAGGCGCGCACCCAGGCGGGGGGTCGTGATGGGCCCCTGCTCGCGGCTCAGCTCATTGAGATCATCGTCGAACAGGATGCGGGTCTGGGTGGCGCCATCGCTCTCGACCTCGGTCAACAACCAGTGAGGGGGCTGCGCGGGCCTGTCTATCCGGCTTAGGGTGAAGAGATCCCCGTCTTGCCACTGCATGAAAAGCCCCTCGATGGAGGGTCGCAGGATCAGGATCTTGCGCCACAGGGGCAGAAAGCTGCGTCGCTGTGCCCAGCTCTGCTTGTCCTGCAGCGGGTCGTTGCCGATCATCCGCAGCAGGGCGGCCGAGTTGGCCCTCTCCTCATCCATGGCGCCCTGCACCCGGTCACGCACGTGGCGCAGCTCCTGCTTCTGCTGGGAGAGGGCCATCCTGATCGCCTCCTGATAGGCCTGAAAGGCGAGCAGGGTGATGAGGATGCCCAGTAACAGGGCAAAGGTCAGGGTGATGAAAAGAGAGAAGGAGACGGGGGCGTGTTGACGCCCCTCTTTGGTGATCCCCATGGTGCCCTCGCAAGCGTGGGAGGGGCCACCCCCTCATCGGTTATCGAGGGTATCGAAAGAGACTCTCTTTAACCACCCCTTTGATACTTGAAGCGTTTCTTGCGCCGATAGGGAAAGACGTCCTCGATGTGGCCGTCGCGGATGCGTCGCTGCTGCTCCTGCCAGAAGCTCGCCTCGAACATCTCCTTGTGCAGGGCCAGCATGATCTCGCGCACCTGGGGTTTTTGCAGCAGGAAGGTGGCGAACTCCTCGGGGAAGATGTCGCTCGGCCCCACCGAATACCAGGGCTCGGCGCACAGCTCATCCTCGGGGTAGCGAGGCGGCGGGATCTGACGGAAGTTGCACTCGGTCATGTAGCAGATCTCGTCGTAGTCATAGAAGACCACCCGGCCGTGACGGGTTACCCCGAAGTTTTTAAACAGCATGTCGCCGGGGAAGATGTTGGCCGCCGCCAACTGCTTGATGGCGTTGCCGTACTCCTCCAGGGCCAGCCGGGTCTGCTGCTCGTCGGCCTGATCCAGGTAGAGGTTGAGCGGGATCATCTTGCGCTCAGTGTAGAGGTGGCGGATCACCAGCTTGTCGCGGGTGAGGGTCAGCGCCGAGGGCGCCACCTTCTGCAGCTCGGCCAGAAGATCCGGGTGAATGCGCTCGAGGGGAAACTCGAAGTTGGTGAACTCCTGGGTGTCGGCCATGCGCCCGACCCGGTCGTGCTGCTTGACCAGCCGGTACTTCTCTTTGACCTGCTCGTGGCTCACCTCCTTGGGGGGGGTGAACTCATCCTTGATCACCTTGAACACCACGTCGTAGGAGGGGAGGGTAAACACGCTCATCACCATCCCCTTGATGCCGGGGGCGATGATGAACTGCTCCCGGCTCTGGGCCAGGTGTTGCAGGTAGTGGCGATAGAGCTCGGTCTTGCCGTGCTTCTGGCAGCCGATGGCGTTGTAGATCTCGTAGTCCGCCTTGTTGGGGAGGATCTGGCGCAAGAAGGCCACATAGAGGGCCGGCGCCGGGGCATAGACCATGAAGTAGGCGCGGGCGAAGCCAAACACGATGGAGGCGATATCGGGCTCGAAGATGACGGTGTCGACGCTGATCGCCTCGCCGCTGTTGAGCAGGGGCAGCAGGAAGGGGAGCACCTGGCCGTCGCAGCGCACCAGTCCCACCAGATAGGCCGCCTTGTTGCGAAAGAAGGGCTCGCGCAGCAACTCCAGGGTGAAGGGGCGCTCCTGCAGCAGGGCCGGTCCGCTCTCGGCCAGGTGGCGGCAGATATCCATGATGTCGCGCCGGCTGTCCTCATAGGGGAGGGTGAAGCGAAAGTCGCTCAAGATCTGGTCCAGGGTGGCCGGCAGGGCGGTGGCATCGCTCTGGTAGCGACGCAGCAGGCGGGAGAGATCCGGATTGTCGCCCCGGGAGAGGAAGCGGTGAATGTAGAGGTTCTCGTCCTTGATGTTGCGATGGCGGAAGATGCGCCGGTAGACGGAGTTGAAAAACGACTCGGCCACCTCGAAGTTCTCGCAGCCTGGCAGCAGATCGCTAAAGGCCCCCTTGACCCGCTTGAGCAGCTCCTGATTGACGTGGTGCTCCCCCATCATCTGGCGGATAGAGGCGGCGGTGGCCCCCACGTGGTAGTCGTAGAGGCGGATCCGCTCACGCCCGGCGAGCTGCACCCCGAGCCAGTCGCAGTGCTCGAAGCGGCTCTTGGCGCCGCGGGTGATCTCGAGAAAGCGGCTGTAGAAGGCCTCGAAGCGCTGCAGTATGGTCCTTGCGACCTCCTGCTCCAGAGTCGGTTTCATTCATCACCTTCCTTGTGGCTTTTTTGGCCACTATGGCAAGGTTCAAACGGCTGTTCAAGTGGCATTTTTGTGGCGGAAACGGTAGATTTCGCCCCCTGTTTGCCCGAGAGGAATCCCCCATGAAGCTCTATTTTGTGCTGGTGTCGCCGGCCCGTCCCGAGAATGTCGGCGCCGCCGCCCGCGCCATCAAGACCATGGGCTTCGACGCCATGCGCATCGTCGCAAGCCAGGCCCACGAGGCCGAGCAGGCGAGCTGGGTGGCCCACGGCGCCCAGGAGGTGCTCGCCTCGGCCGAGTCGTTCGACACCCTGGAGGCGGCCCTCTCCGACGTGGATCTCGCCATTGCCACCACGGCCCGCCAGCGTGGCCGCTACCAGCACTACCTGACCCCGGCGCAAATTCGCGAACAAATTGCCGCGAAAAAGCTGGAAAAAGTCGCCATCGTGTTCGGTTGTGAGGAGTCGGGGCTCTCCAACGAGCAGCTCGGCCACTGCGATCTCATCAGCTATCTGCCGCTTAGGGTCAGCTACCCCTCGCTCAACCTCGGCCAGGCGATCATGCTGTATGCCTGGGAGCTCAGCCCCCTGCTCGACGCCCCCGAGGCGCCCGCCGACGAGGCGGTGAGCGAGGCCCAGGTCAGGGTGCTCAAGGGGACCACCTCCGGGTTACTCGGTGAACTGGGTGTTTCGCAGGATGAAAAACTGCATCAATGGGCGATGGACCGGATTCCCATGCTGCCCCAGCGGGATCTCAACATGCTCCACCTCTTGTGCAAAGACCTCGCCCGTCGCCTCGGTCTGAAAGATTGAGTTGACAGCCCAAGGCCCCTCGGGGTATTGCTAAAAGCACTTTCGATTCAGAGATGTCGTTCATGGCTCAGCGTCAACGTATCACCACCACCATTATTACTACCGGTACCACCATGGGTGGCGCTGGGGTCGGCTGATACGCGAACGAAACAGGTTCAAACATCACCAAAAGGCCCGTACCACCCAGTACGGGCCTTTTTGTTAGGCAAATTACAGGGAGAGAAGAGATGCGAGTGTTGAAGTTTGGTGGGTCCAGTCTGGCGGATCCCGAGCGTTTCCTGCGGGCCGCCGAAATCGCCATTAACACCCATAGCCAGTCCCAGGTGGCCCTGGTACTGTCGGCCCCGGCCAAGGTGACCAACCACCTGGTGGCCCTGGTCGAGCAGACCAGCCGCGGCATGGACGCGAGCCAAACCCTGAGCGATATCCGCGCCATCTTCGAGCGGGTACTGGCCGGCCTCAAGAGCGCCTGCCCGGCGCTGGATGACGCCAGCCTCAAGGCCCGTCTGGACGAGGAGCTCGGCAGTGTCGAGCGCATGATGCGCGGCATCGCCCTGCTCGGTCAGTGCCCGGACAACGTCCAGGCCCGCATCCTGAGCCGTGGCGAGAACCTCTCCATCGCCTTCATGACCGGCCTCTTGCAGGCGCGCGGCATCGAGACCGGCTTCATCTGCCCCGAGCAGCTGCTGGTGACCGACGGCAACTTCCTCGAGGCCCACGTCAACATCGAGGCCTCCCGCCAGCGCTTTGCCGCGGCCGGGCTCGATAACCAGCGCTTCTACCTGATGCCGGGCTTCACCGGCGGCAACGACAAGGGCGAGACTGTGCTGCTCGGTCGCAACGGCTCCGACTACTCGGCCGCCGTGCTGGCCGCCTGTGTCGACGCCGAGTGCTGCGAGATCTGGACCGACGTGGAGGGCTGCTACAGCTGTGACCCGCGCCTGGTGCCGGACGCCTACCTGCTGAAAACCCTCTCCTACAAGGAGGCGATGGAGCTCTCTTACTTCGGCGCCAAGGTGCTGCACCCGAAAACCGTCGCCCCGGTGGCCCAGTTCCAGATCCCGTGTCTGATTAAAAACAGCTTCAACCCCCAGGGCCCCGGCACCCTGATCGGCCCCGACAGTGGTGACGATGGCCTCAAGGTCAAAGCCATCTCGGATCTCTCGGGCATGAGCATGTTCAACGTCTCCGGCCCCGGCATGAAGGGCATGGTCGGCATGGCCGGTCGCATCTTCGCTGCCGTCTCGCGCGCCGGGGTCAGCATAGTGCTCATCACCCAGTCATCCTCCGAGTACAGCGTCAGCTTCTGTATCCACAGCTACGACGAGGAGAAGACCCGCAAGGTGCTCGAGCGCGAATTCGCGCTGGAGTTCAAAAACCAGCTGCTCGAGCCCCTCGAGGTGGTGAGCAACCTGGCCATCATCTCGCTGATCGGTGACGGCATGCGCACCAGCAAAGGCATGGCGGCGCGCTTCTTTACCTCCCTGGCCCAGGCCTCCATCAACATCGTCGCGATCGCCCAGGGCTCGAGCGAGCGCTCCATCTCCGCCGTGGTGCGCGCCGGCAAGGTGGCCGAGGCCATCAAGGCTTGCCACCAGAACTTCTTCGGCAGCCAGCAGTTTATCGATCTCTTCATGGTTGGCGTGGGCGGCGTCGGCGAGGCCCTGGTCGAGCAGATCCGCCGCCAGCAGCCGGTGCTGGCCGAGCAGGGCATAGGCCTGCGCGTCGTGGCGCTGGCCAACAGCCGCCAGATGGTGAGCTGCCCCGATGGCCTCAAGCTCGACAACTGGAAGGCCCAGCTCGCCGAGGGGCGTGGCAGCTTCACCCTGGAAGAGGTCAAGCGTCTGGTGGAAGAGAGCCACATCATCAACCCGGTGATCGTCGACTGCACCTCGAGCGAAGCCGTGGCCGCCCAATACGCCGACTTCCTGGCCGCCGGGTTCCACGTGGTGACCCCGAACAAGAAGGCCAACACCGGCTCCATGGATTACTACAAGGCCCTGCGCCGCACCGCCCAGCAGACCCGCCGCAAGTTCCTCTACGAGACCAACGTGGGCGCCGGCCTGCCGGTCATCGAGAACCTGCAAAACCTCATCAAGGCGGGCGATCGCCTGCGTGCCTTCGACGGCATACTGTCCGGCTCGCTCTCCTTTATCTTCGGCAAGCTCGACGAGGGCATGGCTTTCTCCGAGGCGACCAAGATCGCCCGTGGCAACGGCTTCACCGAGCCGGATCCGCGCGATGACTTGAACGGCATGGACGTGGCGCGCAAGCTGCTCATTCTGGCCCGCGAGGCCGGCATGCCCCTCGAGCTTGCCGATGTGCAGGTCGAGCAGGCCCTGCCGCCCGGCTTCGATGTGAGCGGCGATGTGGACTCCTTCATGGCCCGCCTGCCCGAGGCCGACGGCTGGTTCCGCGACCAGTTCGCCGCGGCCCAGACCGAGGGCAAGGTGCTGCGCTACGTGGGCTCCATCGAGGGGGGCAAGTGCAAGGTCGCCATCAAGGCGGTCGGCCCGGACGAGCCGCTCTTCAAGGTCAAGGACGGTGAGAACGCGCTCGCCTTCTTCTCGAGCTACTACCAGCCCATCCCCCTGGTGCTGCGCGGCTATGGCGCGGGGGCGGACGTGACCGCCGCCGGGGTGTTTGCCGACATACTGCGCACCCAAAACTGGCAGCAGGAGATCTGATGATGAGTGCAGACATGCGCGACAGCGTGGTGGCCTATGCGCCGGCATCGAGCGCCAACCTGAGCGTCGGCTTCGACGTGCTGGGGGCAGCCCTGGCCCCCATCGATGGCTCCCTGCTCGGCGATCGGGTGCTGGTCGAGGCGGGGGACGCCCCCTTCTCCCTCGCCGCCGTCGGGCGCTTTGCCCACAAGCTCCCCGATGATCCGAAAAAGAACATCCTCTACGACTGCTGGGTCGGCTATGGGGAGGCGCTGCAAAAACAGGGGCTCGCCCTCAAGCCCCTGCACATGGTGCTGGAGAAAAACCTGCCGGTGGGCTCGGGGCTCGGCTCGAGCGCCTGCAGCGTGGTGGCGGCGCTGGAAGGGCTCAACGCCTTTCACGGCCATCCCCTCGGCGAAGAGGCACTGCTACTGCTGATGGGGGAGATGGAGGGGCGCATCTCGGGCTCGGTCCACTACGACAACGTCGCCCCCTGTTATCTCGGTGGCATGCAGCTTATCGTCGAGGAGGCGGGCATCATCAGCCAGGGCATTCCGGCCTTCGACGAGTGGTACTGGGTGGTCTGCTACCCGGGCACTGTGGTGTCGACCGCCGCGGCGCGCGCCATCCTGCCGGCCCAGTATCGCCGCCAGGACTGCCTCACCTTCGGCCGCCGCCTGGCCGCCTTCGTGCACGCCAGCTACACCGGCCAGGAGCCCCTGGCCGCCAGCGTGCTCAAGGATGTGATTGCCGAGCCCTACCGCGCGGCACTGATCGAAGGCTTTAACGAGGTGCGCGATCACGCCGCCCAGAACGGAGCCCTGGCGACCGGCATCTCGGGCTCGGGCCCGACCCTGTTCTCGGTCATGAAGGATGCCGCCCAGGCCGAGCGCCTCAAGCGCTGGCTGGAACTCAATTTCGTCAAAAATGAAGATGGTTTTGCCCGTGTCTGCAAACTCGACCTGCAAGGGGCACGGATCACAGGAAGCGAGCTATGAATCTGTACAACATCAAGGACAACAGCGAACAGGTGAGTTTTGCCCAGGCCGTGCGCCAGGGGCTGGGACGCGGTCAGGGGCTCTTCTTCCCCGAGGTGATCTCGCCCCTGGAGGACGTCGACGCCCTGCTCGACCTGCCCCTGCGCGAGCGCTCGATCCGCCTGCTCGGCCATCTGCTTGGTGACGAGGTGAGCGAGGCGACCCTGCGCCAGATGGTCGAATCCGCCTTCACCTTCCCGGCGCCACTCGCCAAGGTCAGCGATCGCATCCACGCCCTGGAGCTGTTCCACGGCCCGACCCTGGCCTTCAAGGACTTCGGCGGCCGCTTCATGGCCCAGTGTCTGGCTGCGTTTCGCACCGATGATAAGATAACCATACTCACCGCCACCTCGGGCGACACCGGCGCCGCCGTGGCCCACGCCTTCTATGGGCTGGCGGGGATCGAGGTGGTGATCCTCTATCCCAAGGGCAAGATAAGCCCGCTGCAAGAGAAGCTCTTCTGCACCCTGGGCGGCAATATCCGCACCATCGCCATCGAGGGCGACTTCGACGCCTGCCAGGCCCTGGTCAAGCAATCCTTCGATGACGAGGCGCTGAAAAAAGCCATTGGCCTCAACTCGGCCAACTCCATCAACATCAGCCGCCTGCTGGCCCAGGTCTGCTACTACTTCGAGGCCATCGCCCAGCTGCCCAAAGCCGAGCGCGCCAACGCCGTGGTGAGCGTGCCGTCGGGCAACTTCGGCAACCTCACCGCTGGCCTGATTGCCAAGGCGCTGGGGCTGCCGGTGAAGCGCTTTATCGCCGCCACCAACGCCAACGATACCGTGCCCCGTTATCTCAAGACCGGCGTGTGGGAGCCGCACCAGACGGTGGCGACCCTGTCGAATGCCATGGACGTGAGCCGCCCCAACAACTGGCCGCGGGTCGAAGAGCTGTGTCGCCGCACGGGTTGGGCCCTGGAGACCCTCAGCTCTGCCATGCGCAGCGACGAGCAGACGGTCGATGCCCTCAAGCGCCTGCACGCCGAGGGGTATCTGTGCGAGCCGCACGGCGCCATCGCCTGGGACGCCCTGCAAAGCGAGCTGAAAGAGGACGAAGTGGGGGTGTTCCTCTGCACCGCCCACCCGGCCAAGTTCAAAGAGAGCGTGGACGAGATCCTGGGTCTCGATGTGCCCCTGCCGGGGCCGCTGGCCAAGCATGCCGAGCTGCCGCTGTTGTCGGTCACTCTGCCGGCGGAGTTTGAGCGGTTAAGGGCGTTTTTGGTGGACTAAGCCAATAAAAAAATCCCCCGTCTTTTGCAAAGGCGGGGGATTTTTGTTTTTAAAGTTGGACGAGCATCGACGGGGGGCTAGTCCCTACAGCATGTTCAAAAAGGGTCTGAAATTGATACCGAAGGAAGTGTTCTCTAAAGTAGCGTAAACAAGACACCGGTTTGAGGCCGGTGTCAGGTGATAGCTAGATCTGTACAATCTGGTTATAACTAAAACTGTAAATGCAAGACTATTTTTAATCGGTTTATAGAGATTGTTTTGAAGTGCTAAGTAAAAACTTAGTTCTTTGTCCTTTTGTCGTGATTAGAAGTTTTTTACATTTCGCAATGTAGTCGGTTATGTCACTTCTGTTCTTTGCATCATACCCTCCTTTCAATGGGAGGTTTTTTTCAGCCTTATCCAGTAAAGCTAAGGCTACTTCTAGGGTGTCAATCCGAGAGTCAAAGTCCATGTCATCGCGAGCTTTATGATATCTAGCAATGGCTTTTCTTAAAAGACAAAATGAAAAGCTCCTCCCTTTTTTGTTTGCAAGGTCAATGAATTTGTCACCTGAGATTAAATCATTCAGTCTGTAATGAATTATGGCGAGAACAACAATAGCATCACAGTTGTTCTCGTCCAGTTCGATTGCTTTTTCAGAAAGCTTTTTCGCATATGGAAGATCTTTGTTTTTATTGAGTAGAAACCAAGAATACCTGTCATGAAGGGCAGAGTTAAGTGGGTCATCCTCTAAGGCTAATTCGTACATGGATACCGCATTGTTTACATCGCCTTTGTCCGCATATACTTTTGCTGCTTTAGCATATTCTGTTCTAAATGCTTCAGCGACTCGATCTGCTCTATATTGATTCTCTATTTCCATTCTTTGTGTAAAATAAACATCCGTCGAGGATGCAATCGATTTTATACGAGATTGTTCACTGCTATCAAGTTTGGAAAATTGATGAAAGAAGAATCTTTTTGCAAGCTCAACAAGCTCTATATTATAGTCCTTCCCATAGTCAGTTAATACGGCGAAGTGTGTTTCAGCTAGACTTGAATGGAACTCAGTGTGTGGGAGCTCGACCTCTTGGCATATTTTGCTTATGCTTATTTGGTCAAGAGGGGATGATAGATTTATTGATATTAGGAATACTTCTCTTTGTTGTTTGCTAATTCTAGCCCAAGCATCTTCATATAAAAAATTAAGTAAATCTTCATTGGTTTTTTTGAAAACACTGTTAACCGCGTCATCGATGCCGATTTTGGATCTTGATATAAACTTAACCAAAGCTTCGAGTAGTATTGGTTTGTTATTTAGGGAGTTTGCGATTTTTCTTAATGTTTTATCTCCTGCTTGAGAAACTGGCTTCGCATGGTACTCATGAGCTAGAGCTTTCATTAAGTTTACAGCTTCACTTTCAGATAAGCCTTCTACTAATATCGGGCTGGCGCCAATGAACTCTCGTCTCCGAGAGGTTATAATTATTCTTCCTATTAATTTACCGACAGATTTAAAGAAATCACCAAGCTCTTTTACTTCTTGGGAGGTTGTAGCCAGTGTTTCTGTGTTATCTAGAATTAATAATATGTCATCTCTAGTCAAACCATTGTCTTTAATTATTCCAACGGCTTTATCTATTAAAGCTCTCCCTGATGCTGTATACCATTCTGAATTTAATATTGGTATGAAAAACCTAACAAGCTCTCTTATACATTCATCCATCATTGGATTAACGCCAGTTAGATGAACTAGACCTTTCTCAGACCACTTGGTCATTTTGGCGGTATAGTAAATAACTAGGGTGGGGAGTGGTTCGTTAAAATCAAATTGGCTATCGAGATACTGATTAAGAAACTCTAACACTAAGGTTGTCTTTCCATACCCACCATCACCATATACGAGACAAAATCTTGAATCCCGATCGTCAAACCACTCTATTAGCTTATTTATTTCGTCCTTTCTACCTTCAAAAGTGTCTGTTTGTCTAATTGGAATGTTGTGAAAAAATGAATGTTCTTTATTGTGTGATATTATGTTAGCTAGCGAATATTGACTCTTCTGTCTGAAATCGTCATTAGAGAAAACGTTGTCGTCTGGTAAATCAATCGTGAACTCTTCAGCATTGTCTAGGGATAGTAACTGTCCTTTAAGCTTCCATATGCCTTTTCTTGGTATTACTGATGTAATTACAATAGCATGTTCATTATTAACTAGAGGTGTTTTTATGGTGATTTCGCTGTGCGGTTTTTGCAGCTTTAAAACGTTTTCATTACTAATCTCAGGAATTATTTCTGAAAGAGTTGAAAAACATTCCTCGAAAAATTAACATGGACACCCATCGTTGTTTGGGGTTATTGGGAGTCCGGCTCTACAGTTGATGAATGTTTGTTGAAGCGGGAGGTGTGTGATGCCTCTGCCTAGTCGTAGCCAGGTGAGCCTGGCGGATACGCCTTACTACCACTGTGTCGCGCGCTGTGTCAGGCGAGCGTATCTAATTAACATGGACACCCATCGTTGCTTGGGGTTATTGGGCGTCCGGCTCTACAGTTGATGGAGGAATTAACATGGACACCGGCAATTAACATGGACACCCATCGTTGTTTGGGGTTATTGGGAGTCCGGCTCTACAGTTGATGAATGTTTGTTGAAGCGGGAGGTGTGTGATGCCTCT
>NZ_JBFODE010000003.1:0-1623 GCF_040908155.1 Aeromonas sp. R6-2 | reverse complement strand
GGCCTGACTGTTTATGGAGCGGTGGCCAAGTGGGCTTGGCCACCATAGCGCGATGCCCTTGTCAAAATGGTGGGTGTCCCAGAATCACCCCAGAATTCATGCGCCAATGTTCATGCGAATTAAAACTACATCACACCTCTCACAATCAACACTCCGCAACGCCCCTTGAGATAATAAAAAACACAATTAAATACCCAGACAACAATAATTAAACAATTTAATGTAACCATATGAATCTTAAATTTCAGACCGGGTCCTGAATTACGTTTTTCACTATTTATTTTATAAATAAATGGATGAATACCGAGCTCAAATGCGCTATAAAAGTCATCTACGACAATTTATGACTTATAAAGATATGGATGGAATAATTGACAAGAATGACTATTACCGAGTGGTAAGTAGACATGATGATGACGAGATAAATCTCACGGAACTGCTCTTACTCCTGTGGAAGAAAAAATTCCGCATCCTGCTCGCTACTCTTATCTTTGGCATCATTGGTATTTTATATGCTATGTTCACCCCGGAACAGTGGACTGCTCATGCCATCATTTACCAACCAAAACAAAGGGATTCGCTGGAACTAGACAGGCTGAGAACCGAATTGAATTTGCTGGGACTAAGAGGCACCAAGAACAACCACGACGTCTATAATGAATTTCTGTTGGAGTTCAAGTCTTACAACAATATCAGCCATTACTTGCAGACCTCCTCCCAGTTCAAGGCGCATGTGGCCAAGAATAACTTGAACGAACGACAGCAACAGCTCTTGCTGCGAACCTGGTCAGAATGGATGGATATTGCACCTGAAGACAAGAAAGGGGAACAACCAGGCATCCATCTCTCTTTCTCCTTCTTTAACAAGGAAGACGCCCTTTCCATGCTGACAGGTTATATCGACTATATCATTCAGCTGCAGAGTCAGGAATTGCACGACATTCTGGAGAGCAATCGACAAAGCCAGATCAACACTCTCAATTTGGAGATAAAACTCAAGACAGAGGACGCTCAGCGCAATCTAGCCAGAGAGATCGAAGGCACAGAATACAGCATAAGCATTGCTAAGGCGGCCGGTGTGAGCAAGCCATTGGAGAATTTCAATTACAGCGACCGCTTCCCGATCACCCTTGGTCAGGATGCATTGACAAGAAAGCTTAACATCCTCAAGTCCCTGAAGATCGAAGAGTATGCACCTAATATCTTGGCGCTGAATGTACAACTCGCCCGGCTCAAGGGCATCGATCTTGGCAACCTGGCACTCAGCCCGTTCACCTATCTGGATACCCCTAGCGAACCACTGAGCCGCGATAAACCCAAGCGCCCGTTGATCGTCATCCTGGCGACCTTGTTGGGAGGCATGCTGGGGGTTGCATTGATACTGCTTCAACATGCGATTCAGCAAGGTAGGAATAAAGCAATGTAATTGTTGTGTTGTTGTAATTGTGGGTGTTGTAATTGTGGACACCCACAATTTTGGTTAAGCCGCTCTCTGGTTCATCCAACCAAGGTGGTTTGAATGAATAGAGGCGTTGTTGAACAAAAGCATTTCTGCTCAGCTTTGACACATAGAATCAGTCGTTCCTGCTACTAGCAGGCAGCGCTGCTGCGAAAGAATTGCCC
>NZ_JBFODE010000029.1:0-236329 GCF_040908155.1 Aeromonas sp. R6-2 | reverse complement strand
CTGCTCGCCTGCATGGCCTATGTGGAGCTCAACCCCATTCGCGCCAAACTCGCCGACCGACCCGAGGAGAGCGACTACACCAGCATCAGCCAGCGTCTCGGCCGTGCCCAAACCACCGAGTTGCCACCCCTGCTGCTGCCGTTTGCCAAGCAGGTGAAGCTGTTCAAACGAAGCGGCATTCGGGCCATTGGTCACGGCGTGGCGCGAGAGCGTTACGCCCAGCACTGCGGGCAGCGACGGTGTCATCAGCCAGCTGACTGAATTCGCCCCGATACAGTGTTTGAAGTTGTATGGTGATTAGGTTCACCAAGTAACTGGCTTTGTGCGAGCCGGCGAGCGCCGAGATTCCGGCTGACTTGGGCCTGCCTTTCTGATGATTTCCACGTAGTGATCAACACAGAATCCCCTCACGGGGGTGATCAGCAAACGTCTTTACTGTAACGATGGATGTCCCAAATTAGTCCCAAATTAGAGAATCATTTCAGTAGCGCCTCCAGCATGGGGGTGTGGTACTGGGTGAGCCCCTTCTTGCGAAGCGTCTCGGCGCTGTAGAGGGTGATGCCCTCTTGCCGATGGCAGAGTTCCTGATAGTGGCGATATCGACACTGGTGATAGAGGGCGGAGTCCTGCATGACCTGGCGGCCGATAAGGCAAAAGATGGCTATCCCCATGGCCAGGCTGCCCATCTGATCCCAGGTCTGCGGTGGAATGACCCCGAGACGGGCAGCCTGGATCCCGCTGAGGGCCAGTAGCCCCATACCACATAAGAGCTTTAGCAGGGCCAAATTCGTCAACTTGTTGGCCATCACAGTGGGTGAGAAGAAGTAGACCTCGCTCAGGTGGCTAAGAGGTTCGTTAAACACGATCCCGCGCATATTGATGGTGGTCTCCACCGTGGTGATGCCCCTTCGCAAGAGATGCGCCTCTTCCCAACGGGTCACCCAGGCACACAGAGCGACAGGGTAGATGACCAGAATGATGGCGAAGTAGAGGGGCAGGGCGCTCAGACCCATCGTCATGGCGAGCAGGGAGAGGGCGATCAGAATATAGGGTTTGAGTGCATTCCAGAGAATGTGCATAAAAAAAACGAAAGTGGAGAAAAGGGGCCATTTTGGGAAGCAGGATTGGCTGCGTCTATACCCGTTCAAGGTGTTGTCAGATGAAGCGTCACCGGCTTTATGCCCGGGCTCACAAAACCGGCCATACAAACGTCATATGATTGATTTCATTATGAGTCTTGCTCTTCGGGCTGCGAGCCCATCACCCAAAACAAGAGAATGACTATGGCAACTGGACAATATCTGCTCTGGAAGGATGCAGAGGGCAATGCGTTTCGTCCCGTCTCCCTGACCGGCACCGATCTGCTCAATAACCGCTACCTCAACAAGGGCACCGCCTTCACCGAGCAGGAGCGCGCCGATTTCGACCTCGATGGCCTGCTGCCGCCCCAGGTTCAGACCTTCGAGGCCCAGCTCGAGCGGGTCTATGAGGGCTTCAAGAGCGCCTGTAGCGACATCGAGAAGTATCAGAACCTGCGAGCACTGCAAGACAGAAACGAGACCCTCTTCTACGCCCTGCTGTCGCGTCACGTGGAGGAGATGACCCCCTATATCTATACCCCGACTGTCGGCAAGGCGTGTCAGGAGTTCAGCCACCGCTTCCAGAAGCCGCGCGGTCTCTATATCACACCGGGCAATGTGGATGACATGGGCAGTCAGGCTCGTCATTTCGACGCCAAGTCGATCCGCATCATCGTAGTCACCGACAGCCAGGGGATCCTGGGTATCGGCGATCAGGGGGTCGGCGGCATGGGTATCCCCATCGGCAAGCTCTCCCTCTATACCCTGGCTGCCGGCATTCATCCTGCCTGCTGTCTGCCCATTGCCCTCGACGTGGGCACCGACAACCAGACGCTGCTCGATGATCCCATGTATCTGGGTCAGCCGCACAAGCGGATCCGTGGCAAGGAGTATGAAGCCTTCATCGACAAGTTTGTTCAGGGGGTGCGTCGCCACTTCCCCAACGCCGTGCTGCAGTGGGAGGACTTCAGCAAGTCCAACGCTTTTGACAATCTGGCTCGCTATCAGCAGGCGCACCCCTCGTTTAACGATGACATTCAGGGCACAGGGGCCGTGGTGCTGGCCGGCATCATTGGTGCCGTCAAGGCCAAGGGAGAAACCCTGGCCCACCAGAATTACCTGGTCTATGGCGCCGGCGCCGGTGGGGTGGGGGTGGCCGATCAGATCTGCGCCGGTCTCATTCGCGAGGGGCTCGATCCCCAGGCGGCGCGCGATCGCATCTATATCCTCGACACCCAGGGGTTGGTGTGTGACAACCGCGAGGGGCTCGATGAGTACAAGCGCCGCTACGCCAAGTCGGGTACCCTGCTGGCCAAGTGGCAGACGGAACAACCGGGCCGGGCGAATCTCGCCGATGTGCTGCGCCATGTGCCCATCACCGTGTTGCTGGGCACCAGCGGATCCGGTGGCGCCTTTGAGGAGCAACACATTCAGCTGATGCTCGAGCACAGCGAACGCCCCATGGTCTTCCCCCTCTCCAACCCCACCGCCAACTGTGAGGCGCTGCCCGAGGATATCTACCGCTGGAGCCAGGGGCGCGCCATCGTTGCCACCGGCAGCCCCTTCGCACCGGTTGAATATGAAGGAAAGCAGGTGCGGATCGGTCAGGGTAACAACGTCTTCATCTTCCCGGGGGTGGGGCTGGCCGCCATTGTCGGGCAGGTACGCGAGATTACCCCCGACATGTTCACCACCGCAGCGTTTGCCCTCTCGGAGTGCGTCGCCATCAAGGATCTGGAGCAGGGTACCGTTTACCCGCCGATCCGCGATCTGCGCGCCATCTCGGTTCATGTGGCAACCGCCGTGCTCAGAGAAATCGTGCGCCGGGATCCGGGTCATCCGTTGATCGGCCAGGATCTCGAGCAGCATCTCCTCAGCCATATGTGGGAGCCCCTCTACCTGCCTTATCGCAAGGTGTGACCTGACAAGGGATGGCTCATGCCATCCCTATCCTCGCAGGGGGAGCCAGCGCCCGCTATGATGGCGGCAGGCGGTATCCTGCCAAGTCTGATGGCGAGTACCGATGTAGAGATCTTCCCGGTAGTCGCGACAGTAGAGGCCACTTTGTTGGCGGAACGTCCGAAGGGGAGTGATGCTACCAAAGTGGCGGTTCTCTACATTGCTCCAGGTGAGCGTCTCCCCTTTGGAACGCTCCTGCAGCGCTTGTTGCAATGTCTGGTTGGCAAGGCGTACATCCGCCTCATTCATCTCCTGATACAGGGGAGGCTGATTTTGATTGGCACATGCTGCCAGCCAGAGAGTCAGTAATGGGATCAGCGTTCGCATCATCTTCTCCTATTGCTTAAAACCGCTCTCGAGCGCTTGCCTTTCCTGCTCATCGTCGAGGGTACCATCTCCCCTCAGCTTATTGCCGCCGGCGTCGAGGTCGCTGCCGTTATCGTCGAGGGTGCCATCCCCCCTTAATGTGTTGCCGTTGGCATCGATGGCTTCGCCGGGATTATCTGCTAACCCATTGCCGAGTCCGCGGCCAGCCGCGTGACGTGCTCCTCCTCCATGGCGTTCACCACCGGCGTGGTGTTCACCGCCAGCATGGTGCTCGCCTCCTGCATGTTCCCCTTCGCCATGGGTGCCGTCATCGTGACCGTCATGATGACTGCCGCCATCGCTGTCGCTTCCTCCTCCGTCACTGCCACTGCTGCCGCCATCGCTGTCGCTTCCTCCGCCGTCACTGCCGCTGCTGCCGCCATCGCTGTCGCTTCCTCCTCCGTCACTGCCACTGCTGCCTCCACCACCGCCTTCACCATCTTTGTTATGGACCACGAGATCCTGGGCGAAATAGGTGTGGTCGCCATCCAGCCTGAGGTTGAATAGCGGGGTGAGAGGGTCAGTCTTGAGCTGATAGAGGGTGGTGAGCGGGATCTCGTCAGGCTCCGGTGAGAGGGCGAGAGCCCCCTCTTCACAAGCCTGTGAGCTCCAACCTTGCAACACCATGCCACAAAGCAGGGGGCGCACGTTCAGGCTTCGATTTTCCTGTCGGGTCATGGCGGGATGAATGGCTGCCCAGCCATGTCGGGTCAGGAAGGGGTGTTCGGCCGTAAAAAACGGCGCCAGCCCATTGAGGCCGTAGAGTAGCCGGTTACCCAGTATGACGTACTCCACCGCCAGGACTCGGTTACTCCTTCCTGTGGCGGACATCACCCGATCACCGGCGCGCAGGGTCGCAATTGCCCTGCGTGAGCCATCGCTCATTCGCACCTGGGTGTCGCCGGTAAAACAGCACTTGGCAAAGGCCGCATTGGGTTGCCAGTGTCCCTGCTCGAAGTCATAGGTGACCGGCATCGCGTAGAGGGCCAAGGCGATTGCACCACTGAGTAACAAATGGCGCCGAGACAGGGGGTGACGGGTTTTCATGACATATCCTCACCTCTGCAGAGTCGTAACCTGGAGTATAGGAGAGGAGGGAAAGATCACTGGGTGGCAGCAAAACGATTGGCAAGTGAGATTAAAGTGCGTAAAATCGCGTTCTCGATGCTTGCAGCAACGAATCCCCTCCAAAATAGCGGTTTCATGCCCCCCACAAGCAGGAAGTGATGGTCATTCAGGCAATGATGCCGATGCACATCACGAAAAATTCCTGAGTCGAATAGAAAAATGATGTTTTTAACATCTTCGACGAAAAATCCAAGGATGCACATGTTTTCCCACATAAAGCAAAGTGTCGCCGGGCTCCAGATCCTGTTCGTGGCCTTTGGCGCCATGGTGCTGGTGCCCCTGCTGACCGGACTCAACCCCTCGATGGCGCTGCTTGGCGCCGGTGTCGGCACCCTCTTGTTCCAGCTCTGCACCCGTCGCCAGGTTCCCATCTTCCTTGGCTCCAGCTTCGCCTTTATCGCTCCCATCATCTATGCCACCCAGACCTGGGGACTGCCCTCCACCATGTTTGGGCTGTTTGCCGCCGGTTTCATGTACTTCATTCTGGCCGGCATCATCCGGGTGCGTGGCATGGGACTGGTAAACCGCCTGTTGCCTCCCGTGGTCATTGGCCCCGTGATCATGGTGATCGGTCTGTCGGTGGCCCAGGTGGCGTGCAACATGGCCATGGGCCGCGCCGGTGGCGAGCAGGTGATGCCCCTCTCCACCGCCCTGACCCTGGCCGGCATCTCGCTGGCCGTGACCCTGATCGCCGCCGTCTTCTGCAAGGGCTGGGTCAAGCTTATCCCGATCTTGAGCGGTGTGGTGGCGGGCTATGTGGCCGCCGTGTTGATGGGAGAGGTGAACTTCGACGGTATGGTGAGCGCCCCCTGGCTGGCCATGCCCCACTTCGTGACTCCCGAGGTCAACTGGGCCGCCGCTCTGTTTATGTTGCCGGTGGCCATCGCCCCTTGCATCGAGCACATCGGCGGCGTGCTGGCCATCGGTGGTGTGACAGGCAAGGATTACACCAAGGAGCCGGGTCTGCATCGCACCCTGGCCGGTGATGGCTTCGGCGTCTGCTTCGCCGGCCTGATCGGTGGTCCCCCCGTCACCACCTATGCCGAAGTGACCGGCGCCGTGATGATCACCCGCAACTTCAACCCGGTGACCATGACCTGGGCCGCCGTGTTTGCCATCATCCTGGCCTTCTTCGGCAAGTTCAACGCCCTGCTCACCTCCATCCCCATGCCGGTGATGGGGGGTATCATGTTGCTGCTGTTCGGATCCATCGCCGCCATCGGTCTCAAGACCCTGGTCGAGTCCAAGGTAGATCTGGGTCTGGCGCGTAACATCGCCATCGTCGCCATCACCCTGACCGTCGGCATCGGCTCTCTGGAGATGAAGATCGGTGACTTTGCCCTGGCCGGTGTCGGCCTGGCATCGATTGCCGCCATCTTGCTCAACCTCATCCTGCCGATGCACTCCGAGCAGGGGGAGATGGCCTCGGCCCGCGACTAAGCGAGATGAGTGCCAATGCAAAGAAGCCACCTCAGGGTGGCTTCTTTCGTTAGGGGTCAGGCAGGTACGACCTCTTGACTGGTCGGACAGACAAGGGGCTTGAGCAGCTCGGCCAACTTGTAGAAGGTCTGCACCCGGGTGGTGCTGGGGCGCCAGACCAGGCCAATCTCCCGGGAGGCCTGCTCCCCCGGCGGCTGGATGGCGATGAGATCGCTGTTGTTGAGGATACCTGCATCGATGGCCATCTGCGGCAGGAAGGTGGTGCCAAGGCCGGCGCCAACCATCTCGACCAGGGTGTGCAGGCTGGTGGCCGCAAAGGGGTTGATCTTATCCTTGTCACGCAGGCGGCAGGCGCTGACCGCATGATCGGTCAGGCAGTGCTCCCGCTCGAGCAGGAAGATGCTCTGGTTGGGCAGCTCGCGATAGTCGAGCGGCATGTGCAGGCGGTCGGCCATCTCCTGGCGCATCACCATCTTGAAAGGATCGCTGCCGACCGACTTGCAGTGAAAACCGCCCACGTCGATGGGCAGGGCCAGGATCAGCAGATCCAGCTCCCCTTGCTCGAGCAGCTTGAGCAGGTTGGCGGTGGTGTCTTCGCGCAGCAGCAGCTCCAGCTCGGGATAGCTCTGTCCACACGCCTTGACCAAGCGGCTCAGGAGGAAGGGGGCTATGGTGGGAATGCAACCCAGGCGAATCATCCCCTGCATCACCCCGCCCTGATGCTGCCCCAGCTCCATCATGTCGCGGGCATCGGAGAGCAACCTGCGCGCCCGCTCGACGATCTCGCTGCCGATGGGGGTCATGATGAAGCTCTTGTGATCCCGCTCGACCAGTTGCAGGTTCATCATCTCTTCGAGGTTCTGGATGCCGGTACTGAGGGTGGATTGGCTCACATGGCATGCCTTGGCGGCACGGTTAAAGTTCTTCTGCTCGTCCAGGGCGACGAGGTACTGCAGCTGTTTCAGGCTTGGCCAACGTTGCATAGAGTAAACCGATTAATGCTATCTAAATAATTCCATTTCACTAATTTAACACCGGGACTATATTATTGTCCCGGTCAACGTTGAGTCGCTTCAAACGAAACATGGCTCGGCGTATGAATCGCAACTCTAATCGATGAGGATACGAATATGGTACTGGTAGGCCGTCCCGCTCCCGATTTTACCGCCGCCGCCGTCATGGGTAGTGGCGAAATCGTCGACAGCTTCAATCTCTCTTCCCATATCAAAGGCAAGCCGGCAGTTCTGTTCTTCTATCCCCTGGACTTCACCTTTGTCTGCCCCTCCGAGCTCATCGCCTTCGATCACCGCTATGCCGAGTTCAAGGCCCGTGGTGTAGAAGTGATCGGCGTCTCTATCGACTCTCAGTTCAGCCACAACGCCTGGCGTAACACCAAGATCGAAGACGGTGGCATCGGCCCGGTGAAGTACCCGCTGGTTGCCGACGTCAAGCACGACATCTGCAAGGCCTATGACGTAGAGCATCCGGAGGCCGGTGTTGCCTTCCGTGGCTCCTTCCTGATCGACAAGGATGGCGTCGTGCGTCATCAGGTCGTCAACGATCTGCCGCTGGGCCGTAACATCGACGAGATGCTGCGCATGGTCGATGCCCTGCAATTCCACGAAGAGCACGGCGAAGTGTGCCCGGCTCAGTGGGAGAAGGGTAAGCAGGGTATGCAGGCTTCCACCGAAGGCGTGGCCAAGTACCTCAAGGAAAACGCCTCCAGCCTGTAAGGCTTGCGAGACGAAAAACCGGAGCCATGGGCTCCGGTTTTTTTATGGACGAAGGTCAATCCTCCTCATCGTCCTTGACCTCGCGGATCTTGTCCTTGTATTTGGGCAGCTCCTTCTCAAGGCGACGCATATCTTTGATTGCGTTAAGAAAGACCCCAAGTACAAAGAGCAGGGGGATGCCAATCCACAGCCACAGGTTCATCGCTCCTCCTCCCCGCTGATGGCGCAGTGGCGCTCGATGATCTCATCGAGTCGGTCCAGGATCAGCGCCTTGCCTTCAATGTCGCTCATGGCCAGCCGTTTGGCCAGCACATGGCGGTCGATTTGCAGGCCCCGGGCAAGGGGGGCATGGCTCAGATGCCAGGGCTCGTAGGCCACTCTCCCCCGGGTTCCACGATAGGGAAGAAAGAAGCCGAACTCCCCCATGTGCGCCTGCAGCCAGAGGGAGAGTTCGGCAAACCAGCCTCCTGCCTCATACTCCCAGGCCTCCAGTTGCAGCCCTGTGCCCTCGGGCAGGCGGTCGGGGTCATAGATGTCGAGATCCGTGCCCCAGTGGTGGCGGCTGATGCCGGGCAGAGCGCTCCAGCGCAGGATCGCCTCGAGTTTCTGCTCGTTGCTGAGGGTGGTCACGTCGAGCTGCTCTCCCTGTGCGCCAAGCAGGGGCCGCTCACCGCGCCACTTGCCGTTCCAGATGAGGAGCTGGCGCTCGAAACTGCGCCAGCTCGAGGCCGGCTGCAGATTGTGACCCTGGGCGCTGGCCGCCTGCTGCATGGCGGCGAAGGCGTGAGCCGTCTCCGGGGCCAGGCGGTGGGGGCCACTCCCCAGCAGGATAAGATGCTGGTCATCGATGCCGATCAACTGCTCCGGGGTCATGCCAGCAGGCGCTCCAGCACGCCCTGGTACATGTCGGCCAGCAGATCCAGATCGCTTGCCTTGATGCATTCGTTGACCTTGTGGATGGTGGCATTGACCGGCCCGAGTTCGATCACCTGGGCGCCGGTCGGGGCGATGAAGCGCCCGTCCGAGGTTCCCCCCGTGGTCAGCAGCGCGGGACGTTGGCCGTTGACCGCATCGATGGCGGCCACGGTGGCGTCGAGCAGGGCGCCGGTGTCGGTCAGGAAGGGCTCGCCGGAGAGGGTCCAGCTCAGCTCGTAATCGAGTCCATGGCGAGCCAGCAGGCTGTCGACCCGCTCCTTGAGCCCCTCGGCGGTCGACTCGGTGCTGAAGCGGAAGTTGAACTGCACGCTGAGTTCGCCCGGAATGACGTTGGAGGCGCCGGTGCCACCGCCGATATTGGCGATCTGGAAGCTGGTGGGGGGGAAGAAGTCGTTGCCCTGATCCCACTCGGTGGCGGCCAGCTCGGCCAGGGCCGGCGCCGCACGATGGATCGGGTTATCCGCCAGGTGGGGGTAGGCCACATGCCCCTGTACCCCCTTGACCAGCAGATCGCCGGTGAGTGAACCACGGCGGCCGTTTTTCACCACGTCCCCCACCTGGGCGGTGGAAGAGGGCTCACCGACGATGCACCAGGTGATCTTCTCGTCACGCGCCTCGAGGGTCTCGATCACGCGTACCGTGCCGTTGATAAAGGGCCCCTCCTCGTCAGAGGTGATGAGGAAGGCAATGGAGCCAGGGTGCTCCGGGTGCGCGGCGACGAAGCGCTCCACCGCCACCACCATGGCCGCGAGGGAGCCCTTCATGTCGGCGGCGCCGCGACCATAGAGCATGCCCTCCTCGAGGGTTGGCTCAAACGGCGGGGTGCGCCACTTCTCCAGGGGGCCGGCCGGCACCACGTCGGTGTGGCCGGCAAAGCAGAAGAGGGGACCATCATTGCCGCGGCGTGCCCAGAGGTTGGTGGTGTCTTCGAACACCATGGGTTCGAGTACGAAACCGAGGGCGGCGAGGCGCTCGCCCATCAGGGTTTGGCACCCCTCGTCGAGGGGGGTGACGGAGGGGCGGCGGATCAACTCCTTGGCCAGCTCGATGACATCAGACATCGGGGTCATCCTTGGGTATGAAACAGGGTTTGGTATTGCTCGGCCTTGAAGCCGAGATGGAAGGCGTCCCCCAGTTGCAGCACGGGGCGCTTGATCATGGCCGGTTGGGCCAGCATCAGGGCACGAGCGCGCTCCCGGTCGAGATCGGCCTTTTGGTCATCGGGCAAGGCGCGGAAGGTCGTGCCACGGGTATTGAGCAGGGCCTCCCAGCCGAGGGTGTCGAGCCAGCCATCCAGCGCCGCCTCATCGAGGCCATCGGCGCGCACATCGTGAAAGCGGTAGTCGATGCCGGCCGCCTCCAGCCACTTGCGGGCCTTCTTGATGGTGTCGCAGTTTTTAGGGGAAATGCCGTAAAGTACAACTTTACATTCGCTCTTGTTTTCCATGGGGTTCACCGTGTTCCGTTTGATGGGCAGTAGCATACAGGCGATCACCATGCAGGGAAACGTAGCTGCGGGAGGTCGGTCATCAGCCGGGATAGCTCACTATAGTGGTCATCAGCATTAGGTCAAAAATAACCAATTTGATTATTGATGAAAGTGCCTTTTCGATGATAGCCTCATCTTACCTTAGTTTTCCACCTTGTTTACCTGCTGTGTGGGCAGTTAAAACCAGAGGATTTGTCATGAGCCATCCCCCGAAGGCGTACTCCTACATTCGATTCAGTACCCCTAAACAAGCCCAAGGTGATAGCTATCGTCGTCAGCTTGCAAAGGCCAAGGAGTACTGTACAGAGCACAATCTAACGCTGGTGGAGGATACGATTGACGACCGTGGGGTCAGTGCATTCCGTGGCGCTAACATGATGGAAGGTGCGTTAGGTCGTTTCTTGGAGGCAGTGAAGAGCGGAGTGATTGAGCAGGGGTCTTACCTGCTGGTTGAATCAGTGGATCGCCTGAGTCGACAGGCGGTGGAGGAGGCTTTGGGACAGTTCCTTGGCCTCATCAATGCAGGTGTCGTTGTCGTTACGCTTGACGACAAGGCTGTGTATCGCAAAGGGCAAGTTGAGACGCAAAACCTGCTGCTCTCTATCATGTTTATGGTTCGTGCGAACAACGAGTCAGAAACTAAGAGTGATCGCAGTCGTGAGGCTTGGGAAAAAGGTCGTAAACAGGCCAGAGAAAACAATAAGGTGATGAAAAACTCCCGCTTGCCATCATGGCTGGAATGGGAGGAGGGTAGGATCGTTCCCATAGCCGAACGAGTTGCCATTGTGAATGAAATGTTTGAGATGGCCAAATCAGGCTGCGGCTATGAGCAAATTGCCAAGGCTTTCAGGAGTAAGGGATACAAGACCTTCGGTAAGATGACTGACTGGCGTCCGGCTGGGATTCAGGCTGTCATCAAGAGTCGAGCGGTTATCGGCGAATTCCAGCCGCATATCATCGAGAAGGGTGAGCGGATCCCTGATGGGGAACCAATAGTCGGCTATTACCCCGCGATAGTGAGCAGGTCTTTATTCAAGGATGTGCACCACATTATCAGTCAGAGAAACAACCATAGTGGTTCCTACCGTAAAGGACGGTTTAACAACCTTTTCAGCGGTGTGCTTCGCTGCCAGTGTGGAGAGCCTCTTCGTTTCAACAACAAGGGAAAAGCAGGAAGCCCCCGAAATTACCTCATTTGCCCTATGCGTCAGGTTGCAGGATGCAAGTTACCTAACCTGCTCCATGAGAAGATTGAACTTCAGTTGTTACAAGCGGCTAGCTTGTTATCAGATGTCATGAAACAAAGACGGCCTGAGGATGCCAAGACAGTAGCACTCAAAGAGGAATTGGCTGAGCTTCAAATGCAGCTTGAAATTGGGATCAAGAAGAGAAAAAAGGCAGCCGAATCCATGGTGGACAACGATGATGACGCTGATTTTCGTGAGATATTTCTATCACATAAAGCGAATTGCCAAGCGTTAGAAGAGCACATAGCTCAGCTTGAAAGCGAAATCATGGATAGAGAGCTATCACAAAAAACGCTGGGTCGGTTGATTCAACCTAAGGACTTGAAAAGCACAGAGCAACGACAACAATTCAATGCTCAACTGAAGGCTGTTTTACAAGAAATCAGGCTTCACTATGACGGTTTTGATCTGGCTGCTGTGTTTAAGGACATTGATGGCTCAATCGTACTTGAGCAGGCTTTTAAGCCCAAGCTGGCAGGCAGTAGCGTTAGAGATCTCAGCGGGGAGGAGTTGTTAAGGACAACCTCGGAAGAGCCCTACATTGATGCTGCGTGGGTGAAGGGCGAGATCGAGGAATATGATCTCCACCGGAAAGATGTGTCCAGCGGTCTGGATGATGAGTTCGAGGATTTGAGTTTACAAGAGTCAAAGTGAAGGCATTACAAGGGGAGTTTGGCGTGGTAGGTATCTTTGTTGGGCACCATTCACAGGGGATCATCGACCCAAGAGCATTGCTGTCACAGATACCTGGCTTCAATGGGCGTTACAGTCAGTACGTCAGGCGGGCAATCGCCAACCTCCGGCAGGTGCAGGGGCTCGACCTGCCGGAGATTCCCGAACCCGGTAATGGATTGGGGACGTGGACTCCCTTACAAGCCTTGGCTGTGTTGACCTATGGCCCCAGCTTTCACCTGAACGCAGTGTTGATAGCGGAAATCGAGCGGTTGACCGGACAATCATTACCACGAGAGGAAGGTCAGAGCCGCTATGAGGCAGCATTTTACACAGAGTACCTAGTGTCGCTGTGTGCTTATTTTGAAGAACAGCAGCCGGGTTTGCGCATCGAAGTGATCCCGCAATTCTCTTGCGGCCCCTACCGAATAGATTTCCGAGTCGATTTGCAGTGGTTCGACCTAGACGGAAAGTATTTTGACAAACCGATCCGGCAGGAGGTGTACTTGCTGGAGTTTGATGAAGCCTATCATCTGGAGCCAGCGAACCGCCAAGCAGACCACCAGCGTGATGCCTACATCGAGCAGCAGACGGGCCTCAGACCGCTCAGGATACGGCACGAGGAACAAGAGCTGTGGGCCACCATCTGTCGTGCTCAGGGATGCATCCTAAGCGTGGAGGAGTACCTGCAAGGGCTGTTGATGGCTATGGCAGAGCCGGGCGATGGCCGACATCTTGATATCACGCGAGATTCTGCCCAGAGTGCTTATACCTGCGATCCAGCCGGGTATCTACGATATCCAGCTCAGCCGGGACGAGACCTTAAAGCGATAGCAGAGCGGCTTGGCTGGCGGTTGAGTCAGAGGCATAGCGGTAATCTGGCCTATCACCGTCTAACCCCGCCGCGAGTGACGGCCAATCGACACATTTTGGGGTGATGTGTCTGGTCAATTTGAGTCTCACCGACACATCCAACAACGTGTTCATGGGCTTTTCGGCGGCATGTGTCTGGTGTGTCGCCTGTTCCAGCCCGATATAGATACCCGTTTTGTTACTCAGAGACTTATCTATTTACTGCACCGAGGGGGGAGCCTACGAGCCACCCGAAGGAGACAAATCAAGAAGATGGCAACGATCCCGCCCGGTTGATTGCCCGGCAAAAATAATCCCAAACCCCACCAGCACAAGGAAAACGAGCAGGCAACATTCAGACCCTACGCCGGTATAAGCGAGATGGAGATCTACACCATAGGAGAACCCCATGGAATACATCACATCTGGCCCCTTGTCGGGAGCCATCCAGCAAGGAGAAGGCGTATGAATGAGCAGCAAGGAAACCCGTTACTGAAAGCGTTGGAGGCGGCACTGCTGGCAGCCTTAGGCGTCCTCATCAAGGAGGCCGTCAACTCGATGCAGACACCGCCGACCCCGCCGAAGGAGCCGGACGCTCAATAGACCATGCCCGTGTGACAGACCGGAAGCCCCTCGGCAACCCCTGTCACACGGGTTGGTTTTCGAGTTTTGACACGTTTTTCTTGCAGGGTCTTGAGCCTATTGGGAGGCCATCATGGCAATCATCGGGTATGCCCGTGTCTCGACCACGGGGCAATCGCTGGAGCAGCAACTGGCAGCTCTGGCGGGGTGCGAAAAAGTCTTTAACGAGAAGGTCAGCGGTAGCAAGACGGATAGGCCGCAACTACAGGCAATGCTCGAATTCGTCCGCTCTGGAGACGTGCTAAAAGTGACAAAATTGGATCGTCTGGCCCGGAACACCCGGCACTTGCTGGAGATCACAGACCAGCTACACGCCAAAGGGGTAACATTGCAGATCCAGAATCTGGGCATCGACACGGCCACTCCGACAGGCAAGCTGATGCTGACGATGATCGGAGCTATCGCCACGTTCGAGCGGGAAATCATGCTGGAGCGTCAGGCGGAAGGGATCGCCTTGGCAAAGGCAAAAGGGGTCTACAAGGGCCGGAAGCCGACAGCTATGGAGAAGCGTGATGAAGTGCTGTATTTGGTTTCACAAGGACAACCAAAAGCTGCGATAGCTAGACGTTTAGGGATTAGCGGTTCAAGTGTGCATCGTATCGTTAAGGGCTCCATGTAGCCCTTATAGTTTGCTTTCCATAGCTTTTACATGGATATACACTTGCCCAACCATTAACTTTTTGGAACGGATACAGAATGCTGCTTGATGACTATAGTCGCTATGTGATTGATTGTGAGCTAGAAATGGGGCGGATTCCCAAAGATGCTCCAGATATGCCCCTGAGAAAATGCTTGCCATTTTTCATCAAGCTGATTGATAGCGGTAAAGCTGTATACCCGTTTAACAATGAAAAATCAGTCTTACGCATCATTAGTTATGATGTATCTGATCCGAATGCTCTTACGCTGCTTTTCCAGTTGTCTGATAGCGGTGTTTCCGACCCTGCGTTTGCAAAACTTGCTACTGGTGAATCACGAGTAGTGAAAAAAGGTGATGGTGAGGGAGTGGCAGCAACGGCACATCTCGTAATTGCTCTTGATCCAATAAATGCTTCATTTTCAGACATTTACGCCGCTGTTTTTGAGGAGGTTCCCGGAGTCACGAAGACGCTGATCGGTGCCTGTATGACATCTTTCATGGCGGATGCTGTATCACTTGAGTTTGAACGAGTTAACGGTAGTAAACGCTCTACGGTTAAATGTCGACCTAGCATTTCATTGCAGCCATTAGCAGGCCAAAGTATTTCTGATTGCTTAAAAGATGGCTGGCTGTTGGGGTTCACTGTAGTGCAAAAGTCAAAGAATGCTGTTTTGGATGATGATGGAGACTTGAGGGT
Organism: Aeromonas sp. R6-2; assembly: GCF_040908155.1. Taxonomy (NCBI): domain Bacteria; kingdom Pseudomonadati; phylum Pseudomonadota; class Gammaproteobacteria; order Aeromonadales; family Aeromonadaceae; genus Aeromonas; species Aeromonas sp. R6-2. The sequence continues at coordinate 221,449 of NZ_JBFODE010000029.1, read as the reverse complement.
CGAAGAAACTCGGCTGATGATCAAAACGCCAAAAACTCGTGCAGAAAAAGCAATGGCATTAGTGAGAAAAACAGTAGGTCATTTTCAAAATACCGAGTACACAGGGCTACGTTTGATGTACGAGGATGGTGATAAACGGAGAAAAGGAATTCAATTGGATGCGAGACGAGATGATTACCTTGCATCTAGCTTTGTGAGGACAGAGCATGTTGTTCTGTCAGAACAAATTCTGCATTGCCAAGACTCAATTCATCCAGATCTTAATCATAAGATGTTGAAAATACTTAAGAAAAGGTGATTTATGTTTGTCGTGGATAAGCTCTTAAAGCCGCTGCACTATGTGTTGATATCGAGCACCGAGAAAAGGTGGTTCGATTTTGGCTTACCGCTGATTTTTGCCGCGATGAGCATTCTGGTGATTTACGTTTTTCTGCCACAACCGATTTCATTTATCGGAAAAGACAGCATCATTTCTCTATCAAATGGGATTTTGCAGATATTATCTGGTTTTTACATTGCTTCAATGGCTGCTGTGGCAACCTTTAACCGTGAGGGCATGGATGATCTCATGGAAGGGTCTGATAGACCCAAATTGCGTGGTTTAGCTCTGAGCAGACGCAGTTTCCTGAGTTACCTATTTGGTTATCTTGCATTCATGAGCATTGCAATGTACTTCGCTGGTGGCTTGGTACAGTTAGCGTCAGGAACAATACATAGCTTCTGCATAGAGTATCCTTTTTGGAAAATGGTTCTAGCGACACTCTATCTCTTAACTCTTTGGAATATATTGTTCACGACGGTTTTAGGAATGCACTTCCTGATTGATAGGATTCATCGTTCGAAACCCGAGATGATTATTGGAGATGGTCAGAAAGACGATGAGAAACAGTAGCTTTTGAGTCTTTAGCCCGAGCCTAGCTTGGGCTTTTTTGTATCATTAATTCGGCATTTTCAACAATAATATCTCGCAGTTCTTGATCCCGTACATCACCACTTGCATTGTGTTCTCCACTTACTCTCCTCGAAGCGACCGATTCTGGCATCGGCAGGGCGGCCAGGCAACCGTCACACGGTCTGCAGATCGGCGCACCAGCGTCTTAGTCTGCCCGAGAACCAGTTAAGCAGTGCGTCTCCTTCATCCCGCCGGTGGCGGATCTGGCTGATGGCAAAGCGTGGCAGCGGGAAGAGGGTCGCTATCTCGGTCAGCTCCAGATGCTCCATCAGGGGGGCGAGCACCCGGGCTGGCGAGGTGAGCAGCAGCCCCGAGCGAGAGAGGATAAAGGGAGCCGAGAGAAAACTCTGCACGATGAGCTGGGTGTGACGTTTGAACCCCTCCCTGAGCAGGATCTCGTCGAGGACGCCCCCCTCCGAGCCACGCGGGGCAACCAGCAGGTGATCGGCGTTGGCAAAGGCCTCGTAGTCGATCCGCTGGCCCGCGCAGGGGTGCTGCCTGCTGGCGACACAGATCAGCCGGTCCTCGAGCAGGCGAATCTGCTCGAAGCGGCTGGGCACCTCATCTTGCTTGGTAATGACCATGCTCACCGTGCCCTCGTCGAGCAGGCGCTCATAATCGGCACCGAGGGGCATGATATGAAGGGTGAGGTGAGGGGCCTCCTGATGGAGCTGCTCGATGAGGCCGGGCAGGATCACGTACTCCATATAGGTGTGAGCGGCGATGCGCAGGGTACCGGTAAATTCGGTGGGCTCGGGCGGCGCCGGTGGGAGCAGGGTCTGCTCGACTGACTGCAATATCTCGCGCAGGGGTTGTCGCAGCAGCAGAGCCTTGGCGGTCGGCTCCATTCCCTGGGGGGTCCGCACCAGCAGGGGATCGTCATACATGGTGCGCAGCCGGGCCAGTGCACGACTCACGGCGGGTTGGCTCATGGCCAGTCGCTCGGCTGCCTTGGTGGTGTTGCACTCATCGAGCAGCACCTTAAGGATCACCAACAGGTTGAGGTCAAGTCCTCGTAAATTCGTTTTGTGCATAATGTAATGCTAATAAATCATTTCCTTAAGTGGGGACTCCACTTTAGTCTCTTTCACCGTCGAATGTCAGCATGGTTCCTTTGCGGCCTCTGCCGTGGAGGAGGTGTGATGGTCATCGCTCCCCAAGCGTGGTGCCGGGGAGTGGTGAGTCGACAGCCTGAACTCTTTCTCCGGGAAACCGGAGTGTTGCTTGCTTTACCCCGCCCAGTGGCGGGGTTTTTTCTGCGCTTCTCCCGGGCCCGCTGCTCGTCCCCTTTTCGATCTCTTTCACGATACCGATGCGCTATTCGTGTGCAATTGGCCGTTTTCTGGTATCAAGGAGTGGCATCACAGGTCGTGATGTTGTTCAAATGAGCTTCGATTTTAAGGAAAGGTTGAATTTTTGTGTGTTTTTCCGTTTTTTCTTTACGTATAATCGCGCCCGCAAACGGATTACAACAAGAACCCTCTGCAGTTAAGGAAAGAACATAATGGCTATCGAACGTACCTTCTCCATCGTCAAGCCGGATGCCGTCAGCAAGAACCTGATCGGTGCCATCTACAACCGTTTTGAAACCGCCGGCCTGCGTATTGTTGCCGCCAAGATGCTGCACATGACCCGTGAACAGGCCATGGGCTTCTATGCCGAGCACGAAGGTAAGCCCTTCTTCGAGGGTCTGGTCAACTTCATGACCTCCGGTCCCGTCATGGTACAGGTGCTGGAAGGCGAAGAGGCCATCCGCCGTCACCGCGAGATCATGGGTGCCACCAACCCGAAAGAGGCCCTGGCCGGCACCCTGCGCGCCTGCTTCGCCGAGAGCATCGATCGCAACGCCGTACACGGCTCCGACGCCCCGGCCTCTGCCGCTCGCGAGATCGCCTATTTCTTCGGTGACAACGAAATCTGCCCGCGCGGTTAATCCGGCGTGGTAACGAGGGGGGGAGCCTGGGCTCCCCCCCTTGCTTTTTCTCTATTCCCGGTTGTTCTGTGGGTGGAAAGGCACCACCATTATTTGTACAATGCCGCGCCCTTTTTACGGGGTCTGTCAATTTGTCTGAGGTTCTGATGAGCGAAATGAAAACCAACCTGCTGGATCTGGATCGCGATGCACTGCGCGCCTTCTTCGTCGAATTGGGCGAAAAGCCGTTTCGTGCCGATCAGGTGATGAAGTGGATCTATCACTTCGGTTGCGACGATTTCGATCAGATGACCAACGTCAACAAGGTGTTGCGCGAGCGCCTCAAGGCCATCGCCGAGATCCGCGCCCCCGAGATCAGCCGCGAGCAACGCTCCTCCGATGGCACCATCAAGTGGGCCCTGCAGGTGGGAGATCAAGAGGTCGAGACCGTCTACATTCCGGAAGAAGATCGCGCCACCCTGTGCGTCTCTTCCCAGGTGGGCTGTGCCCTCGAGTGCAAGTTCTGCTCCACCGCCCAGCAAGGGTTCAACCGCAACCTGCGGGTCTCCGAGATCATCGGTCAGGTGTGGCGTGCGGCCAAGGTCGTGGGGGGCAAGCGCCCCATCACCAACGTGGTGATGATGGGGATGGGTGAGCCCCTGCTCAACCTGGCCAACGTGGTACCGGCCATGAAGCTGATGCTCGATGACTACGGCTTTGGTCTCTCCAAGCGTCGGGTCACCCTCTCCACCTCCGGGGTGGTGCCGGCACTGGATCTGCTCGGCGAGCAGATCGACGTGGCGCTGGCCATCTCCCTGCACGCGCCCAACGACAAGCTGCGCTCCGAGATCATGCCGATCAACGATAAATACAACATTGAGGCCTTCCTCGCCGGCGTGCGCCGTTATCTGGAGAAATCCAATGCCAACCAGGGTCGCGTCACCGTGGAGTATGTGTTGCTCGATCATATCAATGATGACATGCAGCATGCCCATGAGCTGGCCCAGGCGCTCAAGGATACCCCGAGCAAGATCAACCTGATCCCCTTCAACCCTTTCCCGGGTAACCCCTATGGCAAGCCGAGCAACAGCCGGATCGATCGCTTCTCCAAGGTGCTGATGGAGTACGGTTTTACCGTGATCGTGCGAAAGACCCGGGGTGACGATATCGATGCTGCCTGCGGCCAACTGGTCGGCGATGTCATCGACCGTACCAAGCGCACCATGAAAAAGCGGATGCAAGAAGAGGGTATTTCCGTCAAAATGGTCTAATCTTCAAGCTCTTGCGTTGGGATGGACCATGGATAGTCGAATCCTGTTGATGGGGGCAGTGCTGGTGGCACTGCCCGCTTGTGTGACCGAAACCTCTTATGTCGGGCAAACCGGTACCCAGCATGAGGTGATGGGCCCCGATTACAAGGCGGCCGCCAAGACCCGTCTCGATCTCGGTCTGCAATACCTGCGCAAGGGCAATCCGGAACAAGCCAAGTTCAACCTCGACCGCGCCCTGCAATACGACGAAAACAACCCGGAAGTCTATCTGGGTTACGCCTACTTCTATCAGTCCGTGAAGGATTACACCGCCGCCGAGCGCAGCTATCGCAAGGTGCTCGAACTCGATCCCCATGCCGCCGATGCCATGAACAACTACGGTGCCTTCCTCTGTGCCCGTCAGCGCTACGATGAGGCGGATCAGATGTTCAATCGCACCGTGGTTGAGCCCGGCTACGCCAAGATCGCCGACACCTATGAAAATGCGGCGATCTGCGCGACACAAAGCGGCAAAAATGAGAAAGCGAGTGAGTACTATCGTCTGGCCTTGGGGTATAATCCGCGCAAACCGAGCCTGCTGTTGGATCTGGCCGATATCTCACTCACTCACAACAAGCCCGATGATGCCCAGGCCTATCTGACCCGATACGGGGAGGTGGCGGTGGAGAGTCCGGCCAGCTTGTGGTTGCGTCTTCGCCTCGCCCAATCTCTCGACAGGCCAGCCCAATTGCACCAGTATGGTTCGCAACTGGTTGAACAGTTTCCCAATTCGCAACAAGCCAAGCGTTACTTAGCCAATGACTACTGAACAGCAATTTGATTCCCAAGACTCCTCCCCGGTAGTTGGCCCAGGCCAGTTGCTGCGCACAGCCCGTGAAGCCATGGGTTGGAGCCGTGAGCAGGTCGCATCCCGCCTTCATCTTCGCCTTACCCTGATTGCGGCCATCGAGTCTGATACTTACGACAAACACACGTCACCCACCTTTATCCGCGGCTATCTGCGTACCTACGCCAAGCTGGTCGGTATCGAGGAGGGCAAGATCCTGGAAGCCTATGCCCATCTCGGCCTGGAGCCGGTGCAGGGCGTCAACATGCAGAGCTTCTCCAAGCGTACCCGCCGCGAGGCCAGCGACAGCCGGCTCAAGATCGTCACCTGGTTGGTGGTGCTGGCACTGGCGGGTCTGCTGGTGGCCTGGTGGTGGCAGGAGTCCAATCGCCGCGCAGCCGGTCAGGAGCAGCTCGCCGCCAGCGAGACGGCCGCCCCGGCCGAGGCCACACCCGCCGACCTGGTTCCGGCCGAAACGCCGTTGTTGCCTGCCGCCGAGCAGCCCCCGCTGAGCGATGTCAGCGAGGCCGAGGTCGCCGTCGGTGCGCCAGAGGATGGCGCAGCGAACAGTGATGCTCCGGTGGCCAGTGCGGCGACCGCTACCCAGTCCCCCGAGCCGGCCCCGGCCGACGAGCAGGGGAGTGCCGTGCCCCAGCTCAAGATGAGTTTCACTGCCGACTGCTGGCTGGATGTGAAAGATGCCAGTGGCAAGAGCCTGTTTAGCGGTCTCAAGCGCGCCAATGACGAGCTGCTGCTGGAAGGGAAGGAGCCCCTGCGCCTGCATATTGGCGCCCCCATGGCCATCCGTATTCAATACAAGGGGCAGGAGATCGACATGAGCCGTTACAACAACGGCCGTACCGCCCGTATGACCCTGCCGCAGGAGTAAGATGCCCATGTCTTCCCACGCATCTCCCATCGTTCGCCGCAAGTCCCGGCAGATCATGGTCGGCAATGTGCCGGTGGGGGGCGATGCCCCCATCACGGTGCAGACCATGACCAACACCAAGACCACGGATGTGGCCGCCACGGTCGAGCAGATCCGCCGTATCGAGCGGGTCGGTGCCGACATCGTGCGGGTCTCGGTGCCCACCATGGAGGCGGCCGAAGCGTTTCGCCTCATCAAGGAGCAGACCCGCATCCCCGTGGTCGCCGACATCCATTTCGACTACCGCATCGCCCTCAAGGTGGCCGAGTACGGTGCCGACTGCCTGCGCATCAACCCGGGCAATATCGGCAACGAGCAGCGTATCCGCGCCGTGGTCGACTGTGCGCGGGATCTCAACATCCCGATCCGTATCGGGGTCAACGGCGGATCGCTCGAGCGCGATCTGCAGGAGAAGTACGGTGAGCCGACCCCCGAGGCGCTGGTGGAGTCTGCCCTGCGCCACGTGGACTACCTCGACAAGCTGGACTTCCAGAACTTCAAGGTGAGCGTCAAGGCGTCCGATGTCTTCCTGGCGGTCGGCGCCTATCGCCTGCTGGCCCGGCAGATAGAGCAGCCCCTGCATCTGGGGATCACCGAGGCGGGCGGCTTCCGCGCCGGTGCGGTGAAGTCCTCCATCGGCCTTGGCATGTTGCTGGCCGACGGCATCGGTGACACCCTGCGCATCTCGCTCGCCGCCGATCCGGTGGAGGAGGTGAAGGTGGGCTTCGATATTCTCAAGTCCCTGCGCATCCGCTCCCGTGGCATCAACTTCATCGCCTGTCCCTCCTGCTCCCGTCAGGAGTTCGACGTCATCGGTACGGTCAACGAGCTCGAGCAGCGCCTCGAGGACATCATCACGCCCATGGATGTCTCCATCATAGGTTGTGTGGTGAACGGTCCCGGCGAGGCGCTGGTGTCGGATCTGGGGCTCGCCGGTGCGGCCAACAAGAGCGCCTTCTACGAGGGCGGACAGCGGGTCGACCGGCTCGATAACAAGGCGCTGGTGCCGGTGCTGGAGCAGCGTATCCGTGCCCGTGCCGCCATGCTGGATCCGAGCAACCAGATCCAGGTGGACGAGCGTTAATCCATGGCGGGCCACCTCGGGTGGCCCGTGCCGTTTCGAATGGTCGCTTTCTCGTCCCTCCAACCCGGTTTTACCTCGTGGGGGAAAGTCCCTATAATGCGGCCAATTTTCACGTCTTTTTCTTGAGTATCAACGTGGCAAAACAGATCCAAGCGATTCGCGGTATGAATGATTGCCTGCCGGAGCAGAGCCCGGCCTGGCAGAAAGTAGAAGAGATCCTGCGCCAGGTGATGGCCGGCTATGGCTACAGCGAGATGCGTATGCCCATCGTCGAGCAGACCCCCCTGTTCAAGCGTGCCATCGGTGAGGTGACCGACGTGGTCGAGAAGGAGATGTACACCTTCAGCGACCGTAACGACGAGAGCCTGACCCTGCGTCCGGAAGGGACCGCAGGGTGCGTGCGCGCCTGTATCGAGCACGGCCTCATCTATAACCAGGAGCGCCGGGTTTGGTACACGGGCCCCATGTTCCGCTACGAGCGTCCCCAGAAGGGTCGCTATCGCCAGTTCCACCAGTTTGGTGTCGAGGTGTTTGGCCTCAACGGCCCGGACATCGACGCCGAGCTTATCCTGCTCACCCATCGCCTGTGGCGCCTGTTTGGCATTGCCGATCATGTGACCCTGCAGCTCAACACCCTGGGCCAGAGCAGCGAGCGCGCTGCCTACCGGGATGCCCTGGTTGCCTTCCTCGAGCAGCATCAGGATCTGCTCGACGAGGACAGCCGTCGCCGCATGTACAGCAACCCTCTGCGGGTGCTCGACTCCAAGGACGAGCGGGTGCAGGCCCTGCTGGCCGACGCGCCGCGCCTGATGGATTACCTCGGTGAGGAGAGCCGTGCTCACTTCGAGGGGCTCAAGCGCCTGCTCGAGGCTGCCGGCATCGCCTATGAGGTGAACGAGCGCCTGGTGCGCGGCCTCGACTACTACAACTTGACCGTGTTCGAGTGGGTCACCAGCAGCCTGGGGGCCCAGGGCACCGTCTGTGGCGGTGGTCGCTATGATGGCCTGGTCGAGCAGCTCGGTGGCCAGGCTACTCCGGCGGTCGGTTTTGCCATGGGGATGGAGCGTCTGGTGTTGCTGCTCGAGACCCTCGAGCTCAACAAGGATGTGCGCCCCGCCGTCGACGTCTATCTCGCCATGGTGGGCGAGGGGAGCGAGACAGCCGGTTTCATGTTGGCCGAGCGCCTGCGCGATGCCCTGCCGACCCTGCGTCTGATGAACCACTGTGGTGGCGGCAACTTCAAGAAACAACTCAAGCGTGCCGACAAGAGCGGCGCGTCCATTGCCCTGATCCTCGGCGAGAGCGAGGTTCAAAATGGCGAAGTGACCATCAAGTATCTGCGTGGCCAGGCCGAGCAGGTGACCGTCAAGGTTGACGAGGCCATCGCTCTGCTGGCCGACAAAGGAGAGTAACGTGGAAGTCTATACCACCGAAGAACAACAGGTTGAGGCCATCAAGGGGTGGTGGAAGGAGAACGGCACCTCGATCGTCGCGGGTACCGTGCTGGGTCTGGCTGGCCTCTTTGGCTGGCGTTTCTACAACGATCACCAGCTCTCCAACATGCAGCAGGCCTCCGCCGAATACGGCAAGGTGACCATGGCCCTGGCCCAGGGTGACGAGAAGGCCTACGGGGAGGTCGAAGCCTTCATCAAGGCCAACCAGGGCGATGCCTATGGGGATCTCGCCGCGCTGGAGCTGGCCTCCGCCGCCGTCAAGGCGGGCAAGCTGGACCTGGCTGTCACCCAGCTGACCCCGATCGCCGACAAGAGCGATGCCGCCGTGCAGGCCATCGCCGCCGTGCGTCTGGCTCGTATCCTGGCCGAACAGGGCAAGGCCGATGAGGCCCTGGCTCGTCTGGCCAAGGTGCAGGATGAAGGATTCAAGGCCCAGGTGGCCGAGGTGCGCGGTGACATTCTGCTGGCCCAGGGCAAGCGGGAAGAGGCGCGCGATGCCTATCAAGCCGCTGCCGATGCGGGTGGCCTTCAGAGCAGCCCCGAGCTGCGCCTGAAGATGGATGATCTGGCCCTGCCGGCCCCAGCTCTGGATGAGAAGCAGGATGCGTAATCTGTTCAAGAAAGTGGTATTGGGAGCCGCCGTCTCCCTGGCCTTGCAGGGGTGCTCCCTGTTTAGCAGTGACGAAGACGTGAACCCCATGGCGCCGCTGCCGACCATAGAGTCTGCCTTCCAGGCCAAGACCGACTGGAGCAGCTCCATCGGTGGTGGTATCGGTGACTTCTACTCCCAACTGCGTCCCGCCATCAACGGGGACCGTATCTACGCCGCCTCCCGCGACGGAGACGTGACCGCCCTCGAGCGCGGTAATGGCAAAGAGGTGTGGAGCGTCGATCTGGGGGATCTCGAGATCAACGCCGACAAGCGCAGCGCCCGCCTCTCCGGCGGTCTGACCCTGGCCTATGGCAAGATCTTCCTCGGCTCCGAAAACGGGGTAGTCTATGCCCTGTCCGAGGAGAAGGGCGAGGTACTGTGGCAGGTCAATGTGCCCGGCGAAGTGGTGGCGAGCCCCGCCGTGGCCGACGGTCACGTGGTGGTGCTGACCACCTCGGGCCAGCTGATCGCCCTGGACTCCGAAGATGGCAAGCAGCTCTGGTCCCTCTCCGAAGAGCAGCCGCCCCTGACCCTGCGTAGCGCCGCGACCCCGGTGATCACCAACGGTGCCGTGCTCTACGGCCGCGCCGACGGGCGTGTCGGTATTGCCCTGCTGAGCAACGGCCAGCCGGTGCGTCAGTCCAAGGTGGCTGACCCGCGCGGTGCCACCGAGCTCGATCGCATGGTCGATGTGGACGCCACGCCCCTGGTGGCCGGTGATGAGCTCTACGCCATCGCCTACAACGGCCAGCTGGTCGCGCGCAAGCTGCTCTCCGGCGACGAGGTGTGGAAGCGCAAGTACTCTGCCTACCGCGACATGGCGGTAAGCGGCGCCGACATCTTTATCACCGATAGCCGCAGCCATCTGTTTGCGGTGGACAAGCGTAACGGTCTGGAGCTCTGGTCCAATACCAAGCTCGAGAACCGCACCGTGACCGCCCCCGTGGTACTGGGTGACTATGTGGTGGTCGGGGACGTGGAGGGTTACCTCTACTGGATCGATCGTTTCGATGGCACCATCAAGGCAATGCAAGAGCTCGACAGCAGCGGCCTCTATGCGGCGCCCCTGGTGGACGGGGATACACTCTATATCCAGAGCCGTAGCGGCAAGCTGTACGCCATCAAGCGTCCTTGACCGACCCCGAAGGTATGTTGACGGCTCCTGGTCTTCGGACCCGGAGCCTTTGTCGTCTTATCGAAGCCGCGTATGGCCCCTGGATAAGACCCGAATAATGAGGCTTTTATGACTCCTGTTGTTGCCCTGGTGGGGCGCCCCAATGTGGGGAAATCCACCCTGTTCAACCGCCTGACCCGCACTCGTGACGCCCTGGTGGCCGACTTTCCCGGTCTGACCCGGGATCGCAAATATGGCCAGGCCAAGCTGGGCGAGCTGGAATTCATCGTGGTCGATACCGGCGGTATCGACGGCTCCGAAGAGGGCATTGAACTCAAGATGGCCGAGCAGTCCCTGCAGGCTATCGAGGAGGCCGATGTGGTGCTCTTCATGGTGGATGCCCGTGCCGGTCTGACCGCTGCCGACATCGCCATCGGCGAGCACCTGCGCAAGTGCCACAAGAAGGTGTTTCTGGTGGCCAACAAGACCGACGGTATCGACGGGGACTCTGCCAGTGCCGAGTTCTATGCCCTGGCACTGGGTGACGTTTACCAGATCGCGGCGGCGCACGGCCGCGGCGTGCTGAGCCTGCTCGAGCTGGCCCTGGCCCCCCACCTGGAGGCCCTGGTGGCCGAGGGCGAGGGTGACGAGGAGCCCGAGGAGGAGTTCGACGAAGAGGCCCTGGTGCGCATGCTGGCGGAAGGGGAGTTCAACCCCTCCGACGAGGAGGAGAAGCAGGATCGCTACGCGGATCTGCCGGTCAAGTTTGCCATCGTCGGTCGTCCCAACGTGGGCAAGTCCACCCTCACCAACCGCATGCTGGGTGAAGATAGGGTCATCGTCTATGACATGCCGGGGACCACCCGCGACTCCATCTACATCCCCCTCGAGCGCGACGGCAAGAAGTATGTGGTGATCGACACCGCCGGGGTACGTCGCCGCGGCAAGGTGCACGAGACGGTGGAGAAGTTCTCCGTCATCAAGACCCTCAAGGCCATCGAGGATGCCAACGTCTGCCTGCTGGTGATCGACGCTCGCGAGACCATCACGGATCAGGATCTCAGCATCCTCGGTTTCGTGCTCAACTCCGGTCGCTCCGTGGTGCTGGTGGTGAACAAGTGGGACGGCCTGGATCAGAAGGTCAAAGACGACGTGAAGAGCGAGCTGGACCGCCGTCTGGGCTTTATCGACTTCGCCCGCGTCCACTTCATCTCCGCCCTGCACGGCAGCGGTGTGGGCCACCTGTTCGAGTCCATCGACGAGGCTTATGTGTCGGCGACCCGCCGTACCAGCACCGCCATGCTGACCCGTATCATGCAGATGGCCCAGCAGGACCACCAGCCGCCTATGGTGCGTGGCCGCCGGGTCAAGCTGAAGTATGCCCACGCCGGTGGCTATAACCCGCCGCGTATCATCATCCACGGTAACCAGGTGGACGATCTGCCGGACTCCTACAAGCGCTACCTGATGAACTACTTCCGCAAGTCCCTGAAGATCATGGGGACGCCGATCCGGATCGAGTTCCAGGAGGGGGCCAACCCGTTCGAGAACAAGAAGAACGTGCTGACCCTGAGCCAGGAGCGTCAGCGCAAGCGCCTGATGAAGCTCAAGGGCAGCAAGAAGTAATTCAGACGGCCGCCCCTCGGGGTGGCCGTTTACATTGAGGAGAAGTGACGATGAGCACGGTACAATGCCCCGGTTGCGGGGAGGGGATCGACACCCGGGGCCGGGAGGTGACCTGTGGTCACTGCCAGCGTCTGGTGCGGATCCTGCCTCTGTGCCCCGATTGTGGTGAGCCCCTGGAGCGGCTCAAGGCGTGTGGAGCGGTGGACTACTTCTGCAACCGCTGCAACAGCCTCATCTCCAAGTCGCGGGTCAGGTTTGACGCCACCCTGGCGTAAGTGGCCAGCCCCTGGCTCCTGATAGCAAAAGCCCCGGTCATCTGGCCGGGGCTTTTGCTTTGTGAGAGGGCTTACTCCTGGTAGAGCCCCAGGTTGGCCTTGGCATAGGCCTCAAAATCGGTGCAGCCACCGATGTGCACCTCGTCGAGGAAGATCTGGGGCACAGTGTTGACCGGCTTGCCGGCGCTCTTGGCCAGGTCTTCCTTGGTGATCCCCTCGGCGTGGATGTCCACGTAGCGGAAGTTGAAGTCGTCGCGTTGGGCCTTGAGGGTCTCGGCGATCTGCTCGGCGCGAACACAATAGGGGCAGCCGGGACGGCCGAAGATGACTGCAAACATGTTGATTCTCCAATTTCATCGGGCCCGCCCAGCATAGCGAGGGTAAGCCCGGTGGGGAAGTGCAAAGATCCGATGCCCTTATTCGGCGATCTGAATCGCCTGGTTCTGGTAGATGCTCTCGAGCACCCCCTTCTCGAAGGTGGTCCAGGGCCAGCGCGCCTTGCTGGCGCGATAGCGTTCGTGGGTGGCGGGATCGAGGGACAGGGAGTTTTGAAACATCACAAACGCCTTGCGCTGGCCATTGGCCGTGTCCATGAAGCCGGCCAGGTTGGAGGCCCCGGTGACGGTGCCGGTCTTGGCGTGTACCCGGTTCTTCATGAAGGGGGCGGTGACCGAGCCACGCCAGGCCAGGGTGCCGTCCACCTGGGAGGAGGGGAGCAGGCGAATGAAGTCCAGGGTGGCGTCGTTGCGCTGGATATAGGCGAGCACCTCCAGCATCTGGCGGGCGCTCACCAGATTGTGGGCAGAGAGGCCGGAGCCGTCGGCCAGGCTGGCGTTGTCCAGGTTGATCCCCACCTTGCCGAGGATGGCGCGCACCGCCTTGGTGCCGCTTCTGAAGCTGCCCGGCATGTTGTAGTAGTGGCGGCCGACGGTCTTGAGGAAGGTGTCGGCATAGAGGTTGTCGGAGCGCTTGAGCATGTGCGACAGCAGCTCAGGCAGGGCCTTGGAGCTGTGGCTGGCCAGCGTCTCGGCGCCGACCGGGGCCTGATGGGTCAGGCGCAGGGCTCCGTCGTGGCTAATGCCGGCACGATCCATGGCCCAGCGGATGTTGTCCCAGCCCCAGGCCTCGAGATCGTAGATGGCAAAACGCAGCCCCTGGGGATCCTTGCTCGGGGCGATACAGCCGCGCAGGTCGTAGTGGTTGCCGCGTGCCATCTCCACCTCGAGGGCGCAGGACTGGCGGGCCATGTCCCCGTAGGTCATCACATCCACCTCTTCTGCGCTGATGCTGATGGGCACGCCAGCCGGGCTGCTCGCGCTGGCGGGGCGGCCAATCTGGGTCGCGGTGACGGTACCGTAGGCGCAGTTCTTGTCGATGATGACGGCCCCCACAGGGGCGGTGAAGCAGAGGGATTGATCCCCCCACGACCAGCCGTTGCCGCGCTCATAGCCGTTGTAGGCGCCGGTGTTGACGTAGACGTTGCCGGTGATGCGCTTGATGCCGAGTTGTTTGAACAGGCTCAGCAGGTCCATGCGTCCCAGGGTGGGGTCACCGACGAAGTTGATCCAGAGATCCCCGTTAAGGGTATCGCCGCTCTTTGCGCCCGGCTTGGCCTGGATCTCGGTGACAAAGCGAAAGTCGGCGCCGAGCTCCAGGCGTGCCGCCAGGGCGGTGATCACCTTCATGGTGGAGGCCGGGGTCATGAGATCGTCGAGGTTGTGCTGATATTCGAGGCCGTTTGCGCCCATCACGGCGATGGCGGCATGGCCCCCCTTGGGAGGGGTCAGCGGTGCGGCCTGGACCGCGACGGAGGTGAGGGCGCAAAGCCCGATCAGAAAGCGCTGCATGAAGGATCCTTACTCGTCCCGGGCGCTGTCGGCAGTACGGTAGCGCCCCTGGTAGTCGAAAATTTTCTCTTTGATTTGCCAAAAGCGTCCCGACTGGCGAGCTATCACGAAGTCGGGATGCCGAAACTGCGGCTCGGCGGCCAGCACCGCATCGAGGGTGGCGAACTGGGGCTCCAGGCCGGGAGCGCGCCAATGATGACGCACAAAGACCTGCTGAAACAAGCGCCGCGCAGCCGGCGTGGCGAAAGAGTAGTAGTCGGTGAGGGTGGTACCGTCCTCGTCGTGGTAGGTCACCTCGAGCCTCTCCCCCTGTTTGCCCTCCCCCTTGGCAAGGGAGAGCCCGCTACAGCGGATCACCATGCACCCCTTGAGGTTGAGGGCCGCCTTGAGCTGGTCGTCCGGGTCGACCAACACCTGATCGCAGGCGTGGCAACTGCGCGCGGCGATGTCGTTTTCCGCGCCGCAGCCGGGACAAATCTTGGCGCGAAAACGGTAATCGCACTCCTCGCGCGTCCCCTCGTCATCTTCCAGAAAGCCCTGGCAGCGCCGGCCATAGTGTTCGATGACCTTGCCCTCTTCGTCGACCTTGCCCCAGAAGGTATTGGCAAAGCCGCAGGCGGGGCAGAGCACCTGCACCGGCACATTGTCCCCCTTGGGGCGTGGCTCTCCCACCTCGGGGTCGAACAGCTTGATGTTGTTGCCGGCGTAATCGACCACCAGACAATCCGTCTTGCCGGGGGCCAGGCGCAGGCCGCGTCCGACGATCTGCTGGTAGAGGGAGACCGAATCGGTGGGCCGCAGCAGGGCGATGAGATCCACGTGGGGGGCGTCAAAGCCGGTGGTGAGCACAGAGACGTTGACGAGGTATTTGAGCTCACGCGCTTTGAAGGCACTGATCAGCGCGTCGCGCTCCGGCCCCGGGGTGTCGCCGGTGACCAGGGCCACCGCCTCGCCGGCCTCGCCCAGTCGGGTGGCGATTTCGCGGGCGTGCTCCACGGTGGCGGCGAAGATCATCACCCCCTGGCGATCGGCCGCGTACTCCCGGATCTGCTCGAGGATATGGGGCGTGACCCGGGCCTGGCGTTTGAGCTCCCGGTTCACCTCGGCGTCGTCGAACAGGCCCCCCGGGCGAGCGGCCAGCTTGCTGAAGTCGTAGTGGACTATGGGGGCATCGATGAGGCGAGGCGGGGTCAGGTAGCCGTTTTTGATCATAAAGCGCAAGGGGAGCTCGAACACGCAATCCCCAAACAGACGCTCGCCACGGCTCTTGACCATGCCGTGATAGTGGCGCCGGTAGATCCACCCCAGCCCCATGCGATAGGGGGTGGCGGTGAGGCCGAGGATCTTGAGATCCGGGTTGGCCATGCGCAGGTGAGCGATCACCTGGTGGTACTGGCTCTCATCGTCCAGCGACACCCGGTGGCACTCGTCGATGATGAGCAGCGAAAACGCGCCGTCGAAGGCCTCCAGGTTGCGCGCTACCGACTGCACCGAGCCAAATACCACCTGGGCACTCGACTCCTTGCGCGAGAGCCCGGCGGCGAAAATGTCTGCCGTCACTCCCCAGGCCTCATACTTGGCGTGGTTCTGCTCCACCAGCTCCTTCACATGGGCCAGCACCAGTACCCGGCCGCGCGCCTTGCGGGCCAGCTCGGCGATCACCAGGCTCTTGCCGGCGCCGGTCGGCAGCACCACCACGGCGGGATCCTGGTGACGGCGAAAGTGGCGGATCACGGCATCGACCGCGTCTTGCTGATAGGGGCGTAGGGTAAACATGCGCACCGCTCGGGCTGGAAAACAGGGGGGGCCATTATAGGCCAAGCGGGTAGCAGGGGAAGCAGCGGCGAAGGGGTTATCGACGCGAGACAGTAGGGAAAGAGGCGGCAGACGAGAGCCTGCCGCCGAGGGGATTAATGGAAGGGGAAGATGTAATTCATCCAGCTGGCCATGCGCAGCAACACCTTGCGCATCACGGAGACGTGATGGAAGTGATGGGTATAGATGGCCGCCTGGCCGCTGGCACCGGCGATCACCTGATACTCCTGCCAGCGCGGGTCGGTGATCTTGATGCGAACCGGCAGGCGACCGGGGCGCACCGCCGAACTCTGATCCAGCAGGGCGGCATTGGCCTGCACATTACCGGCGGCGATGGCGGGAATGACCGCTTCGACCTCGCCCTTGAAGATCATGCCGGGGATGCCGTCGATGACCACCTCGGCCTCGTCACCCACCGCCAGACGCTGCATGCTGTTTTGCCAGAACCAGCCGACATAGGCGTTATCCTCCTCGTGGATGAAGGTCATCACGGGACGGTACATAAAGGGGGTTGCGATCATGCCAGGACGCAGGGCCAACTGCACCACATGGCCATTGCTGGGGGCGTAGACCACGGTCTGCTCGAGCTGGTAGTTGGCTTCGCGCAGCTGGGACTGCACATCGACCAGGGTCGCCTGCTGCTGATCGAGCTGGGCCGCCAGATCGTCGACGTTGGCCTGGCTCACGTCCAGATCCCGTTGCTTGCCGATGCCGCGGCGCATCAGTTCGCTGGCACGATCCCTGTCGAGGCGTGCCGAGCGCAGGCGTGCCTCGATGGATCGGACATGTTCCTGATTGGCGTTAACCCGGGCTTCCAGACTGGAGACCTTCTGGCGGAAGGGCTCGTCGTCGATGCGAAACAGCACGTCACCCTTCTTCACCTTCTGGTCCGGTTTGACCGCCACCTCGGTCACCCGTCCCTTGACCAGAGGGACTATGGGGGTCGAAACGTAGTAGTTACGGGCCATCTCCGAGTAGGGGTGGTTGTAGTTCATCAACATGATGAGGGTGCCGATGATGGCGATCCCCCCCAGGACGGCGGTGGGAACTGTCCACTTGTTGAGGGGGATGCGGAAGATCTTGAAGATGGCGACGCACAGGGCCGTGTAGGTAAGAACCAGTAACAGATCCATGATTATTCCCCCTTGGCCTGGTTCATGTCGTCGAGGCGGCTGCGCAGGGCGGCGACCTCCTTCTGCAGTTCGGCCAGGGTATCTTCATCCTTCTGCAGGCGTTGGCCAAAGCCCCAACCTCTGTCTTCCCGGTAGAGGGTTGCCCAGATCCAGAGGAAGGGCCACAGCACATGCAGGGTAAAGAGACTCACCCAGCCGGCCACATGGATCGCATCCTGATGGGGGTGGTTGCGGTGCTTGGCGATTTCATAAGGTATGTCGTGAATGACGATGATGCCGTAGAACATCACGATCGCCACGAAGAAAAGCAGCCCGAGGGCAAAGTAGTCCAGAGCCATCTCTGATTGTCTCCATTTCAAGCCAGGCCTGATCTCCTGTCAGGCGCTAACTTCATCATTACAGAAAGAAAATTTGACACAAGCGCTCTTAATCGGAGCTGTCTGTTTTATTGATAAATGTGATGTGAAAGGGAGAAGAGCGCGCGGGTGAGAGACCCGGCGCGCGCGTTTAGAGGGAGAAGAGGTAGGATTTCATCGCCTTCAGGCGGACGGTGGCGCCCCCTATGATGTCGATAAAACCGAGCAGTGGGTGAGGTTTGCGGGCCGATATCCAGGCCGAGCCCGTGGTGCCGATGGGCAGGGCGATCCCCTCCGGTTCGCTGAACTCCAGAATCACGGTACGACCATGACTGGATGCGTTGTTGGCCACGTGCTGGCGGACGTGTTGATCCCCCTGCATGGCACTCTGCTGAGCCTCGCCCGTGCCGGTGCGCACCGAGTGAACACGAGCGCGAAAGATGCGTCCCGGATAGGCATCCACATAGAACTCGGCAAACTGCCCCGCCTCTATGCTGCGCACGCTCTGATCCGGCACCCGAAACTCGAGAAATTTGTGCCGGGTATCGTAGAGGTGCATGTTGCCGGTGCGGGAGCCGGTGGCGATATTGACCACCGACACCTGGCCATCGAAGGGGGCCCGGATCACCTTCTCTTCATCCCGGCGAGCCTGCAGGTTTCGCTCGACCGTCAGGTTCTGGATCCTGGACTCCAGGGCGCTGACCTTGGCCACGCTGGCTGCGTATTGGGCCACGTCCGCATCGATCTGGCTGGCCAGCTGATCCCGACTCTGCTCGCTGGCATAGTCACCGAGACGTGTCAGCCGGGCCATCTCCCGTCGATTGAGCTGCAACCTGGCGTCGATGGCTTCCTGCTGGTGGCGCTCGGCGGCTATCTGAGCCCGCTCGGCGACGATCTGGTGGTCGAGGGCGCTAACCTTGCCCCGGCTCTCCCAGTTGGCCAGGGTGTAGAGGGGTTGCCCCTGGCTGACCGTCTGGTTGTGGACCACCTCTATGGTATCGATCTGATGAAACTGGGTGGTCCCCAGCAGGGGGCTCAGCACGGCATGGGGTGCCTTGATGGTGGCCGAGTCGGTGAAGTCAACCGGTGCCAGATGGCGTGAGATGGCCAGCAGGGTCAGGCCGATCAGGGCCCCCACAGTGGTACTCCAGAAGCCGGTCTTGAGGTTCCAGGGCAGGATGCCGAGTTTGACCAGCAGCCAGACCAGCAGGATATAGGGGAGCAGGATCTCTTTCATGCTTTCTCTCCCGTCGCCCGGCTCTGAAGGCCGCGCGAGATGATGTGGCTGAGTTTCTCGGAGATGAGGTCCCAGCGGCCGAAGGCGATGATGATGGCCAGCACCCACCAGGTCTTGTCGATAAAGAGGCCGCACAGGGAGAGGGCAAACACCAGGGTGATGTGGGCCGACTCGGCCAGCTTGGCCTTGTGCACCGCCACCTCATGGAGCTGCCACAGCAGGTAGAGGGTATAGAGCAGCACATAGAGGGTGATGAGGGTGATCACTCCCATGAAGAGGGGAGAGTCGAGCAGGAGCATGATGGCAGGATGCGTGCTGGCCAGGCTCTTGCCTTCGGCCGGATAGATGACGGCGCCCCGGGTGAAGAGCCCCACCAGTCCCACGGAGACCAGGAGGAGGGCGAGGCGTCGCCCCCAGGTTTTGAGTGCAGTGATCATGGCAGCGTTACTCAGAATTGGTGATTGATGCCGATGTTGACGAAGTGCAGCCGGCTATTGTCATAGCGGGTGTGCAACTCTCCATTGGGGCCGCTCAGATCGAGGGGAAGATCCCCCAGCCAGACCAGGGTGTAGCCGGCGCTGAGGCGAGTCGTCGGGGTGAGCCGGTAGTCGGCTCCCAGCCCCAGGCGCCAGGCCGCCGAGAGGGGCAGCGCTGCACTGCGATCGGCATCCTCGACGGGAGAGCTGTCGTAGGCGATGCCGGTGCTCAGCTGCAGCGCCTCTGTGGCCTGGAACTGGGTACCCAGGCTCAGGTGCCAGGTGTCCTTGTAGTTCAGATCCCGGGTCTGTTGCACCCGGCCGTTGAGCAGGGCCACATCCACTTCCCCGAAGCGTGACCACTGCTGCCAGTTGGTGCTGGCCAGCAGGGCCCAGCGATCGTTTACCTGCTGATAGAGGCTCAAGGTCAGGGTCTGGGGCATGGCCAGAGTGACCCCCAGTTGATTGAGGCCCCTATCCGGTTGCCATGGGCTGGAAGGGGTGAGGCTGGCTTCCCCTTGCAGGTTCCACTCAAGCTCAGAGGTATAGCTCAGACCCAGGCGGCTGGTCTGGCTTGGCTCATAGAGAACCCCAAGCATATAGCCATAGGCCCAATCACCCTCTTCATAGGTGAGTTGGCCGTCGCCACCTAGCAGACGGACGGCCTTGGCCGCCTCGACGGTGCCGTGAGAGGCGAGCAGGCTGGCGCCGACCGACCACTGCTCATCGATGCGGTAGGAGAGGGCGGCGGTGGCCATGATACCGGTGAGGGTACCCTCCTGGCTTTGGTAGCGCCCCTGCCAGTTGGGTGCGTACTCGAGCCCAAGGCCATGGCTGCCGAAGAGGCCAACGCCCCCATGCCAGCGCTCATCGAACTCATGGGTCAGATAGAGGCTGCCGAGGGGAGCTGTCTGTACCGCATTGCCGCCGTCGGCGGCCTCCAGATGGCCCTGAACCCAGCCACCGTTGACCTGGATCTGGGTGCCCTCGAGGCGACTCATACCGGCCGGGTTGCTGGCCAGGGTCGAGGCGTCCTGGGCGCGGGCCGCCGCGCCGGCGTTGGCCAGCCCCATATTCTGGGGGCCGGTCTCGTAGAGGGAGAGGCCCCCTGCCAGGGCCGGGGTGGTACTCAGGCAGAGCAGCAGGAAGGAGGATCTTGTCATCATGATTGACTCACAGTCGAAAGAGCCCGCCCTGGCGGGCGGGCTCAATGGGATTAACGGTTGATGGGAGAGACGCCGGTCTCGCTCAGACCGTGGCTGTGGCCCTTGTGATCGTTGGGGGTGACGATGTTGAACCAGAACTCGAAGCTGTCGAGGTAACCGCCGAGCTTGCGCAGCTTCTGCTCGTCACCCACCAGGGTGAGGCGCCCCTGCTCATGCAGGCTCTTGAGGCTGGCTTTTTGCAGCATGAACTCGGTCAGGTCTGCCCGCTTGAGAGTGAGGTTGACGTCTGCCTTGTCATCACGATAGCCCTTGATGTGGCTGAAGTTACCGTTCTGCACCCGGATCTGGTACTCCTCCTTGGTGTCGGAGAGCACTAGGTTGGCGCTCAGGGTATAGCCCTCTTTGGCCACCCGGTTGCCATCCATGCGCACCGCCACATAGTCGAGGAAGTCGGAGATGGGCATGGCGGCAATCATGTCGGCACTGGCCCCCTTGGTGGCGACCCCTTGCGGCACGCCGTTGCGCAGCTCGAAGGCCCCCATCAGGAAGCTGTTACGCTCGCCGGCCGATTCGCTCTGATAACCCAGTTGCTCGAGGCAGTTGGCCTGCTGCTGACGGGCCTTGGCGTTGGTCGGCTCGGCGAAGACCGCGTGGTTGACCACCTCGGCACACCAGCGGTATTCCCCTTTATCGAAGGCGCGTTTGCCCTCGGCCACCACCTTGTCGATACCACCCATGGCGGCTACATAGCGTACGGCGGCCTCTTTGGGGGGCAGGGGCAGCAGCTTGGCCGGGTTCATGTCCGAGTAACCGAGGTAGCGGTTAACCACCGCCTTGGCGTTGCGATGATAGCTGCCGTGATAGCCGCGGTTGTACCACTCCTTGGAGAGGGCATCGGGCACCTTGAACTCGTCCTGGATCTCGTCGATGGTTACCCCGTGGTTGGCCAGACGCAGAGCCTCGTTGTGGATGAAGCCGTACATGTCACGCTGCTTCTCGAGGAAGCTGACGATCTGGGCGTTGCCCCAGCGTGGCCAGGTGTGGGAGGCCATCAGCACCTCGGCCTGGTTGCCGAACATATGCAAAGACTGGTTGATGTAGCTGCTCCACCCCTTGGCATCGCGCACCGGGGCACCGCGCAGGGTATAGATGTTGTGCAGGCCGCCGACGGTGTTCTCGGCCGCCCAGTAGGTCTTGAACTGGGGTAGCCAGGTGTTCATCTCCACCGGCGCCTCTGTGCCCGGTGTGCTTTGCATCACCATGGTGATGCCATCGACGGTGATCTCCTCGATGCCGGCACCAATCTCTTTGGTCGGCTTGATCAGGGTCAGCTCACCCAGGGCGACGCTCTTGCCGATGGCCGCATCCACCTGGCCGGTGGCGCTCTTGGGCAGCACGTTGCCGTACTGATAGGTGGCTCGCCGCGCCATGGCGTTGCCAGCCAGCACGTTCTCGCTGATGGCATGCTCGGTAAAGCCTTCCGGTGCGATCACCTGGACCTTGCCGGCGTCTACCTCTTGCTGGCTGATGACGCCCTTGACCCCGCCAAAGTGATCCGCATGGGGGTGGCTGTAGATGACGGCCACCACCGGGCGCTCGCCCAGATGCTTGTTGACCAGCGCCAATGCCGCACGGGAAGTCTCGGGGACGGTCAGGGGATCGAAGACTATCCAGCCACTCTTGCCGCGCACGAAGGTGATGTTGGCGAGATCATAGCCACGCACCTGATAGATGCCATCGGTGACTTCATAGAGGCCGTGGTTGAGGTTGAGGGTCGCCTGACGTTGCAGACTGGGGTGGACGGAGGCGATGGGGCCCGCTTTCTTCAGGAAGTCATAGGAGCCGAGTTCCCAGACCACCTTGCCGTCGGCATTCTTGATGAGCAGGTCCTTCTCCTGGGCGATCAGTCCCTTGGTCGCATAGTCGAAATCGTCAATCTTGTCGTTGGGGAGTGTCTTGCCAACCGATGCCAAAAACTGGGCGGTATGAGGAGTGGCAGAGCCCGGGGTGGCAGGGGCAGCCACGGCGTGGCCAATAGAGAGGGTCAGCAGGGTGAGGGCCAGGGGGGACAACTTCATGGGGTATCTCCAGACTTGGTTGTTTTGAGCCCAGTCTAGGGAGAGGGGAAGGCGGGATCATTCGGGTGAACGATAAACAACCATTAAGTGTGGATTAAATTGTGCTCAATGAGTCCCTGTCTTTTTTGTGGGTTTTCATCAGGGAAACTGAATCGCCCGGCACTGCTGGCGGATCTGTGTTTGCAGCCAGTTGAGGCCCGGGTCCTGGTCCTGGGATTGGTGCCAGCACATATAGAGGGGGCAGTCGTCGCTCGGCCAGGGGATGGGGAATCCCTTGAGCGCGAGGGCGTCGCTGACCAGGGCCAGGTGCCAGCTGCTGGTGATGGTCAACCAGTCGGTCTGGCCGACCATGACCAGGGCCGAAATGAGGGCGTTGCTCTCGTAGGCGATATTGCGCGGTGGCAGCTCTACATGGGCCAGGGTGCGAACGACCCAGTCATCCCGGCGCCGCACGTCCCACACCACATGTTCTTCGGTAAAAAAGTCCGCCATCTCGAGGTGATCACCAATCCTAGGATGATCCCGACGGCACACCACCCGGGTGGGATACTCGAGCAGCAGTTCGCTGCAAAATCCCTTCTCCTCATGGGGCGTGCTGCTGAGCACCAGATCGATATTGTGCAGACGCAACGCCTGCAGCCGGGAGGGCTCATCGAGCAGGCTGGCGACCGACTCGAGGCGACAGCGCGGTGCCTGCTCGGTCAGTGTCCTGAGCAGGGGGGGGAGCAACATCATGTCGAGATCGGGGTGGCTCGCGATACGAAAGTAGCGCTGGCTGGTGGCCGGAATGAACTGCTCGCTCTGGCGAATGGCCCGCTCCATGGTATGCAGGGAGTCGGACGTTTCCCGGTGCAGGCTGAGGGCGCGGGCGGTGGGAGTGATACCGCGCCCCAGCCTGACGAAGAGAGGCTCGCCGATCTGGTTACTCAGTCGGGTGATGGCCTGGCTGATGGCGGCAGGGGTCATCTCCAGCTGCTCTGCCGCCGCCGAGACACCACCGGATGTCATGACCGCATTGAAGACCCGAAACAGGTTGAGATCGAAATGGGCTCCTGACATCCGTTTGCTCCTTAGTCGTGATACTGCTCGCAGGCTTCGAGGGTGTTCTCGATGAGAGAGGCCACCGTCATGGGACCGACGCCGCCGGGGACGGGGGTGATGAAGCTGGCGTGGCTGCGGGCGGTTTCAAACTCCACATCGCCGACCAGGGTGCCATCGGCCAGACGGTTGATCCCCACATCGATCACCACGGCGCCCGGTTTGACCCACTCGCCGGGAATAAAGTTGGGCTTGCCAACGGCCACCACCAAGAGATCGGCGCGGCGTACATGGGCCTCGAGATCCTGGGTGAAGCGGTGGCAGGTGGTGGTGGTGCAGCCGGCCAGCAGCAGCTCGAGGGTCATGGGACGACCGACGATGTTGGAGGCACCCACCACCACGGCGTGCAGTCCATGGGTCTTGATGCCGGTGGTCTCGATCAGCGTCATGATCCCCTTGGGGGTGCAGGGACGCAGGGCCGGGATGCGCTGGGCCAGACGACCCACATTATAAGGATGGAAGCCGTCCACATCCTTGTCGGGGTGAATGCGCTCGATCACCAGAGTGGTGTCCATGTGGGCGGGGAGGGGCAACTGCACCAGGATTCCGTCCACCTCGCCGTCGTTGTTGAGGCGATCGATCAGATCCAGCAACTCTTCTTGAGTGGCGTCGGCACTGAGGTCGTAGGAGCGGGAGACAAAGCCCACCTCTTCACAGGCACGCCGCTTGCTGCCGACATAGACCTGGGAGGCGGGATCGCTTCCCACCAGGATGACGGCCAGTCCCGGGGCACGCTTGCCGTGTAACACCCGCTCCTTGACCCGGGCCGCCACCTGGCTGCGAATCGTTTGCGCCACCAGTTTTCCATCAATCATCTTGGCTGACATAATCCTCAACTCACCGTCATTTGAAGGGCGGCGCATTGTCGCATTTTTTGTCATCCGCTGACAGATGCTTTGTTCGCGCGAAGGCCCGGCGCGTAAGAAGTAGCCACTTGAATTTACTGGCAGAAAAAGTCATTGACGCTGGCTTTCACGCTTGGGTATTATGCCGGCCCGTTGCCTGATACGACCTTGGTCGGTATGCTGGCAAGCGGCATCGGTGATTAGCGCAGTCCGGTAGCGCATCTGGTTTGGGACCAGAGGGTCAGAGGTTCGAATCCTCTATCACCGACCACTTTATACAGGTGGAATGCCTGATACGATGAAGACAGTGCGCCCTTAGCTCAGTTGGATAGAGCAACGGCCTTCTAAGCCGTGGGTCACAGGTTCGAATCCTGTAGGGCGTGCCATTTTTCATTGCTGTGGTGGCTGTAGCTCAGTTGGTAGAGTCCCGGATTGTGATTCCGGTTGTCGTGGGTTCGAGTCCCATCAGCCACCCCACCCTCTTTATGCAAGATGCCCTGGCCTCTTGCAGCCCTTCTCGGCGGAAGTGGCGAAATTGGTAGACGCACCAGATTTAGGTTCTGGCGCCTTAGGCGTGTGGGTTCAAGTCCCTCCTTCCGCACCATGTTTGAAATGAAAGAACCGGATCACTGTCTGTGATCCGGTTTTTTTTATCTCTGTTCTCAGCCACAGACTCCTCGCGAGCTCGTTTTGGCGAGCGAGACAAACAACCCGGCTTGATGCCGGGTTGCTGCGCTGGGTCATTCATCGTCCGGTTCGGCCAGATCGACGATGTCGAGTCGTACCACCTGGGTGTCGCTCTCTTCGTCAGGGGTGGGGGTGGTCGAAGGGGGGTTGGTCATCTAGCTTGCCTCGTCATCGTGGATAAGCAAGCCGGCGGGGTGGATTCCTGCCACCGAGTCACGTCCCTGGGAGCCAGCTCCGGCGTGAGAGCGCGCACATTATCGGGATGACCATGCAGAGTCAAGTGGTTCTGCCTAAAAAATCACCTGGTCAGAGGAGCAGGTAAAAGCAAAAGGCCCTCTCTTTCGAGAGGGCCTTTCGGGGGAATGATGGTCGGCGTGAGAGGATTTGAACCTCCGACCCCTGACACCCCATGACAGTGCGCTACCTGGCTGCGCTACACGCCGACGTGGTCAGCCTTGCTGACGGGGACGAACTCTAAAGGACTCCCTTCTCGAGCGCAAGTCCTTTTTTATCAAGGTCATGCCGTTTGCTTCTTTCTTGTTCAAGGCGCTCAAAACTTGGGTTGTCGAGCCGCTTTTGCCATAATCCCGCGACTCAATCACAGAGCCTGAACCACGAGATGAACGAGAGAGAAGAGTGCCGCGACGAGCGGTGGATGCGTCACGCCATGATGCTGGCCACCCGCGCCGAGGCGATAGGTGAGGTCCCCGTCGGGGCCGTGGTGGTGCTTGGGGAGGAGGTGATAGGGGAAGGGTGGAACCGCTCCATCACCACTCACGATGCCTGTGCCCACGCAGAGGTGATGGCCCTGCGCGCCGCCGGGGAGAAGATGGGCAACTATCGCCTGGTGGGGGCCGAGCTCTTTGTCACCCTGGAGCCCTGCTGCATGTGCGCCGGTGCCCTCATCCATAGCCGGGTTGCCCGGGTGGTCTACGGGGCCTGCGATCCCAAGACCGGAGCCGATACCTCGGTGTTTAATCTGCTGGCCGACCCGCGTCACAATCACCGGCTGACGGTCAGCCGTGGTGTGCTGGGGCAAGCGTGCGCCGCCCAGATCTCCGCCTTCTTTCAGCGTCGTCGCAGCGAGCAGAAAGCGGCGAAGGCGAAGGCCCGCGCTGCGGCACCCTCTGACGAGCAGGGGCTGTGAGCCTTGGCCCCGCATTTTTTGTGCTCTTTATCAGACAATAGGGTCGAGTCGAGGCGGCTTTGGCGCTAAAATCAGGCCTTTTACGCTGTCTGGATCCCGTTTCGTGTCACGCCTCTCCCCCCTGCAATACGATATCCTGACGACCCTGCTGGTTCGCCGTCCCCTCTCCACCACCCGTCTGGTCGCCCTCTTTCCTGCCTGTACCCAGGCGTTGGAGGCCCTGGTCCTCGAGGATCTGGTACGCGAGCGGGGGGAGGGGGTATGGGCCATCTCTGCCCTCGGTACCCTGACGCTGTTGCTGGCTATCCGGGAGGGCGCCGCGCCGGCTCCTCTCTGGCCCGAATCCCTGGGATGGATTGCCGCCCTGCTCGATGGCAAGGCCACTCCTCCCGCCAAATTGCCCCACGCCCTGTTTGAGATGCTCGATGAGAGCGATGCCCTGAGCCTGCTCGAGGGGGCCTCTCCCGCCTGGCAGCAACTGATGATCGACTATTGGTCGGCGCAGGCCCTGCTGGAGGCTCGCCCCATCGAACTGGATGGTCGACGCCTTGGCAAGGGGGCGCAGAGCAGGCTGTCGCTCTGGCTGGAGGAGGAGTCCTGGTGGCTGGCCGACGGTCAGTATCTGCCCCATTGGCCGGATCTGGCCCAGGGCTGGCAGCAGGAGCTCGATCAGGGAGCCTGGGTCCAGCTCGGTGCCCAGCGTCCCCGCGAGCCCCTCTTCTCGGCCCTGGTGTGGCTCGGTGTGCTGCAGCAGCACGATCCGGCCCTGGCCGCCAGCGAGCGCAAGAGCGTGCTGCGTCAGTGTGGCCATCAGGCGGCCCTGCAAGATGCCCTGCGTCAGTGGGATGGCGAGCGCCACTCGGTGGGCTTGTTCGAGATGCTGCAACTGCCCCCCGACGAAGTCTTCTGGGGGCATCTGTGGATCGATCTCTGCGCCATGAGTCGTCATGGGGAGAGTGGCTCTGCCCTGCAGGCCCTGCGCAAGTGGTCCCTCGACGAGCTGCTGGCGGCCTCGCCCCGTCATCGACTGATGGGATTGTGCCAGGATCTGCTGCGCCTGCTCACCGGTCGCCCTGTGGTCGCGGGCCCCCTGGTCGGCATCGACACCTGGCAGGAGGAGGCTGAGCCGCTCAAGCCGGCTGGCTGGCTCAACTGGCTGCAGGGGCTGGGACGCAGTGCCGGTGCCAGCAAGGTCAAGGAGCGGCTGGTGTGGAACCTGCTGCTGGAGGGGCCCACCCTGGAGTGCCGGGTGCAGAAGCTGGGTGTCAAGGGGGAGTGGACCGCCGGGCGGCGGGTCGAGCTGGCGCTGGTCTCTTCCCAATACCCCGCCCTGTTGGGGGAGGAGGACTGGGCCCTGCTGCGCCAGTATGGCAAGGAGGAGCGTCACTGGTCCCACGACTTCTGGACGCTGCTGGCGGCCCATCCTCACCTCTACAACGCCCAGGGGCAACGCCTGCAACTGGCCCTGACCCAGCCCCTCATCTATCTGACTGCTACCGGCCAGGCCCGGCTCTTCCCCGAGGTGGGCAGCGGTGCCAGCATAGTGCCCCTGGCCGGGGATCTGTGGCAGGTGGTGCGCCAACCCGAGTCTCTGCGCGAGTTGCTTCCCGCCGAGCGTCGCTGGCCTGTGGAGCAACTGCCCCGGGTGGCCGAGGCCCTCGGACAGCTCGAGGGGCTGCACTGGTGCTGTGAGGACGCGGCCCTTGGCGGCAATGCCAGGCTGATTCCCTGGCCCGGTGAGGCCGGAGTGCAACTGGACTGGCGCAAGGGGGTGCTGCACCTGGCCTTCGTCACCCAGGGGGAGCAGACCCCGGCGTTGCCACTGGCCCACGGAGATGCGGTGGTACGCAGCGATGTGCGAGGCAATGACTACTGGCAGCGGGATCTGGTGGCCGAGCGCGAGGCATGGCGTGAACTGTGCCAGCGCCTGGCCCTCGATATGCCGCGCCTGAACTGGCAGCTTGAGGAGGAGGCCGCCATCGAGTTTCTCGCCGCTCTCCCCGAGTGGGTGGCCGGTGGCGTGCGAATCTTCTGGCACGAGGAGAGTCAGCGACTGCGCTCCCTCGATGAGACCACCCTGAGCCTGCGGATCGAGCAGCGTCAGGAGTGGTTTTCCCTGGAGGGGAGCCTGGCCCTCGACGAACATCAGGTGCTCGATCTGCGGCTGCTGTTGCGTCAGTTCCGCCCGGGCCAGAAGAGCATCATGCTCGACGAGCAGACCAGCGTCATCATCAGCGACAAGCTCTCGGAGCGGCTCACCCTGCTTGGCGCCATGCTCGATGATGAGCAGAGGGTCAGCCGCCGCCTCGCCTATCCCCTGATGCGCCTGCTCTCGGCGGTCTCGACCCAGGGGGACGAGGCGTGGAATCAACTGCAGGATGAGTGGGCCCAGCCGGCCGAGTGCCCGGATGAGCTGCTCACCCCGCTGCGGGACTATCAACGAGAGGGGGTGCAGTGGATGGCCTCCCTCGCCAGCCACGGTTTTGGCGCCTGCCTCGCCGATGACATGGGCCTTGGCAAGACCCTGCAGGCCCTTACCGTATTGCGACTGCGTGCCAGCGCGGGACCGGCCCTGGTGGTGGTGCCCAAGTCGGTGCTCACCAACTGGCAGGAAGAAGCCGCCCGGTTTGCTCCCGAGCTTGAGATAGTGACCCTGGATCAATCCTGGGGGGGGGCCCATCTGGTGCAGGGGGCCCATGCCGGCCAGGTGGTATTGATCAACTACGGCCTGTTGCCGAGCCTGGGGGATGCCCTGGAGCGGGTGAGCTGGGCCTCTCTGGTGATCGATGAGGCGCAGCAGATCAAGAATGCCGGCACCCAGCGTGCCAAGATCCTGACCCGGCTCGAGGGGGCGTTTCGTCTCGCCCTCTCGGGCACCCCGGTGGAGAACCACCTGGGGGAGCTGTGGAGTCTGTTTGCCTTCATCAACCCGGGCTTGCTTGGCAGCCAGCGTGATTTCAAACGCCGCTTCGGTCGTGCCAGCCGGGATCCCCAGCACATGGCCCTGCTGCGATCGGTCATTCATCCCTTCGTGCTGCGCCGCCTCAAGCAGGAGGTGCTCGCCGAGCTGCCCGAGAAGACCGAGATAGTCCACCACATCACCCTCTCCCAGGCCGAGCGTGAGCTCTATGAGGCGACCCGGCGCGAGGTGGTGCAGCAGATCCAGAGCAGCGACGGGCGAACCCTGATGCATGTGCTCAGCGGATTGACCCGACTGCGCCGCCTCTGTTGTTCGCCGAGCCTGCTACTGCCCGAGTGGCAGGAGGCCAACAGCAAGCTCGACGAGGCGATGGCCCTGCTCGAGGAGGCGATCGACGGGGGCCACAGGGTGTTGGTGTTCAGCCAGTTTGTGGATCTGCTCACCCTGCTGCGTCGCCGGCTGGAGGCGCGGGGTTGGGAGTATTGCTACCTCGATGGGGCCTGCTCCATGAAGGAGCGTCAGCACGCCATCGAACGTTTCAGAAGCGAGTCGGTACCCCTGTTTCTCATCAGCCTCAAGGCGGGGGGCACCGGACTTAACCTGACCCAGGCCGATACCGTGCTGCACCTGGACCCCTGGTGGAATCCGGCGGTAGAGGATCAGGCGAGCGATCGGGCCCACCGCATGGGACAGACTCAGCCGGTGACCGTCTACCGTTTGGTGTGCGAGCAGACGGTCGAGGAGAAAATTGTGGCCCTGCACAGCGAGAAGCGTGCCCTGGCCGACAGCCTGCTGAGCGGCCAGTCCCAGGCCGGGCCACTGGATCTCGAGAGTTTGCGTAATCTGCTGCTGGGGTAGGTCGCCTATTCACTTCCCCGGGAGCGGCTCGTCGCGCACATAGAGGTGCAGTCGCTCTATCAGCAGCCGCTCAGCCCCGCGTCGGTCGTTGCGGGGCTGGCGTGGCTTGTTGGGGTAGTCTCCCAGCGGCTTGGCCTTGAGGGGGGCGTCACTGCAGACGATGAGTGGCAGGCTCGCCTTGACCTGCTGCTTGGCGCTCTCCCTGTCACCCCAACGCAGGTTGGCCATGGGGTGGGTCTTGACCGGACGACGAATGCGCAGCTCGGCCCCCGGGGGGAGGCGCTTTACATCCACTATCTCCCGCTCGACCCGTCCTATCCACTCCTCCTTGCCGATGATGGCCGGCACATATCCCTTGCTGCGCTCGAGCATGGCGATCACCTCCTGACGACCCAGCTTGCGGATAGCCTGCTTGTCGGCCCAGGTAAAACCGATGGTGAGCAGTTCACCACAGTAGAGCGGTAACTGGCGATAGACCTGCAGGGTGATGGTGCCCGGCAGCGCCTGATGGACCAGCTGAAACTTGTCATCCCGCTCTCCCGCCTGCTGCACTTCCTCCTGAAACAACCCCTTGAGGCAGTTGATCCGCTCGATAAGCGGTGCCAGGGTGACGGCCGCCGCGGCCGGGTAGTGGAGCAGGCCCGGCAGCCGCAAGGTGGACTTGGTGGAGCAGCCCGGACGCAGGGTATGCTCGCCAAAGGCGGCGATGGCGGCCGCCCTGGCCTCTTCTCCCTCCAGGGTGGCCACTTCGATGCGCACGATGGGATCTTCTTCTCCCCCCTCCGGTACCGGAGGAAGCGGGTGTACCCTGGCCATTTTCAAGGGGGCCTGGGTAAGCGCCTGGCCGAGCTCGACCAGAGCGCCCTCCAGCTCGTGCATCAGGTGGCGCAGACGGGCGACGGGGGTAAAGGTGACGGGCAGATTGACCGCCTCACCTGTTAAAAAAAGATCGTTTTCCTTTCTTTTCATTAACATGTCTCTGTGGCGCCGCACTCGGGCCGGGAGGGCCGACAGGGAGGGTGGTGCATGCTTCCTGTCATCGAATGCATAGTTAACCACCAAGGTGCCAGCATAAAATGCTGACAGGGTCGTCCTGGCGGCATTGAATAATTAAAGTTCTTTTATATCAATTAATTGCGACCATTTCGAGGGGTGTCATTTGCATTAGTTTTACTAATGGATTGTATTAAAATTCGTCAATTGAGACAGATGAGCCCCTCTCCTAGACTTTGCCGCAACAACACCGAGGAGAATCATCATGGCTGACATCACCTATATCGAAGCCGGTTACGAGCACAAGGGCGAGCAGTCCGTGGTCGCCCGCATCAAACACACCTTGCTGACCTGGCTCGAGCGCAGCCGCAGTCGCCGCCAGCTGGCCGAAATGCCGGAATACCTGCTGCGTGACATCGGCCTGTGCGAGTCCGATCGTTATCAGGAGAGCACCAAGCCGTTCTGGCGTGGTTGATGGTCGGGGCACGGATGCCTCGTCGTTTCATTACTGTTTGATATTCTTGAATAAGTTGTGATGCCTCTGCGCCTGGCCCTATAATCGGCCAAGTTGCGTACAGTGAGGTAAGCATGATCCCCGATCACGACTTTCTGGCCCTGAGCCGCGCCAATGAGTGGCAGCTTGAGCCCTTCTCCTTCTCCCTGCCCCATGGTGACCGCGTCGAAGTGTGGGACACGGGAGTGCTCTGCCTCGAGCCAGCCTCCCCGGGCGCCAAGGCTCTGATCCTCTCCAGCGGCATCCACGGTAACGAGACGGCCCCCATCGAGATCTGCAACGATCTGCTGCGGCGCCTCCTCTCGGGTGAGCTGCGTGCTCGCCACCGTACCCTCTTTCTCTTTGGTAATCCGGCGGCGATGAACCTCGGGGTGCGTGAGGTGGAAGAGAACATGAACCGCCTCTTCTCGGGCGCCCACAGCCGGGGGCCGGGTCTGTGCAACCGTGAGCGGATACGCGCCAAGCGCCTCGAGCAATATGTGGCCCGCTTCTACGAAGGGGCAGGGGAGGTGCGTTGCCACTACGATCTGCACACCGCCATCCGGGGCTCCCGTCACGAAAAGTTTGCCGTCTACCCCTTCCTCGGGGAGGGCCGCGAGTACAGCCAGGAGCAGGTGCGTTTCCTCGGTGCCTGCGGTGTGCGTACCTTTCTTCTCTCCGAGAGTCCCACTACCACCTTCAGCTACTTCAGTGCGCGGGAATTTGGGGCCCATGGCTTCACCGTCGAGCTGGGCAAGGTGCGCCCCTTCGGGGAGAACGACATGACCCGCTTTATCGAGGCCAAGTTGGCCCTCGAGGCGTTGGTGACCCGTGACCAGGTTCCCCTCGAACCCTGGCGTGCCGACGATTTTCTCTTCTTTCGTATCAGCCGGGTCATTAACAAACGCAGCGAGGCGTTTCGTTTTCTGTTTGCCGACGATGTGGAGAACTTTACCGAGTTCCCCCGCGGTTTTCTGCTGGCCGAGGATGGCGAGTTGCGCCACCAGGTCGAGGCCGAGCGTGAGGCGGTGGTCTTCCCCAACGCCAAGGTAGCGGTGGGCCAGCGTACCGTATTGATGGTGGTGCCGACCCGGCTGTGGCCATAAGCCTTCCCTTGTCGAGCGCCTGAGGGCGCTCTTTTTATGGGCGTGTCCCGGGCTTAAGTCGCACCATTTGCGGTATTGACGTGCCAAGATTGATAAAAATTCATTAACTTCACTTTTTTTAAGAACTTTCTACTGGTCTTACCTGGTCGAATCCCTTTGCTTTGTTGTTAACAAGGTATTTACATTCAAGGGGTCATCAGAATCGGTGACGATTTGAACGGCAAGGAGCCAGTTATGACCCATGTCGAGATACCCCTCCTGCGTTACCTCGATGAGGAGGGGCGCCCGGTGGCCGATCTGCCCACCTGGCTGGACAAGGCGTTGGCGCACACCTTCTACCGCAACATGGTGGCGGTGCGCAGCTATGACAAGAAAGCGATCGCTCTGCAGCGAACCGGCAAACTCGGTACCTTCCCCTCCCACCTGGGGGCGGAAGCGGTCGGGATTGGGGTCGGTCTCGCCATGGGGGAGCAGGATGTCTATGTTCCCTACTACCGTGACATGCCCACCCTCTATGTGCGCGGGGTGGGGATGGAGAAGAACCTGCAGTACTGGGGGGGGGATGAGCGTGGCAGCTATTTCACCAAGCGCGACGGTACGCCCTCCGAAGACCTGCCCATCTGTGTTCCCATCGCGACCCAGATCACCCACGCCTGTGGGGTGGCCTCTGCCTTCAAGTTAAGGGGAGAGCCCAGGGTCGCCGTGGTCACCATAGGGGATGGGGGGACCTCCAAGGGGGACTTCCTCGAAGGGCTCAATTGTGCCGGTG
Organism: Aeromonas sp. R6-2; assembly: GCF_040908155.1. NCBI lineage: Bacteria > Pseudomonadati > Pseudomonadota > Gammaproteobacteria > Aeromonadales > Aeromonadaceae > Aeromonas > Aeromonas sp. R6-2. Next base: position 188,331 of record NZ_JBFODE010000029.1, on the reverse strand, counting down.
TCTGGCACCTGCCCATGGTCATCATCATCAACAACAACCAGTGGGCCATCTCGGTGCCGCGCAAGCTGCAATCGGCCGCGCCCACTCTTGCCCAGAAGGGGATCGGGGCCGGTGTGCACAGCCTGCAGGTGGACGGCAACGACGTAGTGGCCGTCTATGATGCGGTCAAACGGGCACTGGAGCGGGCCCGTACCGGCAAGGGACCGACCCTGATCGAGGCCATCAGCTATCGCCTCGGGGATCACACCACCGCCGACGACGCCACCCGCTATCGGGATGCCCAGGATGTTGAGGCCGCCTGGAACAAGGAGCCGGTCAAGCGGCTGCGCCAGTTCATGGCCGAGCGGGGCTGGTGGAACGAAGAGGCGGAGCAGGCCCTGCTGGCTGAGGCCGGTGCCGAAGTAGAGCAGGCTGTCGCCCGCTACGAGGCGCTGCAGGCCCAGCCGCCCGAGGCCATGCTCGACTACCACTACGCCGAGCTGCCGGCCGAGCTGCTGCCACAGCGTGAGCGCATTATTGCCAAGGCCATACGGATGGAGGCGGGTCATGAGTGAGGTGAGTCTTCTCGAGGCCATCAACATGGCCCTGCATCACGAGATGGAGCATGACCCGGATGTGGTGGTGCTGGGTGAGGATGTGGGGGTCAATGGCGGGGTCTTTCGCGCTACCGTCGGTCTTCGCGACAAGTTCGGCTTCAAACGGGTTATCGACACCCCGCTGGCCGAGGGGTTGATCGCCGGGGTGGCGGTCGGCATGGCCACCCAGGGGCTCAAGCCCGTGGCCGAGTTTCAGTTCCAGGGCTTCATCTTTCCGGGCATGGAGCAGATCATCTGCCAGGCGGCGCGCATGCGCAACCGCACCCGCGGACGCCTGAGCTGCCCCATCGTCTATCGCTCTCCCTACGGGGCCGGCATCCATTCGCCGGAGCACCACAGCGAGAGCATCGAGGCCCTGTTTGCCCACATCCCCGGGCTGCGGGTGGTGATCCCGTCGAGCCCAAGACGGGCCTATGGCCTGCTCCTGTCTGCTATTCGCTGCCCGGATCCCGTGCTCTTCTTCGAGCCCGACCGCATCTATCGTTCGGTCAAGTCACGGGTGGAGGATGACGGAGCCGGTTTGCCGCTGGATGTCTGTTATACCTTGCGCCCGGGGCGTGACATCACGGTCGTGGGATGGGGGGCCTGCCTGCAGGAGATCCAGCGTGCCGCCACCGTGCTGGCCGAGCAGGATATCCAGTGCGAGGTGATCGATCTGGCCACCATCAAGCCGCTGGACATGGCTACCATCCTCGCCTCGGTGCGCAAGACCGGGCGCCTGCTGGTGGTGCACGAGGCATGCGGCAGCTTCGGCGTGGGGGCCGAGATCGTCGCCCGGGTCTGTGAAGAGGCCGCGACCGTCCTCAAGGCCCCCCCCAAGCGCCTGACCGGGGTGGATGCCGCCGTGCCCTACTATCGCAATGAAGCCTATTACCTCATCGACGAGCAGGACATCGTCGATGCGGCGCGCAATCTCATGGAGAGCTGGACATGAAATTCTTCAAGTTACCGGATCTGGGGGAAGGGCTGGCCGAAGCCGAGATCGTCGAGTGGAAAGTCAAGGCCGGGGAACGGGTCGAGGTGGATCAGGTGCTGCTCTCGGTCGAGACGGCCAAGGCGCTGGTAGATGTGCCCTCACCGGTGAGCGGCGTCATCGCCAACCTCTGTGCAAATGAGGGTGACATACTGCACATTGGTGCCCCTCTGGTCGAGTTTGAGGGGGGGGAAGACGATGGCACCGTGGTTGGCAAGGTGCACGGTAGTAGCCAGGTGCTGGAGGATCACTTCGTGGTCGGTGCCGTGGCTGCCGGTGGCAGCCTGACCCAGGCCATGCCGGCGGTGCGCCGGCTCGCCTTGCAGCTGGGGGTCGATGTGGAGCGCCTCAAGGGCAGCGGCCCGGCAGGCCTGGTCACCGAGGCGGATGTACAGCAGGCGTTCGAGGCCCAGGGGGGAAGCCACAACGAGATCCTCAAGGGTGCGCGCCGGGCCATGGCCAAGGCGATGACCCTTTCCCATCAGAGTGTGGTTCCCGTCACCATCACCGATGAGGTGGACTTGCGCGCCTGGCGCAGCGACGAGGATGTCACAGTGCGTCTCATCAGGGGGATCGGGGTGGCATGCCGCGCCGAGCCGTCGATGAATGCCTGGTTCGACGGTGAGACCCTGACCCGCCGCCTGTTTGATGAGGTGAACGTCGCCATTGCCGTCGACTCCCGACACGGTCTCTATGTGCCCGTGATGGAGAACGTGGCCGATCGCGCCGGCGCGGATCTGCGCGGTGGGCTCGATCGCATGATTGCGGACGTGAAGGCGCGCGCCGTGCCGCGAGAGATGTTGCAGGGAGCGACCATCACCCTCACCAACTTCGGTGCCATCGCCGGTCGCTACGCCAGCCCCATCGTGACGCCACCCCAGGTGACCATAGTCGGTGCCGGCAAGTTATTTGAGAAGGTGGTGTTCGTCAACGGTGAGGCGCGCCCGGTGCGAGCGTTACCCCTTTCGGTCACCTTCGATCACCGTGCTTGCACCGGTGGCGAAGCGGCCCGTTTCCTGCGTGCGCTGGTCAATGCGCTCGAGTCGGCAAACGGTTAAATGCTGCCCCGCATTTAAGCGGGGCAGAATTCGTTTGCTAATTGGCCAAGGCCACGTATAATCAACCGAGCTTGAAAAAGGCGTCATTTATGTCAATGAGTTCGATGTTCTGCATCTCTTCCTGTTGTTCATAAGTCACTCCCGTTTCGAAGCTTTGTCCGCCGAAAGGCACGAGTTATTTTTGAATACAGGTTTAAAAGATATGTCTAACATGATCACCGGTACCGTTAAGTTCTTCAACGAAACCAAGGGCTTCGGCTTCATCCAGCAAGAAAACGGCCCGGACGTGTTCGTACACTTCAGCGCCATCCAAGGCAACGGTTTCCGTACCCTGGCTGAAGGCCAGCGTGTACAGTTCTCCGTGACCCAAGGCCAGAAAGGCCCGCAGGCTGAGAACGTAACTGCTCTGTAATTGCACAGAATTTAAAAAAGCCGCTGCCTGGCAGCGGCTTTTTGTTTGTCCTCTTTCGGGGGAAAAGAGAGAGGGGGTCGCATTGCGACCCCCTCTTTTATTCGTTTTCAGGCCCCTTTCAAGGCGGCCAGCAGATGCTGAAGGTGTTCGAGTTGGGTGCGGCCGAAGGGGGTGAGATAGCCGCCATCGGGAGAGGCGATCAGGCCACGATCGTAGAGTCGGCGCGCCGCATCATGCAGTCCCTGGGGGCTCTCCTTGTGCAGTTTGACCCCTTGATCCAGATTGGCCGGGTCGTAGCAGGCGAGCACTTTGAGCTCATCGACCAGTTCGTGGGAGATGTGGTTAATGCCAAGCATGGCGTTACTCCTTAAATGGGATCCTGTGGGCACCTTAGCACCCCGAGCGCGGGTGGAATGAGGGCTGCCTCAAACTATTGCAGATGTCCGGTGCGATCGCTGCTTTATTGACCCGTCGCGGGCCGGGTGTGCGGGCTTTCATGCTATGATGCCCCCCTCGACGAATTCCGGAGTCTTCCATGCCTCGTATCGTGCTGGTTTCCCTCTTGCATCAGCTCTCCCCCCGTTTTCCCCACTACGCCAATTCGCGGCTGATCAAGCAGCTGGACATTCATGGCGGCCGCCTCTGGCTTCCCCCCCTCGGGAGCGCCGATGTGAGGGCGTTGCGCCAGGGGGCCGGTGCGCGCACGGTGAACGAACTGCCGGATCTCAAGGGGGGGTGGAGCTCCGTTACCCCGGTGGCCAAGAGCCGGGACGAGGGAGTGGTGGCGCTCGCCCAGTACGATGAGGAGCTGCTCGGTAACCTCGACATCTATTGGCAGTCACCGGAGAAGATCAATCGCCCCATCACCGACAACCTGTTCGAGCTGCGTCGTGAGCTGGTGGATGAGGCCATGCCCATGCTGAAGAAGGGGTGGCAGCTGGGGCTCGAGGCCCGTCTCAAAGGGATTCTGAGCGCGGCTCGGGGCGGCGAGGATCAGTTGGTGTTTGCCGAGGTGGAGTGTGCTTACTGGTTGCGCAGCCGTCTCTGTGAAGAGGCTGGCATCGAGCTGGTATGGCCCGAGATCGCCGGCTGATCTGGACAAGGGGACGGGGTCGTGTGACCATAGCGCCCCGATTTTCTCCTCCTTAAACGGATGGCCACCATGAGCTACACCCTGACCGATACCGAGCGCAATGCGGCGCTCAGCCTCAACGCCGACTATCGCTACGATCACTTCATCACCAAGCTGGTGGAGCACGGTGAGCTCTACGTGCTGACCGATGAGCACGGCGTCATGATGCTGACCACCGAGGATGAGGACTGCATTCCGGTGTGGCCGCACCCCGAATACGCCGAGGCGTGGGCCGACGGCGAATGGGCGGATTGCAAGCCCCAGGCCATCACCCTCAAGGTGTGGATGGATCGCTGGATCGCCGGCATGGAAGAGGACGAGCTGTGCGTGGCCGTGTTCCCGACCGTCGATCAGGAAGGGATCGTGGTCGAGCCGGGCGAAGTGGCCGATGCCATCGAGAAGAAGCAGGCCAAGCGCACCAAGTAAGCGTCACCGCCCATCAAATGCCCCGCATCGCGGGGCTTTTTTGTGCTCGTCACTTGTGGCGATAGGTCTCGTCGACCCGGGTGACTGGCTCGAAGGCTCTGCCCTCCTTGATGGCGGCACGGGTCTCCTCCTTGACTCTGGGGTCGATCCAGAACAGCCCCCCGTAACTATATCCTGAGCTGGCGCCGTCAAGGGGCCAGTAGAGAGTATCGGATTGGGGCGTACCCGGGACCTTGGGCAGGCGTACCCAGCGCCAGGCTCCCTCTCGGGTGTAGGGTACCTGATAGGCGGGGACGAAGCTGGCAAGCTCATAGAGGCGTGCCTGGATCTGGCGGGAGAGCTCGGCCTTCCTGGCAAAGTCGAACTCCTTGTCGTAGCGCTCCACCAGGGCCGTCATGGTCTCGTCGTCGATATTCATGATGTTGTTGGTCTGGCTCTGGTGGGCATTCACCTTGTGGAAGAACTCCCAATAGGCCGGATAGCGGCTACCCGACCAGGCCATCCAGGCACTCTGGTGCTTCTTCTCGCGCATCGCCTTGAAGCCGGCGGAGGCATCCATCAGGTTGAGTTCGATGCCGAGCCCGGCCTTCTTGGCCTCTTCCCGCAGCAGGGTCAGGCGCTGGGTGTGCTCGCCGGTGGTGTAGGTGACGGTGAGAGTCAGCGGTGTGCCGGCGGCGTTGCGCAGTATGCCGTCTGGCCCCGGCCGGTCGAAGCCTGCCTTGGCAAACTCGGCGCGCGCCAGCTTGGGATCGAACGGGCGGGCCCTGAGGTCTGTGTTGGTGAAAAGGCCCTGGCCACTGCCGTAGCTGTTGAGGCGCTGGTAGTCGCCGCGCAGCAGCTGATTCAACATCTTGTCGACATTGAGGGCGTAGTGGATGCCGGTGCGTACATGGATATTGCCCAGCAGGGGATCGTCATTGTTGAGGTAGAGTCCCATGGGGGATTGGGGTGTCTGGTTATAGAGCCAGGTGCGCTCTATGTACCCCTTCCTGAACTCGGCAGTCTTGCTCTTGTCGTGCCACCAGGCCGGGATCACCATGGTGAAGGTATCGATATCCCCGCGCAGAAAGTGCTGCCAGGCGATGTTGATGTCGCGCAGCACCAACACCCGCACCTGATCGACATTGAAGCGGTGCTGGAAGTAGCGCTCATTCTGCCCCCACCAGTTTTTCACCTTGCTGAAGGTGATCGATTTTCCCTTCTTCACCTCGCTGATGCGATAGGCACCGCTCACCGGCAGCACGGTCCAGTTGGTCTTCTTCACCCAATCCGGGGTGAGGGTGATGGCATGGCTCGGCTCCGGCGAGAAGGGGAGTGAGTCGAGCAGATCTTCACGGCTCTTCTCGGTGCCGCTGGTGATGGAGAGGGTGCGATCGTCAAACTTGGTCACGTCCACTATCTGGGTCGAGTAGTAGTTGTTGTACCAGGGATCACCAATCTCCTTGCCGCGCAGCATCTTCAGGGTAAACAGGAAGTCGTCGGCGGTGATGGGCTCGCCGTCGGACCAGGTCGCCTTGGGGTTGATGCGAAAATACATGGTCTTGTGATCGCTGCCAAATGCCCACTGGCTGGCGATCATCGGTATTGGCTTGCCGCTGACGGGATGGCTCGCCAGCAGTGGCAGCCGACCGTCGCGCAGGAAGGCGGCGAAGCCGCCGTTGGCATCCGGTCCATAGTTACGAAAGGTCAGGGGAAAGCTGGTCATGAAGGTGGTGAAGACCCCGCCCGGGATGGCGGCCGGATCGGCGAAGGTGGTGTCGTTGTCGTTAGTCTCCCAGACCAGATCGGGGGGGAGGGTGGCGCTCCAGCCGAGGCTGGCCCAGCAGAGGGCCAGAGCGGCAGTCAAACGGGGAAGAGAGAGAGGCATATCCATTGCTCACTGGTGAAAACGAGTCCCCATGATGAGCAGTCGACGGGCCCCGGTCAATCAAGCTGACTCAGGCGGTGACCAGAGAGAGGATGGTGCCCTGCGCCGCGAGTTCATGACGCATGGCCTGGGGGAGGGCATCGTCGGTGACTACTCTGGCGATGGGACCTGCATCGAGGCGGTATGGCTGGATCGCCCCAAATTTGCTGCTGTCGGTGATAACGATGTTCTCGACCCCCTTGGCCAGAACGGCATTGACCACTTCACAGCGCATGGCGTCGCGGCTGGTGAAGCCACTCTCCCGTTGAAACCCGTCCACACCGACGAAGGCCCTGGCGAAGTGCACCTGCTCGATGCAGACCCGGGTGAGGGGGCCGACCACGCTCTCGCTTTCGTGCTGATAGAGGCCGCCGAGCAGGATCACCTGGGCGTCCGTCTCCTTGAGCAGGTGGGCGATATAGCTGCTTACCGTGATGATGGTGACCCGCTTGCGCCTGGCCAGATGGCGGGCCAGCAGGGCGTTGGCGCTCCCCCCTTCGATAAAGACGGTTTCTCCCTCTTCCACCAGCTGAGCCGCGCGTTCGGCGAGGCGCTCCTTGAGGGGGTAGTTGATGCTGATGCGGGCGTCCAGGGCATCGGTCTCGGTTGCGACGGCAAAGCCGTGTACCCGCCTGAGCAGGCCCAGCTTCTCGAGGGCATTGAGATCGCCCCGTATGGTTACCTCAGAGACGCCGGTATGGCGTGCCAATTCGGCCACGCTCATCTTGCGGGCCTGATGGACCAGGGTGAGGATCTGTTGATGGCGTGGATTCATAGGGTCACTCGGTTTAGGGCTCCCATACCGTCATGGCGGCCGTGGCCGCCATGAAGACCCGACCTTGGGTCTAGAGGGTATGCTCGGTGCGGGCGATGATATCATCCTGCGCCTCGGGCGATAAGGCGGTAAAGAAGGCCGAGTAGCCGGCTACCCGCACCACCAGATCCCGATAGCGATCCGGATCTGCCTTGGCCGCCAGCAGGGTGTCTCGCGAGACGATGTTGTATTGCACGTGCCACCCCCGGTGCACCTCGAAGAAGGTGCGCAGTAGCGCCATCAGCTTCTGTTTGTCGGTCTCATGGGCCAGGCTGGCGGGGCTCAGCTTCTGGTTGAGCAGCACGCCACCGAGGATGGCGCCGGTCGGCAGCTTGCCCACCGAGTTGAACACCGCCGTCGGCCCCAGTCGGTCAGAACCTGACGCAGGGCTCGCCCCCTCGGCCAGGGGAGTGCCGGCGTGACGCCCGTCCGGGGTGGCGGGGGTGGCGGCGCCGAAGGGCACGTTGGCCGAGATGGAGGAGGTGCCGGCATAGTAGGTGCCGCCGATCGGGCCACGTCCGAAGCGGGTGTTGTGCAGCCCCGCCAGCTCATCCAGGTAGCTCTGGTAGGCGCGCACCAGCAGGGGGTCGACCCCGTCGTCGTCGTTGCCGTACTTGGGGGCCCCGTGTTGCAGTCGCTGGCGCAGCAGCTCTCCGTCGGGGCCGGCAAAGTCCTGCTCGAGGGCGGTGGCGAGGGCCTGCTGGCTCACGCTCTCCTGCTCGAACACCAGGCGCCGGATTGCCGCCAGGCTGTTGCCGAGATTGGCGATCCCCACCTGCAGCCCCGATACCCAGTCGTAGACGGCGCCCCCCTGCTTGATGGTCTTGCCCCGCTCGATGCAGTCGTCCACCAGGGCCGAGCAGAGGATGTCGTGGGCCTGCTGCTCGAGCACGGTGTCGACCACACAGTCGATTTCCACCGACTTGCGGGCGAAGTAGCGCACCTGGCGATCCCAGCTTGCCATCACCTCGTCAAACGAGGCGAAGCTCCCCTCACTCAGGCGCCGCGCCTCGGGCAAGAAGACCCGCTTGGTATTGGCATCGCGTCCACCATCCAGGGCCGCGAGCAGGATGCGGGCGAAGTTGATAAAACTCATGCCGGTGCAGCGATAGCCCCACCTGCCCGGCACCGCCGTCTCGATGCAGCCGATGGCCGCATAGTGGTGGGCATCCTCTTCACTCACCCCGAGACGAATAAACTCCGGGATCACCCGCTCGTCGTTGTTGAAGGCCGGCATGCCGAAGCCACAGCGGATCACCTGCAGGCAGGCCTCCAGGAAGTCGTCGCTCATGCCGGCGTGGTAGCGCACCGAGAGGTTGGGCTGGGTCGAACGCAGCCGGCCGCAGGACTCGAGGATGGCGTAGGAGAGGCCATTGACGGCATCAAGGGCCTGCCCATTGACCCAGTTCTGGCCGCCGATGGTGACGTTTTGGTAAAGGGGGCTGCCGGCGGAGGCCTTGGAGTGGGAGCCGGAGCGGATCTTGTTGACCTCGAGCAGCTTGAGCCAGCAACTCTGCAGCAGCTCCAGGGCGTGCTCCCGGGGGAGGGTCTTACCGAGCTCAACCTCGCGGCGGTACCAGGGGTAGAGGTATTGATCCATGCGGCCGAAGGAGACCGAGTGTCCGTTGGACTCTATCTGTAGCAGCAACTGGATGAAGTAACAGAGCTGCAGCGCCTGCCAGAAGGTTTCGGGAGGGCGGTGGGCAATGTGGGCGCAGTTGGCGGCGATCTGGCGCAGCTCGCCCTGTCGCCAGGGGCGCGTCTCGGTGCTGGCCATCTCGGCGGCGAGGCGGGCGTAGCGTTTTATCTGCTCGCTCACCGCCGTCAGGGTAATGGCCACCGCCTGCAAGAACTGCTCGCGTTCGAGATCGCCCTGATCGCTTAAATCCAGCCGGGTGCGGCGCGCGGCGATCTTGTCGGCGAGGCCATCGACTCCCAGGGTGAGCAGGGTCGGGTAGTCGACCGCCAGGTGGGCATCCCCCGAGGTCATGTTGCCCTCGGCCTTGATGATGCCGCTCTCCAGCAGCGCTTTTTGCTCGTCGGTGAAGATGCCGAGGCAGCGATCCTGTACGGTGCGGCCACGCCAGAAGGGGATGAGGGCGTGGATCGTCAGCTTGTCCGCCTCGCTCACGGCGAAACCGGCGCCGGGACGGTCGGCCAACTCGTCGATCTCCTTTTCAATCCAGCCCACCGTGTATTCGGGAAAGAGCGGCGCGGCGCGCACCTGGCTTGCCTGGTTACCGACGATGAGCTCATCGTGGTCGATCCACAGGGTTCGCTCGCGCAGGTGGTGGGCCAGGGCCAGAGCTCGGCGCACCGGCAACGGGCGTGCGGCGTGGGTCTGGTAGGCCTCGGTATAGTGGCGGGCGCGCTCGGTGCAGAGCGGCGGGCGAGTGATGTGGACGAGGCGCGCCTTGTGGGTACGAATGCGGTCACTGAGGGTGGTGAGATCGAGCTGGGTCATGGTCTTATCCTCGCAAGACAGGGGTGAGGTGGTGGCGTTTGGCCTCGGCCTCGGCGAAGGCAAGCAGGGCCGGATCATCGAGGGGGGTGAGCGGGGCCCGGTAGGGGAGGCCGAGCTGGGCGTATTTGCCCATGCCCAGGATGTGGTAGGGGAGAAAGTGGATCTCGCGTACCGTGCCGAGCCGGGCTGCGGCGGCGACGATGGCACTCACACTGGCACGGTCGGCATTGAAGCCCGGGATCAGGGGTACCCGGATCTGCATCGGCACCCCCTCGGCGGCCAGGCGTGCCAGGTTGTCGAGCACCCGGCTGGCATGGCCGCCGGTCCACTGGTGAAAAGCGGGCTCCTCTACGTGCTTGAGGTCGGCCAGCAGCAGATCCAGGTAAGGCAGACTGGGGGCAATGTGGGACCAGGGAATGTGCAGGCAGCTCTCTACCGCCGTGTGGATCCCCGCCTCCTTGCAGGCGGCGAGCAGGTCGCGGCAGAGGATATGCTGCAGGAAGGGGTCGCCTCCGGAGAGGGTGACGCCCCCGCCGCTGCGCTCGAAGAAGGGGCGGTCACGCAGCACCCTGGCCAGCAAGGTTGCCACCGGTTGACGCTCACCGCAGACGCGCAGCGCTTCGCTCGGACAGAGGCCACGCAGGCGCTCGGCTGCCTCCTGGCCGGGTCGAGTGAGTCTGCGTGGGCCCTCGCTGTCACGCACGATTGCCTCGGGGCAAGCGTCGGCGCAACGCCGGCAGCCCTCGATGCAGCGTTCCGGCTCGAGTAGGATGTCGGGGCCGGGCGCGCGGCTCTCCGGGTTTTGACACCAGCGACAGGCGAGGGGGCACCCCTTGAAGAAGACGAGCGTACGGATCCCGGGGCCGTCGTGGGTCGAATAGCGTTGCAGGTCGAAGATCATGGGGCCTCCTTGTGTCTTTATCTTCATCTTTCGTTCGAAAGCTGGCTTGATCTAGATCATTAAAATGTGCGATGCCTTGGGCCAAGATGTGCCCGGTTGTTTCGCTTCTGAAGGGAGAAAAAGATGGAGCTCTATCTCGATACTGCCGACCTGGCCGCCGTGCGCCGCTGGGCCCGCATCCTGCCGCTGGCCGGCGTTACGACCAACCCGTCCATCGTGGCGCGTGCCGGTTTGCCGCTGCGCGAGTTGCTGCCGGCCCTGCGCGATCTGCTGGGGCCCAAGGCGCGACTGTTTGCCCAGGTGATGGAAAAAGGGGAGACAGAGATGGTGCGCGAGGCCTTTGCCTTGCGCGAGCTGGACCCGGACCTGGTCATCAAGGTGCCGGTGTGCGAGGAGGGACTGGCGGCGATCAAATGTCTGGCCGGCAATGGGGTGCCGACCCTGGGCACTGCCGTCTACACCCCGCAGCAGGGGTGGCTGGCGGCGCTGGCCGGCGCTCACTACGTCGCACCTTACGTCAATCGCCTCGACGCCCAGGGTGGGGATGGTCTCAAGACGGTCGATGAGCTGCAGCGCTTGCTGGCCCTGCACGTGCCGGGCAGCAAGGTGCTTGCCGCTTCGTTCAGAACGCCGCGTCAGGCTCTCGATTGCCTGCTGGTGGGGTGTCAGTCCATCACACTGCCGGTCGATGTGGCCGAACAACTGCTGGCCGTGCCGGCAGTGGAGGAGGCCATCGCCCGTTTCGATGCCGACTGGCGGGGAGCGTTTGGAGGCTGATCTCCCTTTGTGATACGCCCCTCGTCGGGGGGGCGTATCAACGGCTAATCTTGAGGAAGAGCAACCTCAAGGAGGCCGGTATGAGCGAGCATACTCTACTTCCCCATGGGGAAGACTTGCGACGGGCCGTGCGTTGGCTCAATGAACAGCACCGCTACGACGGGCATGCCATCGAGGAGGCGAGTCAGCGTTTCTGCCTCTCGCCTCTGGATGAGGAGTTTTTGTTGCAACACTGGCTGCAACCCGGCGCCGATGCCGGGCGCTGAGCTCAGGAGATAAATTTCTCGAGAGAGATGCCGTAGTCACGGGGCTCTACTACCGCCTCTATGGTCTCGGTCGAGCGGGTCAGATCGAGCAGTTTCACATCCAGATAGTGGCGCGCGGTAGCGTGGTAGATCACCTTGACCAGAGGCTTCAGGGGCTCTTCGTCATTACGCTCCATGACGATGGCCAGCCTCTGGTTGGAGAGCAGAACCAGAGTACCGACCGGATAGACGCCCAGGCACTTGATAAACTTCTGTACCAGCTCGGTATCGAAGTGGGTTCCCGCCCCCTTGAGCAGGATGCGAAAAGCCTGGGTGGGCTGCATCCCTGCCTTGTAGACGCGATCCGCCGTCAAGGCATCGTAGACATCGACAATGCCGCTCATGCGGCTATGCAGTGACAGGGCTTCCCCCTTGAGCCCCAGCGGGTAACCGCTTCCATCCAGCCGCTCATGATGGTTGCCTGCCACCTCCAGCATGACGGGGGTGATCCCCGGTGTTTCACTCAAAATCTCGCGACTGTGTACCACGTGCTGGCGCATGATCGCGAACTCTTCGTCGGTCAGCTTGCCCGGCTTGTTGAGGATGGCGTCCGGAGTCATGATCTTGCCCACGTCGTGCAGCAGTCCACCTAGGGTCAGCTCCTGCAGGGTTGTGCGCTCAAGTCCGAGATAGCGCCCGAAGTTGGCCAGCAGGATGGCCACGTTCATGGAGTGCTCCATGAGATAGGCATCCTTGGCACGGATGCGGGCGAGGCAGAGCATGGCATCCCCATGGGTGAACATGGTATCGACCATCTCCTCGGCCACTTGCGCAAGGGGGGCTATGTCGATGGGCTCCCCTTGTTTGAGCTGGCTGAGCAGCTTCACTTGCAGGGTGCGAGCCTCTTTGTAGAGACGCCGGATCCGCAGTGCCCCGGCCTCACGACTGCGCTCGTTGCGCTCGGTGGTGGCTTCGTTTTCTGCGGGAAGGGGGTTTTGCTCTTCCAGGCGACTGCGGGAGAGATCGACCGTGACCTCGAGAACCCCAGAGTTGATCAACGCCGTGATCTGATGGGGGGTGCGCACAAATCCTCTGCTGGAGATCGCCTTGCTACCACTTTGCCGGACGATTTCAACGACATACATGCCGGGACGCAGCGTGGAGACGGGAAGGGTAATGAGTGAATTCGCACGGGTCATGAATGGTGTCGCAGGTTGCGCCGTTAAGTGAGATCACTGTGAAGAAGTTTAACATGATGCGACTGGTAAACCGCATTTATCCATCGCTGGAGTTGTCGTGGTCACGCCGTATAATGTCGGACCTTTTATATAGCGACAGGATCACGGGGAAGCTGATGCGTCTCGATAAATTTATCTGTGATTGTTCAGATTTGACGCGCTCCCAGGCGGGCAAGGTCATTCGTCAGGGGGAGGTCAAGGTCGATGGCGAGGTGATCAAGCAGCCCGCCTTCCATATCGATGAGCAGAGTCTCATCGAGTTCGATGGCATCGAGCTCACCCTCTGCCAGCGTCAGCGCTACTTCATGCTGCACAAGCCCGAGGGCTATGTTTGCTCCAACGACGATCCGGATCACCCCACGGTTTTCTTCCTGATGGATGAACCCTCCATGGGCAAGTTGCACGTGGTGGGCCGACTCGACCTCGATACCACCGGGCTGGTGCTCATCACGGATGATGGCCAGTGGTCGCACCGCATCACCTCACCGCGCCACGAGTGTGCCAAGACCTATCACGTCTGGCTGGCCGATCCGATCGCGCCGGGAACTACCGAGCAGTTTGCACAAGGTATCCTGCTGCGCTCGGAGAAAGAGAAGACCCGCCCCGCCCGGCTCGAGATCCTTGGGGAGTGTGAGGCTCGCCTGACCATCCACGAAGGCAAGTACCACCAGGTCAAGCGGATGTTCGCCGCGGTCGGCAACAAGGTGGTCGGTCTGCACCGCGAACAGATCGGGGCGCTGCGTCTGGATGACGATCTGGCACCCGGCGAATATCGTGAGCTGACGGCTGACGAGATTGCCGTCTTTTGATGGCCAGGGCCCCGCACTGCGGGGCCCTTTCGTATTCAGGCGCCGAGCACCAGGGCGATGCCGCCCGAGGTGAGCAGGGCGCCCAGCCAGGCGGGCAGAGCCGGACGCTGGCCGGTGTGCCACCAGAGCAGGGGCAGTAGTACCACCGGGGTGGTGGAGGAGAGGATGGAGACCATGCCCACGTCTCCATAGCGCAGGGCGACCAGGATCAGGGTCATACCCAGAGCCATGGCCAGAAAACCGTTGAGGCTGATAAGGCCGAGGATTTCCCGGTTGAGGGGGCGCAGCGGCATGGTCAATGGAATGCGTAGCCATCGCAGCAGGCTGTGGGCCATGAGGGCTGCCGACATCCGGGCCAGGGAGGCGGTAATGGGGTCTATGGTCGGATCGCTCATCACTGGCTTGGCGATGACGGCACTGCTGCTCTGGCACAGGGCCGCCAGCAGGCCGAGCCCGACGCCGGTCAGCAGAGAGCCGCGAACCGTCTCCCACTCATGGCCCTGACCGCGCCGCCCGAAGGTGATGGCGAGCCAGACGCCGCAGAGCACCAGCGCGGCTCCCCAAAGACGAGGGCCGGCCAGTGTCTCGCTAAACAACCAGACCCCGAGCAGGGCCGAGAAGAGGGCGTGGCAGGAGAAGAGCAGACCGCTGCGGCGTGGCCCCAGGCGGTTCATGCAGGCAAACAGGGCTGTGTCGCCGATGAAGATGCCGATAAGGCCGGAGAGAGCCAGGGTGGGCCAGGCGCCGAGTGGCAGGCTCTGCCAGCCACCGGTTAGCAGGCTGCCAAACCCCAGCATCAGCGTCACCATCAACATGCGCCAGCGGCTGTAGGCGAACGCGCCCAGATGGCGGGCCGGCTTGACCGAGATGAGGGCGGCGATGGCCCACAGGGTGGCTGCTGCCAGGGCGCACCACTCGTAACCCATAAAAAAACTCCTGAAATATGCCCGAAGGACTCCCTCTTCGGCGCGAGCCCGCTACAATACGGCCCCGCCGTTGGTAGAACAAGCGCCATCGTGGTGGTTGATGGGATTCAGTGATGTGGTGAGAGGTAGTAAGGTGCGAATTTCCGGACTCTATGGCGTGGTATTGCTGGTGGCTGGCCAGTTGCTGGCGGCCGAGTCGGCGACAACACCCATCCCCCAACCGGAGCTGCAGGTTCTGGTCAGAGGGAATGGGGCAGAGCCGGACTCGCTTGATCCGGCGCAGATGCGCAGCGGTTTTGCCGCCGAGGCGATCCTGACGGATCTGTTCGAGGGGCTGGTGAGAGAGAGTGGCGAGGGGGGGATAGCGCCTGCTCAGGCCCTGCGTTGGGAACAGAGTGACGATGGTCTGGTATGGCGTTTCTTCTTGCGACCCGGTTTGCGCTGGTCCAATGGAGAGCCCTTGGGGGCGTCGGACTTTGTCTATGCCTGGCGCCGTCTCATCGACCCGGCCACGGCCTCGGCGTCAGCTTCCCTGATGTTGGCGACAGGCATCAACAATGCGGCGGCCATTTATGGGGGGGGCACTGGCACCGACGGATCTCGGCGTTGAGGCCGAGAGTGAGCAGGTGTTGCGGGTCACCCTGGAGCGACCCGTGCCTTATCTTTTGCATCTGTTGAGTCAGCGCGCGTTTGTGCCCCTTCCGGGCGCGGTGATCGGTCGTTTTGGCAGAGCCTGGACCCAGCCAGCCCACATGGTGAGCAACGGCGCTTACCGCCTGAGTGCCTGGATACCCAATGAACGGATCGAACTCACCCGTAACCCCCATTATTGGGATCCGGCCAGTGGTCGCATCGGGCAGGTGAACTATTTGCCCCTCTCTTCCCTCAACGAAGAGCGGCTGGGCTACGAGGCGGGCCGCATTCAAATGACGCACCGGGTGCAACCCGAGTATTACCAGCAGATCTTGCAAGCGGCCCCCGAGCGCATCTGGCGGCTCCCCCTCTTTGGCACCTACCTCTACAGTTTCAACCTGCAGCGCCCCGAATTGGCCCGCATCGAGGTTCGACGAGCGCTCTCCCTGGCCATCGACCGGGAGGTGCTGACCCAATACGTGACGGGGCAGGGGGAGCAGATCGCCTGGTCTCTGCTGCCGCCCATGCCGGGTTATGTGGCCGCCGCCAGAGAGGAGGCGGACTTGCCCCGTGCCGAGCGGCTCAGGCAGGCGGCAGCGCTGCTCAAGCGGGCAGGGATCGGGCCCGATCACCCCTTGCATCTCTCATTGACCTACAACCACTCTGAGCTTCAGAAAAAAATGGCGCTTGCCGTTGCCGCCATGTGGAAACCGCTGGGAGTCGAGCTGGCCTTGCGTGACAGGGAGTGGGATGCCTATCAGGAGGCCAAGGATAGCGGGGACTTCACCATAGCCCGCTCCTTTGCCTTTGGTGATTATGTAGAGCCTTCGGCGCTGCTCAATCTCTTTCGCTGTGGTGATCCGCAAAACGAGAGCGGTTACTGTAACCCCGGCTACGATGCGTTGCTGGATCAGGCATCGAACACCCTGGATGAGGCCGGGCGGACCCGTCTCTATCAGGAGGCAGAGCGGCGCTTGCTGGCGGATCAGCCGATTATCCCCATCTATCACTATCACCAGATGCGGCTGGTGGATCCCGCCCTGCGGGGGCTGCCGACTCAAAATCTCAAGGGAGAGGTCGCCTCCAAGGATCTCTATTTCATCAAGCAGTGAGGTAATGATGATGAAGATTGCCCTGTTAGCCGACATACACGGTTGCTTGCCGGCACTGGCGCGCGTGTTGGCCCATCTTGAGCGGCGGGCGCCGGACCATATTGTCCTGCTCGGCGACCTGCTCAATCATGGACCCCGCAACCCGGTTCCCGAGGGGTATCAGCCTGCTGCCGTGGCCGACCGCCTCAACGAGCGGGCCGAGCAGATGATCGCGGTGCGCGGTAACTGCGATTCCGAGGTCGATCAGATGCTGCTGCGTTTTCCCTGCACCGCCCCCTATAACCAGATGCTGGTAGACGGGCGGCGCTGGTTTGTGACCCACGGCCATCTCTATCGCCCCGATGAGGTTTCGTTGCCTGATGGCTCACTCTATATCAGTGGTCATACCCATGTTCCCCAATTGGAATCGCAAGGAACTCGAGTACGGCTCAATCCGGGATCGATCACCTTCCCCCGTGGGGAGTGGCCGGCCAGTTTCGGTTGGTATGAGGAGGGGAGAATGCAGATCCTCGAGGTCGCGTCGGGAGATGTTCTCGCCGAGCTGGTGTTGTGAGGATCAGGCTTTGATACCGCGGGTACGAGTGCCCGCGTGGGTATTACCCTTGGCGTCGTAGGTGAGACTGCTGCGATCTTTGAGCTGGGTGAGCAAGCCTGCGAGACGGCGGTTGGCAGTGATGTTGAGCTCGAGCAGCTTGCCGTTGATGTCATTTTGTTCCTGACAGGCTTGTAACTGCGTGGTCAAACTGTTGATCTCGGTCTGAAAATGGCTCAACACCGTCTTGATGTCGGGTTGTGCGGCAATCAGGTGGTCGATGGCCTGGATCTGGTTGGCCAGCTCCTGCTTGCGTTTGAGGAGATCGGGGAGAGAGAGTGCCTGACGCTGCTCGAGGAGGGCGTGTTCCTCTTTGAGCAGCGTCAGCATATCCGCAAGATGGGTACTTTGAAGCGTCAGCAGAGAAGGAAGGTCGTTCATCCGAGCAACTTGTCCAGTTGTCCCTCGAAGGAGGCCATCTTCTTGGCTACCCGCTGGCTGTCGACCTGATATTCACCCGAGGCGATCGCCTTCTTGAGGCTCTCGACACGGCTTTCGTTGCCACTGGCCCCGCTGGAGAGTGTCTTTTGCATCTGCTGTAATTGCTGTGCTTCGCTGGTCAGAGAGACCGAATCCTGGCGTGTTGCGCTGGTACGGCTATCGCTTGCAACGCCGTTTCCTGCCTTGTTGGCGGCAGACTGGCCAGTGCCGCTGCTTTGCAGGCGACTGTTAGCCAAGTTGTTGATGTTGTTGATAGCCATAATCTAATCCTTCGTCTGCTGAGTCTTGCTTACCCAGTATATCGGCGTTCGGCGAGCAACCTTTAGCAAAATTAATGCAGTACGATTACGGCCTGGCCGACGGCGATCACCTTGGCCTTGACCTCGCGACCTGAGTGAAGGTTGGTGACACGGATCATGTCTCCGAAGCTTCCATCTTGCAAGGCACTGACCATTGATTTTATTTGTAAATTTTCCGTTTGAGCAACCAGGGTGATCTGGTCGCCTTTACAGATGACACAGAGTTGGCTGGTCCGCACCGGTTGTCCCGGTCGCAGCTCTCGCTTGCTACGCGCCCCATAGAGGCGCTCCGGCTCGAGGGCGTAGTCACCGCGCAGCATCTGCTCATCCTGATAGGTGATGGTCAACTTGTCGGCGGTCAATAGCTCTCCCTTGCCGACCACTTCGGTGACGGTCACAAAGGGCTTCTGAACCGACACTCTGACGGGAAGGTAGAGATCCCACGTCGGCTGCTCTTCGCATTTCAGGTAGACCGTCGTGTTGCGGCGGATCGTCATGTTGCCGGGCAGGGTAACCGACAGATGCTCACTGCATTCGCTCAAGGGCAGCCGGTTATCGATGGGGCCAGCCTTGACATCAATCCTGGCAGTGGGGGCGCTCTCTATGTTGGCCAGCACGAAGCCTTCGGCCGCACTCTGCAGTCTGCTGATGGTGGATTCTGCCACCTGCGCCACGGCACAGGCCGGAATCAAGAGTAAGAACAAAAGCTTGCTAATCATTTGAAACAGCTGGCCGATAAAGAAATTGTTAACCCACATCAGATCAATTAACTATGCTTGCTCAAAGACGGGTAACTGAACTTTGACGCCAAGCAGTCTCAAATGCCCATGCATGAATGGTGCCAATGCTTTGTTAAGGGAGCTTCCTATGGCCAGTATTCTGGACTCGGTCAACCAGAGAACCCAGTTGGTGGGTCAGAACCGACTGGAGTTGCTGCTGTTTCGGCTTAATGGTCGTCAACGGTTCGGAATTAACGTCTTCAAGGTTCGCGAGGTACTGCAATGTCCGCCGCTCACCGTGATGCCAAAAATCCATCACTGTATTCGTGGTGTTGCGCACATTCGGGGCCAGACAATTTCGGTCATCGATCTCAGCATGGCCACCGGTGGCCGTCCCATTGCCGATCTGACCAAGTGTTTTATGATCATTGCCGAGTACAACCGGTCGGTGCAGGGTTTCCTGGTCAACTCGGTCGAACGCATCATCAATATGAATTGGGAATCTATCCTGCCTCCCCCCAAGGGGGCTGGACGTATCAACTACATGACAGCGGTCACTGAGGTCGATGGTGAGTTGGTCGAGATCCTTGACGTAGAAAAGATCCTCAACGAGATCTCTCCCATCTCCACCGATGTGAGCGAGGAGATCCGT
This sequence comes from Aeromonas sp. R6-2, assembly GCF_040908155.1. Taxonomy (NCBI): domain Bacteria; kingdom Pseudomonadati; phylum Pseudomonadota; class Gammaproteobacteria; order Aeromonadales; family Aeromonadaceae; genus Aeromonas; species Aeromonas sp. R6-2. Next base: position 169,206 of record NZ_JBFODE010000029.1, on the reverse strand, counting down.
GAGGCCAGTGCAGCCCTTCCCCCGGCAGATCGCCCCGTGTTGGTGGCCGATGATTCCTCGGTGGCTCGCAAACAGGTGCAACGGGCACTCGAGGCTATCGGTATGAAGTGCATCCTGGCCAAAGATGGTCGTGAGGCACTCGACATGCTGATCGACATGTCAAAGCAGGGCCCTATCAGGGATCAGATTGCGTTGGTGATCTCGGATATCGAGATGCCCGAGATGGACGGATATACCTTCACAGCAGAGATCCGTAACAATCCTGCGCTCAAGGATTTACATGTTATCCTGCACACTTCCCTCAGTGGTGTATTCAACCAGGCCATGGTGCAAAAGGTGGGGGCCAACGATTTTATCGCCAAGTTCCAGCCCGATGTATTGGCCAAAGCGGTTCAGAATGCACTCTAGACAAAGAAGAAAGAACTGAATGAAGACACTGTCAGATGATGTATACAAACAGTTCAGTGCCTTTCTGGAGAGCCAGAGCGGTATTGTACTGGGTGATAACAAACAGTATCTGGTCAAAAGTCGCCTCTCCCCCTTGTTGAGTCAGCACGGGGCTGCGAGTCTGGACGAGCTGATCACACGCTCCATGAACATTCGTGAGCGTGACCTGAAGATGGCGGTCGTTGATGCCATGACCACCAATGAAACCTTGTGGTTTCGTGATACTTACCCTTTCCAGCTGTTGACCGAGAAACTCTTTCCCGAACTGGGCAAGAGCGGGCGAGTGGTAAAAATCTGGTCTGCGGCATCATCCTCGGGCCAGGAGCCTTACTCGATCGCCATGACGGCCATTGAGCAGCAGATGAAAAAGCCGGGTACCCTGCCGGGCGGGGTACAGATCGTCGGCACCGATATCTCGGCCTCCATGCTCAATCAGTGCAAGGAGGGGATCTATGACAGCCTTGCTCTGGCACGTGGCCTCTCTCCCGAGCGCAAGAAGATGTTCTTCGAGCCTCATGGAGATAACAAGATGAGGGTGGTTGAGCGAGTCAGAAAATTGACATCTTTTCGCTACCTCAATCTGCTGGAGAGCTACAGCCTGCTCGGTAAGTTTGACATTATCTTCTGCAGAAATGTGCTTATCTATTTCTCACCCGAGGTCAAATCCAAGATCCTCAATCAGTTTGCAAGCAGCCTGAATCCGGGTGGCTATCTGATGCTTGGTGCATCCGAATCACTGGCAGGCTTGACCGATCGTTTCGAGATGGTGCGCTGCAATCCCGGCATCGTCTATAAAGTCAAATAATCTCTTCGTGTAGATCTTGGCATGCCTCTTGCTGCTCATTGAGCAAGCAGGAGGTGTGTCATGGCCATATCATTCGACAAGGCATTCGGAGTTCATCAATACACGCTGGGGATCCGTTCCCGACGTGCCGAGGTGATCGCCAGTAATATCGCCAATGCAGATACTCCGGGCTTCAAGGCTCGGGATCTCAACTTTGCAGATGCGCTCAAAGAGGCCAAGTCGGGTCAGGGCTTTGCACTCGCCACGACCAATGAGCGGCACATTCCCCTCTCGCTGGGGGGGGGCGCCGCACTTCAATATCGTTCGCCCCTGCAACCTGATACGGGTGATGGCAACACGGTGGATCTGCAGCAAGAACGTAGCGACTACATGCAAAACAGCCTCGAGTACCAGACTTCGCTGGAGTTTATGAACAGCAAGATCTCGGGTTTGCTCAAGGCCCTGAAGGGAGATCAGTGATGAGTCTGTTCAAGGTCTTTGATATCGCTGGCTCTGCCATGAGTGCCCAGTCGGTGCGTCTCAATACCGTGGCCAGCAATATGGCAAACGCCGATAGCGTGAGCTCCAGTGTTGACAAAACTTACCGCGCACGCCGGCCAGTTTTTGCCGCTCAGCTGGAGCAGGCCATGTCTGACAAACAGTCCTCCGTCGGGGTGGATATCAAGGGCATAGTGGAGAGTGATGCTCCCCTGCTCAAGGAGTTTAATCCCAATCATCCTCTGGCGGACAAAGACGGTTTTATTTACAAGCCCAACGTCAACATGGTGGAGGAGATGACCGATATGATCAGCGCCTCACGCAGTTATCAGACTAATGTGCAGGTGGCAGATGCGGCAAAGAAGATGCTGCAGCAGACCCTCAATATGGGCAAAGGCTGAGGGGGAGTAATTCATGGCCGATATTAATAGCCTTAATAGTGCGTTTTCGACGGCGAAGGCTGCCTCTACCTCGGGGACGCTACCCAGTGGCAGCACTCCGACTGGCAAGACGCCCAAGAAGGAGCTGGATCAGGCTGATTTTATGAAGATGCTGACCATGCAGCTCTCCTATCAGGATCCCTTCAAGCCGGTGGACAACTCCCAGATGATCGCCCAGATGTCGTCCATGGCCACGACCGATGGCATCAACCGTCTCAATACCGCGATCGGGGGGCTCAACTCAGTAATGACCTCCAGCCAGGCGCTGCAAGCTTCTTCTCTGGTGGGCCAGCAGGTACTGGTGCCGTCCGATACCGGCTACCTGCAAGAAGGGGGAGCGATCAACGGTGTCATTGCCGTAGGCGATCATGCCAGCAATCTCAAGGTGACCATCAAGAACGAGTCGGGGCAGGTGGTCCGTGAAATTGGTATGGCTGGCGAGCACAAAGGAAATGTGGACTTTGCCTGGGATGGCAAAGACAAGGACGGCAAGGCGTTGCCGGCCGGCAAATATCAAGTCACGGTCAGCGGTACTGTGAATAACAAGGTCGAAACCTTCCCCGCACTCACCTATGCCAAGGTCGACAGCGTCACCCTGGGTAACGCCAATAATCCAACTCTCGTTAATCTGAAGGGGCTCGGGCCGATCCGTCTGACCGATATCCTGCAGATCAGCGGTAACAGCTCCGGAACTCCCACGACGCCGCCGGAGAGCAACAACGGCAGCAGCCGAACCCTCTAAAGGAGAACTGTCATGTCCTTTAATAACGCGCTCAGTGGTGTCAGTGCGGCACAAAAAGATCTGAACGTCACCTCCAATAACATTGCCAACGTCAACACCATCGGCTTCAAGGAGTCCCGTGCCGAGTTTGCCGATGTCTATGCCAACTCCATCTTCGTCAACTCCAGAACCCAGGTAGGTAATGGTGTGACGACCGGTGCCGTGGCACAGCAGTTTCAGCAAGGGGCGCTCAAGTTTACCGAGAACCCGCTCGATCTGGCGGTTCAGGGTAATGGTTTCTTTGTGCTCTCCGACGGCAAGGATAATCTCGATCGTACCTTCACCCGTGCCGGTGCGTTCAAGCTCGATGCCAACAGTTACATCGTCAACAATCAGGGGAACTTCCTGCAGGGTTACGAGATCAACGATGATGGCACCCCCAAGGCGGTGAGTCTCAATGCGACCAAGCCGATTCAGATCCCCGACAAGGCGGGTGAGCCGGTGCGTACCACCACGGTCAATGCCTCGTTTAACCTGCCATCGAATACAGATGCGCTGGATGTAGGTAAATTTGATCCGAAAGACTCCAAGACCTACTCCTCATCAACCTCTGTGGTCGTCTACGACTCCCTGGGTGAGCCCTATACGGTCACCAAGTATTTTGTCAAAGAGCTGGATACGGGCACAGGTCAAGCCAAGATCCCGACAACCTGGCGTATGTTCCTCTACTCCAACGACAAGCCTATCGATATCGTCGGCGGGGTGGCGACCACGCCGGTTGCTCCGGCCACCCAGCAACCGCTGGGGGCCACGATAGAGTTCACCACCGACGGTAAGGTTAATGCCATTACGCCGGCCCAAATCAAAACCGAACCTCTGGGGGCGCCTGCTGGTGGCGCAGCTCCGGCACCAAATAACCCATCGGGGGCCGGTGTTATCAACAACGGCGCCGATGGTACCCAGCAGGTCGAGATCAAGTTCGGCACCGTGACTCAGTTTGCCTCTCCTTTTGAGGTAAACAGCCTGAGTCAGGATGGCTCGACCGTGGGTCGTCTGACCAAGGTCGAGATCTCCCCTAACGGGATCGTCTCTGCAACCTACAGTAATGCGACGACGGCCAAGGTGGCCATGGTGGCCATGGCCAAGTTCGCCAACGCACAAGGATTGAGCCAGATTGGGGATACCTCCTGGCAACAGTCACTGCTCTCCGGTGACGGGCAGCCGGGTACCCCCAACACCGGTACCTTTGGCTCTATCCGCTCTGCGGCTCTCGAGCAGTCCAACGTGGATCTGACCTCCCAGCTGGTGAACCTCATCACGGCGCAGCGTAACTTCCAGGCCAACTCCCGCGCTCTGGAGGTAAACAGCACCCTGCAGCAGACCATATTGCAGATCCGCTGATCGTCATAGAACTGACACCAAGGGCGCGATGGCGCCCTTTTTTTGTTTATAAATTAATGTCTTACATTTTGATATTTAAGTTGGCATCACTTCTGCATGGATGTTGCCAACCACATGATCTCTGCCAGTGAGGAGTGCCATGGATCATCTGCTCTATATCGCCATGTCAGGGGCCAAGGAGAACATGAACAGCCTGGCCGTGCGAAGCAACAACCTGGCCAATGCCAATACGGTCGGCTTCAAGTCAGACTTTGAACAGGCTCGTAGCATGCAGGCCTTTGGCGACGGATTGCCGTCGCGGGTGTTTGCCAAGACCGAGCGGCCAGGCCAGAACCTGGAGCACGGCATGTTGATGACCACGGGGCGTGATCTCGATGTGGCCCTCGATGGACCGGGTTGGCTGGTGGTACAGGATCCCAAGGGAGGTGAAGCCTTTACCCGCATGGGTAACCTGCAGCTGAGTGCGACCGGGAACCTGCAGACCTCAACCGGACTCAATGTGGTTGACGATGCCGGCAACCCCGTCGTCTTGCCGCTGCCGCTCGAGAAGATAGAGATCAATCGTGATGGCACCATCAATGCACGTCCCGAAGGAGCTGCGCCCAACCTCCTGGAGGATTTTCAGCGTATCAAGTTGGTGCGTCCGGCCAGTGATGCGGTGGAGAAGGGAGCTGATGGCCTGTTTCGCCGCAAGGATGGCGCCAAAGAGCCGGCATCAGCCGGTGTGGGCCTGATTGCCGGCTCCCTGGAGGGGAGCAATGTCAATGTGGTCGATGAGATGACCAACCTGATCCGTCTGCAGCGCCAGTTTGAGACCCAGATCAAGATGATGAAGACGGCCGAAGAGAATGACGAAGCGCACACCCAGTTGCTGCGTCTCGGTTAACCAAGGAGTACACCATGAATCCTGCACTCTGGATCAGCAAGACCGGGCTGGACGCTCAGCAGGTCAATATCAGCGTCACCTCCAACAACCTCGCCAACGCGAGCACGGTGGGCTTCAAGAAAGGGAGAGCCATCTTCGAAGATCTGCTCTACCAGAACATCAACCAACCCGGTGGGCGCTCTTCGGCCGACACGACACTTCCCTCCGGCTTGATGCTGGGGGCCGGTGCCAAGGTGGTGGCCACCCAGAAGAACCATGGGCAGGGCAACGTACAGACCACCGACAACGCCCTGGATCTGATGGTCAGTGGTCGCGGTTACTTCGAGGTGCAGTTACCTGACGGTAGCTCTGCCTATACCCGTAACGGTCAGTTCACTCTCAACGAGGAGGGGACCATAGTCACGCCGGGCAACGGTTACCGGCTGCAGCCCGAGATCCAGATCCCCGAGAATGCCCAGAGCGTGACGGTGGGCAGTGACGGTCAGGTCTCGGTGAAGCTGGCGGGTGATGGTCAGAGCCAGGTCGTGGGACAGATCAATATCAATGACTTCGTGAATGCCAGCGGGTTGCAGCCCATGGGGGAGAACCTCTTCCTGGAGACCCAGGCCAGTGGTGCTCCCATTCAGGGAACGGCAGGTGCCGATGGCCTGGGGGTCATCAAGCAAGGGATGCTCGAGAGCTCCAACGTCAACGTGACAGAGGAGTTGGTGAACCTGATCCAGGCTCAGCGAGTCTACGAGATGAACTCCAAGGTGATCTCGGCCGTCGATTCAATGATGTCTTATCTGACCCAAAGGTTGTAATGGGAGTGCTGTCATGAAAGCCGTATGGATGCTAGGGTGCCTGTTGCTGGCCGGTTGTACCTCTACCCCCAACACTCCCAGGCCGGATGATCCCGGATTTGCTCCCGTCTATCCGGAGAGCGATCCCGTCTCCGTTCGTCCGACCGGCGCCATCTTCCAGCCGGATCAGATCAATAGCATCTATTCGGATATCAAGGCTCACAAGGTGGGTGATCTCATCACCATAGAGCTCATCGAGTCGACCTCTGCCTCCAAGAAGGCCAATACCCAGTCGGGCAAGGACAACAAATTCAATCTGGATCCGGTTCAGTTGGGCGGGATCCCGGTGACGGCCAGCCCCTATGATCTCTCTGCCTCCATCGGCCAGAATGCCGCCTTCAAGGGTCAGGCCAAGGCGGATCAGAGTAACAGTCTGCAGGGCAGCATCTCGGTGAGTGTCTATAAGGTGCTTCCCAACGGAAATCTCATGGTGCGCGGGGAGAAGTGGATCATGCTTAACAACGGCAACGAGTATATTCGCATCACAGGGGTGATTCGCCCTGAAGATGTCACCTCGGATAACTCTGTCTCCTCCCAGCGGGTGGCCAATGCCCGTATCTACTACGGTGGCACCGGCGATCTTGCCAACAGCCAGGAGCAGGGATGGCTCACCAGTTTCTTCAACGGCCCCTGGTGGCCCCTGTAGGAGGCAGTATGCGTCTACATCAATTCATCATGCTGGGCCTGTGTCTGGTGCTCCCGTTAAGCGCTCAGGCAACCCGTATCAAGGACATCACCTCGGTTGAAGGGGTGCGCAACAACCAGCTGCTTGGTTATGGCCTTGTGGTCGGTCTGCCCGGTACGGGGGAGAAGAACAACGCCTTTACCGAGCAGACCTTCCGTACCATGCTCAACAACTTTGGTATCAAGGTCCCGGATAATCTCAAGCCCAAGATCAAGGATGTGGCACCCGTGGCGGTTCATGCGGATCTTCCTCCGTTTGCCAAGCCAGGGCAGACCATCGATATCACCGTCTCGGCCATTGGTGAGGCCAAGAGCCTGCGGGGCGGCACCTTGCTGCAGACCTTTCTCAAGGGGTTGGACGGGCGTGTCTACGCAGTGGCCCAGGGGAGTCTGGTTGTCGGCGGCCTAGGTGCCGAGGGGGCCGATGGCTCCAAGGTGGTGATCAACACCCCGACAGTGGGGCGTATCGCCAATGGCGCTACCGTGGAGCGTGAGGTTCCCAATGCCTTCAGCCAGGGGGATACCATCACCTTTAATCTGATGCGTGCCGACTTTACCACCGCACGTCGGGTCTCCGATGCCATCAATGCGCTGGTTGGACCCAATACGGCGCAGGCCCTCGACGCGACCTCGGTCAAGGTCTATGCCCCCCGGGATCCGGCGCAGCGGGTCTCCTATCTCTCGACCCTTGAGAATCTGGAAGTGGACCCGGCGGATGAGGCCGCCAAGATCATCGTCAACTCCCGTACCGGCACCATCGTCATCGGCAAAGAGGTTCGCCTCAAGCCGGCCGCCATCAGCCACGGGGGATTGACGGTGACCATCGCCGAAAACCAGCAGGTCTCCCAACCCAATCCGTTGGCGGGAGGAGAGACGACGGTGACCAATAACTCCACCATCAATGTGCAGCAGGAAGATGGTCGAATGTTCAAGCTCGACACGGGGGCTACCCTCGATGACCTGGTACGGGCAGTCAATCAGGTGGGCGTGGCGCCGGGAGATCTGATGGCGATTCTGGAGGCGCTGCAGCAGGCAGGGGCCATCCAGGGTGAACTGGTAATTTTGTAAGAAGAGGGTGGCAAGAGGTTGCCACCGGCGGCAAGAAGTGAGGCATACCATGGCAGGCATCAACAACCAAGGGGTCAATCTGGGTCTGGTGCAGGATGTTCAGAACCTGGACAAGCTGCGTCAGCTGAGCAACAGCAGCCAGGGACAGGAGCAGGCGCTTCGTGCCGCCGCCGGGCAATTTGAAGCCATCTTCAGTCAGACCCTGTTTCAGGGGATGCGTCAGGCGGGGGCCGCACTGACACAAGACAACCCCATGAACAGCAGCTATACCCAGTTTTATGAGGGGATGCTCGATCAGCAGCGGGTTGCCGATATGGCCAGCAAGGGGGGGCTGGGTATCGCCGACATGGTGGTTCGCCAGCTCTCGCCCAAGACATTTCGCCACGATGACGGCCGCACCTTGCGTATGCCGGAGCGTACCGAGCAGGTCTATAAGCCCTATGCCCTCAACCTCGAAGAGCAGAAACAGCTCGGTGAGAAACTTGGCAAAGATTTTGCTGAGAAAGAGGCCAGAGGCATACCGGCCAAGGTCCACACCATGAGAGCCATCCCCCCCATGGGACAGGCCGATGAGAGTAAAGGTGTCACAGCCGGGGCCTCCCGCTTTGATTCTCCGTCCGAATTTGTGCATCGGCTGATGCCGATGGCCAAGAAAGCGGCCGCCAAGCTGGGGTTGAGCCCCGCAGTACTGGTTGCCCAGGCGGCACTCGAGAGCGGATGGGGCAAGCGGGTGATCCGTAACGGAGATGGCGAAGTGACCCACAACCTGTTTGGTATCAAGGCCGATCCCCGTTGGGAGGGGCCCAAGGCGGTGGTCAGCACGCTCGAGTATGAGAAGGGGACCCCTTCCAGACAGAAGGCTGCGTTTCGCTCTTATGAATCGTTTGAGGAGAGCTTCAACGATTATGTTGATTTCCTCACGTCGGGCAGTCGCTATCGTGGTGCTTTGGCCAAAGCGGATAACCCGGACCGCTATTTTGAAGCGCTGCAGGCGGCCGGTTATGCCACCGACCCCCACTATGCGCGCAAGTTGAAACAGGTGTTGCGCAGCGATGCCATCACCCAGTACACGGAAACGGAGTCTTGATACATGGCCTATGACCTGCTCTCAATCGGTACCTCAGGAGTATTGGCTCAACAGCGCATGTTGCAGACGACCAGTAACAACATCGTCAACGTCAACAGTCAGGGGTACGTACGTGAACGGACCCTGCTCTATACCAACGGGTACGGTTGGGGCGTTGGTGACAATGTTACCGAGAGGGTGATCAATCAGTATGCCCTCTCTGAGTTTCGTCGTGACACCTCTTCGATGGCATTTGCCAACAGTCGTTATGAGCAGCTCTCGTTGACCGACAGCATGCTCAGTGACAAGGCCAACAGTGTGGGTACTACGATCACCTCCTATTTCAATGCTCTGCATAATGCCAATGAGTCTCCGAGCGACCTGTTTGCCAGAACCAATACCCTCTCCGAGATCGATAACATGGTGAGCCGTTTCCATTCTCAATCGGCTCGCCTGGATAAACAGACCGACAATATCAACAGCCGGATTTCCGACAATGTGGATAAGGTCAATGGGCTTCTCAAGAGTATCAATGAATTAAACGAGGCCATCGTCAAGACCAATGGTGCGACCGAAGAGAACATCATGCTGTTTGATCAGCGTGATGATGCTATTCGTCAGCTCTCGGAGATGATGGATGTTCGGACGGTGAACCAACCGAATGGCAGCGTCTTGATCAATATGGCCAATGGCCAGTCACTGGTGTTGGCCGGTTCATATGCCCAGATGTCGGTTATTCCGGGCGAGCCTGATTCGCGGATGAGTGAAATTAACTGGCAACTGGGCAACAGTACCAGCCAGATCGATTCCACCACTCTGGGGGGAAGTCTGGGAGGCCTGTTCCAGGCCAGAGCGGATCTGGAGCCCACCAAACGTGAGTTGGGGCAGCTGGCGGTATCGATCGCCGATGCGATGAATCAGCAGAACCGCCTCGGGATGGATCTCGACAATGAAATTGGCGGGGATATCTTCTCGCTGACCAGCGCAAAAGGGTTGGAATACAAAAGTAATACCGGATCGGTGCAGGGTACTGCCTCTTTTGTGCCCGGCAAAGGTTCTCAGGTGATGCCTTTTGACTATGAGGTCAAGTTTGGTGCCGCTGGTGCGTTTGAGGTATTTAGCATAGGGGCAGACGGGAAACCGACGTCTGTGGGGACAGGCAGCATGCCTCCCAACAGCTATGAAATAGCAGGGCAGGGGATTCAGCTCGACTTCACTGGTGCCCCGGCCTCAGGGGACAGACTGCTGTTCCAACCCACCAAGCAGGCCGCCAGCGGGATAGAAAAGATTATTACCCGTGGTGAAGATCTGGCCCTGGCGTCTCCACTCAAGGCTGATGCCAATAGTCAAAACCAGGGAAATGGCGCTATCACCATCAACGGTGTGTTCAACACGGGCACCGGCTCGGCATTGGCGGCGAACAACCTGGATCCGACCGCCCCTCAAGTGATCAAAATCGCGGCGAACGGTGACTACCAGGTTTATGCCGGTGATGGCACAACCTTGATAGGGACGGCACCAGCATCCACCAATGGTCAAAATATTCTTGCAGAGTTGAAAGATGCGGGCGGGACACTTGTATATGCCAATCCCCAGTCTGTCCCCGGTTATGACTTCAGTATTACCGGAAAAGTGAAGCCGACGGACCAATTCAACATTGCATACAACCGGGATGGTTTTGCCAACAACGAAAATGGCTTGAAGCTGGCTGATCTCCAGAGTAAAGACCTGGTGAGAAAACAGAGCAGTGCATCGAGTGATGACAAGATGACGTTTGGAGAAGCGAGCTCTTCCATCGTCGTCAATATTGGTAACAAAGCCAGTCAGGCCAAGATTAGCATGGAGGCCAGCAAGGCCAAGCTGCTCCAGAGCCAGACGCTCTTCGAGAGTACCTCCGGGGTCAACCTCGAGGAAGAGGCGGCCAATTTGATCCGTTATCAGCAGGCCTATTCGGCATCGGCTCAGGTGGTGTCGACGGCCAAGACCATCTTTGACACCATACTGTCGGCGGTGAGGTAATCATTATGCGTGTCACCACTAACATGATTTACAACCGTAACCTCTCCTCGTTGACCTCTTCTAATGAGCGGCTGAACAATGCCTATGAGCAGTGGCAGACGGGGGACAAGTTCAAGACAGCGGGACAAGACCCGGCAGGGATGAACCAGAAGCTTGAACTGACCAACGAGATCGATCTCTACAAGCAGTACAGTATCAATGGTGGACTATTAGAAAATAGCCTGAGCCATGAGGATACTATTCTCGATGCACTCAACTCGACCATGATGAGTGCTCGAACACTGATCCTGAAGTCAAATAGTGGTGTGCTGAGTCAGGATGATCGTAACTCCATTGCAAGTGAATTGTCTGGTCTGCAAAAGCAGATGTTTGATCTGATTAATACCAAGAATGCCCAAGGGGACTATATCTTCGGTGGTAATCAGAGCCAGAAGCAGCCCTATGTCAAGGACGCGTCGGGGAACTATGTATTCCAAGGGGACACGGGGCAACGTTTTATACAGATATCCCCCACCGTCGCCATCCCTGCAAATGACAATGGATTGGGAATATTTGAATCTGTGCCTACTCGAAGAACCGCAAGTTCTGGTTCGGCTGGCTTGAGCGTAAAAATATCTGACCAAGGGCAGTTCGATAATTATTATCAACAGAACTACAACCCTGTCGGCGGGAATAACTTCACGCTGGAAACGACAGCCGGAACACCCAATACCTATCAGATCAAAGATGGGGGCGGAGCCGTCATCCAGTCCGGGGACCTCTCGGCCGAAGGCACGGTTGCCTTCAATGGTATGGAGTTGAAGGTGACCGGCGCCATCGGAGGAGCCCCCCTGGGATTTGGCCTGGACGCACCCAAAAATGACAACATTCTCAACGGTATGCAGAGTTTTATCGAAGCATTGCAGGATCCGACCGTCGTGCAGGATGAGCTGTTGGCCAAGGCTGCCGATGGCTTGGTGCATCTGGATAATGCAAGGCTTCGCATCGACAGGGCTCAAGGCGATGTCGGGGCCCGGTTGAACAACCTAAAACAGGTGATGGACTCCAACTCCTCTCTGGACGTCTTTAACAAGACGGTGAGGGCCAAGGTATCAGAAGCCGACATCTATGAGGTCATTGCGGCGATTGCGACAGAAGAGGCGGCTTTGAGTGCCTCACAGACGGCATTTAGCCGGATCGGACGTTTGACGCTCTTTGACTACATTCGATAACGCTTATTTGTACAGAAAAAACCCGCTTTCAGGCGGGTTTTTGATTTTTTGCTAAAGGAAATCTGTGCCGGGTCGATACAGTGAACATGGTGGTTATCAATCTGTTCTTGAAAGAAGTTGCTAAAAAAAGCTAAAGGAATCAGATAGGCCGCCGATACAAAGTCAAGCCAGATAAATGACTGGCTAAAAATAAAAAATAAAAGATCTGTTTTAAGCTTAGGAGAATAGTCATGAGTATGTACGTTAATACCAACGTATCGAGCATCAATGCTCAACGTCAGCTTCGTGGTAATAATATGGGGCTGGACACCGCATATCAGCGTCTCTCTTCTGGTCTGCGCATTAATAGCGCAAAAGATGATGCGGCTGGTCTGCAAATATCAAACCGTATGACCTCTCAGATTAATGGTCTCAACCAGGGTAACCGTAATGCAAATGACGGCATCGCCATGGCTCAGACTGCTGAAGGTGCGATGGAAGAGATCACCGGCATGCTGCAACGTATGCGGACCCTCTCGTCCCAGTCTGCCAACGGCACCAATACGACGGCCGATCGTCAGGCTCTGCAACAAGAGGTGGATCAACTCTCCCAAGAGATTACCCGGGTATCCAACGACACCACCTTCGGTGGCAAGAAACTGCTCGACGGTAATGCCGCCGTTGCCGCAGGGGTGAATATTCAGGTCGGTTCCGATGCCAACCAGATCATCTCCTTCAAACTCTCTTTCTCCTTCTCGGTAGATGGTTTGAAGACGGCTTCTGGTTCGACCCTGGCTACCACAGGTTCAGGGGCTGCGACTCTGGTCGATATCAGTACCTCGACCAATGCCCAGTCTGTATTGGGCGGGATTGACAAGTTGATCCGTCAGGTAGACTCCAAGCGAGCCGAACTGGGTGCCGTACAGAACCGACTGGAGTCGACCATTCGCAACCAGTCCAACATCTCCGAGAATGTTTCCGCGGCCCGCTCCCGCGTGAGAGATGCCGACTTTGCGGTTGAAACGGCTAACCTGACTCAGTTCAACATACTGCAGCAGGCATCCAGTACCATCCTGACTCAGGCGAACGCCCGCCCGCAAGGTGCGCTGTCTCTGCTCAGAGGTTAACAATAAAAAAGAAAGGCGGTTGTTCAGGCCGCCTTTCGGGAGGACGTATCAGAGGGTGTTCGGGATATCATGTCTCTGATCCGCCACAACTATGGTAGTCTTTAAAGCTCAGCGAGCTTGGTATACAAATGTATCCATCACTCGCCAAGAATTCTCCTGAGCTAAAGCTCGTTGGCCGACCTTGTGTCGGCCCTTTTTATATGTGTTCCATAGCAAAGCACATAACGTGCCACTTTTTCGCGTTTATCATGTGCCTCGAGTGGGGCTCTTTGGCAAGCACGCCACTCCATGAGGTGAGGATGAGTGACACTATAGCGTCATAGAGTCGTCACCACCCTCTGACGCCCCCGTCTTGAGTCAAAAAAACATCTCAACCGTCCCCCCAGAAGGGCGATGGCAAAAAGTGGTCGGGGGCGGCAATTTTTTTCCTAAAGTTATCTCCATCAATGCCGCTAAACAGGGTAAGCAAAACAAGGGTGTTCGGGACTCCTGAAATTTTGCGCTACGGCAGGTCCGGCTCCGTTCAAGTTGGATCTGCCAATGGAGGCATAGAAGCCTGTTCAACTTCTGTGTCTTCCTGGAGCAAGAGGGCTGGCAAACCGCGAGGCCTGCTCTGTGTATGAATTAGGAGAAATATCATGTCTTTATTTATCAACACTAACGTGTCCTCGCTGAATGCTCAGCGTAACTTGCTGAACAACAACAAGAATCTGGACACCGCTTACCAGCGCCTCTCCTCGGGTCTGCGTATCAACAGCGCCAAAGATGACGCCGCAGGTCTGCAGATCTCCAACCGTATGACCTCTCAGATCAATGGCCTTAACCAGGGTAACCGTAACGCTAACGACGGTATTGCCATGGCTCAGACCGCTGAAGGGGCGATGGAAGAAGTGACCGGTATGCTGCAGCGTATGCGTACCCTGGCATCCCAGTCTGCTAACGGTACCAACACCACTGCCGACCGTACCGCACTGCAGCAGGAAGTCGACCAGTTGTCCGAGGAGATCACCCGTATCTCTAACGACACCACCTTCGGTGGCAAGAAGCTGCTCGACGGTACTGCCGGTGAAGTCAAAATCCAGGTGGGCTCCGACGCTAACCAGACCATCTCTTTCAAACTGACCATCGCGTTCTCCGTCGATGGCTTGAAGACGGCTTCTGGCTCTACCCTGGCAACGAGTGGATCCGGTGCGACTACCAAGGTTGATATCAGTACCTCTACCAACGCCCAGTCCGTACTCGGTGGCATCGACAAGATGATCCAGAAGGTGGACTCCCAGCGTGCACAGTTGGGTGCGGTTCAAAACCGTCTCGAATCGACCATCCGTAACCAGTCGAACATCTCCGAGAACCTCTCGGGTGCTCGCTCACGGGTTCGCGATGCCGACTTTGCCGTAGAGACTGCCAACCTGACCCAGAGCAACATTCTGCAGCAGGCGGCCTCCAGTGTACTGGCTCAGGCTAACCAACGTCCGACCAGCGCCCTGTCACTGCTGCGTTAAGGGTAATGCAGGTAGGAGGCTATCATGACCATGGTCAATCCTGACAAAGCCTCCTCTGTTGTGTTGACCACGACGAGGGAAGGGGGTGGCCCGGAGGCCGCCACCTTCCCTTTGGTACAACATAAGGAGGCAACTGCAACGACCGTTCAGCCAAAGCCGACAGGCCAGCATGAGAGCAAGCACATTTCGGCCGAAGCTGTTGAAAAACAGGTACAAAAGTTGCAGGAGATCGCCCAGACGAAGGGGTGGTATCTCAACATCTCGATGGACAAGGAGCTGAGCAAGACTGTCATTAAGGTGTTTGATAAGGACTCGAAAGAGTTGATTCGTCAGATTCCGAGTGAAGAACTGCTGGCGTTGTCAAAGAGATTGAAAACACTTCAGGAGAGTGAATTCGGTGAGCAGGTGAAAGGGCTGCTCTTCGACCAATCCGTATAGATGAGAGGATGTAGAAATGGGGACTTTTGCCGGGGTTGGCTCTGGGCTGCCGCTTGAAGAGTTGATTACCTCACAGCTGAATGTAAAACGCACCCAGTTTGAAAAACAGATCGTGGGACGTGAGACGCTGGCCAAAACTACACTCTCCGGTGTTGGTCAACTAAAGTCTGCCCTTTCTACCTTTGTCTCTTCTCTTGAGAAAATGTCCAAGCCCAGTGACTTTGCCGGTAAAATGGTCACTGTCAAGCAGAATGCCGATGATCCCCTCCTGAGTGTCGAAGCCAAAAACACCGCAAGTGCCGGTAGTTATGATATCAAAGTCACTCAGATGGCCACAGGCTCCCGCTATACCTCCAAAGATGGGACTTTCACCTCCTCCAAAGACGTCGTGGCTACGGCAGACGGAACATTGACCTTTGCCGTCGATGGCAAGACTTTCGATGTCGAGCTCAAGGCCGGTGATACCCTGGAGACGCTACGCAGCAAGCTCAATGAGGCCGGTAAGGAATATGGCGTCTCGGCCAACCTTATCAACGAAAATGGCAAGAGTCGCCTCATCGTTGACTCCGCCAAGACGGGGGCGGGCAATGACCTTTCTATTACGGCGAGCACAGCCGAGTTGGAAAAGTTTCAGACGACGGGTCCCAACGCAAAAATGGATGTAACCTTGCCGGCCGAGAATGCATTGGTCAATATTAATGGGCTCGATATCTCCCATGACAGCAATAAATTTGAGAACGTAGTGCAGGATCTGACGTTCACTATTAATCGACTCAGTGAAAATGATGCATTAGGCAAGCCTAAAGCCACCCAGATGACGGTGTCCAACGATACCAAAAAGGCAAAGGAAAATATTGAGGCCTTTGTCAAGTCATATAATGATTTGATGGGGAAAATGGATGACCTCAGTAAGCGTGGCACCTATGTCAATGGAAAGAAACAGGACGATGGTGGCTTGCTACCCGGTGATGCCTCTATCTACGCCATTAGAAATATGCTGTTTAAGACGATGGGAGAGGGAACGGGTGACAATAGTAGCACTCTGTTCAACATCGGCATAAAGATGGACAAGGATGGGCGCCTCTCTATTGATAACACCAAGCTGGATAACGCTCTGAAAAATGAATTCGACAAGGTGACTGATATTTTTTCCGGCGATAATGGCTTGTCGACAAAGCTGGTGCCTCAATTAAAAGAGTATACAAAATCATCTGGCTTGTTGGCCAAACGGGAAGAGCAACTGAATACTCAAGTGAAAGGCTACACTAAAGAGCGCGCCGATTTCGCCGATGAAATGGAAAAGTATGAGAAAGGGCTGCGGGCCAAGTATGCCAATCTGGATGTGATGATCGCTCGCATGAACTCCAGCTCCAGCGCTCTGAATTCCATGCTGCTCAGCGGCATCTAAGTGACTTGTAAAGAGAGATAAAGATGTACAACAAGGGAGTAAAGGCCTACCAGAAGAGCTCTCTGGAAGCCGAGCTGGCAGTTGCGGACCCTCATCGTGTGATCCAGTTGCTGATGCAAGGTGCCCTGGAGCGCATTGCCAAAGCCAAGGGGGCCATCGAACGCCGGGATTTTGAGCAGAAAGCAACCCTGATCTCGGCAGCCAACGCCATCATCAATGGCTTGCAGGATGCCCTTGACCCTGATCAAAAAGAGATCAGCGGTAATTTCTATGCGTTTTACGAGAGTATCAAGGCGCTGCTGACGGAGGCCTCTGTCTCCATGGATGTGGCTCCCCTTGATCAGGCCATCAGCTTGCTACTGCCCGTGAAGGCCGCATGGGATCAGATCCCCGAGGCGGAGAAGCAGAAGGCGTATCAGCAGCGACATCAAGGAGAAACCTCTTGAACGCCGCCCTCGTGAATACCTTGATAGAGGTCGATGAGGCATTACTGGCTGCCTGTGTAGAGGAGTTCGAACCCGAACTCCTCTTCTCGCTTTTTGACCGGCGTGATGAGCTGATTGAACGCCTTCGTCCTCCCTTTGATGATATCGAACCGGACCACAGAGATAAGCTGCTTTCCTTGGACAACCAGGTTATTACACGCCTCAATGAACTGCACGAGCGTGTGTCTGACAAACTCTCCCAGCTGGGAAAGCGCCATAAAGCGATCGATCTCTACAACAGCATCAGGTGAAGCATGAATATTGAAGAGCGACTCCGAGCCGCCGAGGAAGAGTTGGCCCGTCTCGAGCAGCAGCAGGCCCAAATGCAGGCGTTGCAAGAGATCATGCCCATTCGCTTTGCTGAAAACATGTCGGCGTTTGAGAAGTGGTTGCCTGATATTGCTCAACTTTTTGAGGATTATGAGCCGCGTCGCCCCTTCTCCATTTTCTGTAACCACAACGGCATTCCCAATCTTCACTGGAAAGAGAGTGATGAGAATCTGTACCCTGAGAATCCATTTGACTATTGCCAGGCGCAGATCCATGCGGTCCTCCATGAGCACAAGTTAATCCGCTACGGTTTCGAGCCTCAATGGGACCCCTTCAAGCAGCAACATATGCTCTACGTCAATGAGCTGGCCAGGCGTCTCCAGCGGTTTCGTCAGGATGAATCTTTCGAGCCTCTTGTCAGCATGTCGGGGGATGTGCCCTTCATGCTGCTGTTCGGGGTAGGGCTGGGTTATCACCTTGGCTATCTCTACGAGCAATGCATACCGGAGAATCTCTATCTGGTTGAGCCGGATATGGATATTTTCTTTGCCTCGCTCTTTACCTTCGATTGGGCCCCCTTGCTTGAATATATCCAGAGCAATGGCCTCGGCCTGCACCTCTTTCTTGGGCAGGATGAAGAGTCCATCATGGCGGATTTTCGCACCGCACTGTTTAGAGATGGTTCCTATCTCATTACGACCATGATGGGGTTTGCCCACTACGGATCCAAACCCATTATCTCGCTACAGCGCCGTATTTCCGAAGAGTTCCATGCGCTTAGCATGGGGTGGGGGTTCTTCGATGACAACCTGTTCGGATTGGCCAATGCTTATCGCACTATCTCCGACGGGGTGCCATTTTTCCGAAGTGACCGCCCTCTTGCCAAGCGACTGAGTGAGGTGCCCGTCTTTGTGGTGGCCAACGGCCCCTCGCTCGACCGGGATATCGACTATATCCGCGCTCACCAGTCCGGCGCCTTGATCATCGCCTGCGGCACGGCCATTTGGTCACTCTATCGTGCCGGAATAAAACCCGATTTCTACCTGGCGATTGAGCGGGCCACGAATGTTTCGGAGCATCTGGCATCCTTGGGGATCAATGACTATCTGGCCGATATTCCTATGATCGCCACCGATATCATCCACCCCAAGACACGAGCCTTCTTCAAGCGGGTCGTGGTTGGTTTCAAGATTGATGACTCTCCCTGCTGTCTGTTTGCCACCAATAATCGCACCATGGCCCGCTACATAGGTTTTGACTGTGCTAACCCCCTGGTGGGGAATCTGGGGCTGAGCGTTCCCCTGCATTTGGGGTTTCGCCATATCTGTCTGTTCGGTGTGGATAATGGATTCAGGAGTGAAGGGCACCATCACTCGCGGCTGAGCAGTTATTATGACGCCGATGGAAACCCACTGGAGGCGTTTGCCCAGATGGCATTGGCTATCGGTGAGCACTGGCGCCCGGCAAATTTTGGGGGCGAGGTGCAGACCAACAAGCTCTTCACTCAATCGATCCTCAGTGCCGAGGTGTTGCTTACCCATTTCAATGAGGTCAACGTCTACAACTGTAGCGATGGTGCCATGTTGAGGGGGGCACAGCCGTGTCATGCGGATGCATTACCGCTGAATTACCCGCCTGTCGACAAAGGAGCCCTGGTCGATGCCCTGTTGACACAGCACGCCGAGCCTATTGCTCTGGGGCGCGACGAGATCCTGAGTTACATGGATCCCGAGCTCTTCGATGGGTTGCTGGATAGGGTAATGCATATCTGGTCCCGAGAGATGGGGACTCGCCGTGAGGTGGTGGCCGCCTGTCAGCTCTGCACCAGCTTTATCAAGCCGCTGATTGCGACACGCCACGCCTTTATTCACAGGGTCTTGTTCGGTGAGTTTAACTATCTCTTCTCTTTGATGATCAACATGGCTTATTGCGGCAGCGATGAGGCGACTTCCATGCAGCTGGTCAATGAGAACCGTCCCCTGTTGTTGGAGTTCTTCGAGAGAATGAAGCGGATGTACCCCTGTGCACTCGACTATGTGCAGGGGGAGCATCAGGGGGTGGTGCCGGATCTTCCCTATGGTTCGACCCTGATATCATGATAAATCCAAGGCCATCCCGGAGGATGGCCTTCTCATTTTGTTCCTGCCTGTGAAGAGGGTTGGTTCAGCAGTGAAACCAGCTCGTATTCCAGCCAATCCGCCAATCCCAGCCAATCCTCCCGCTCCTGACAGCCTAGCAAGGCGCTCATGATCCGGCTCAAGGGGTGAGCCAGCTCGGGTCTGTCTGCATAAGCGTCCATCAGTTGCTGTAGCCGGTTTGGCAGCTCTTGTGTCGCCTCCAGCGAGAGACCAAGCCTGAATTGGTGGGCGAGTCGTTGCAGCTCGTCAATGGGCGTCATCGCAGTGCCTCCGGAAGATAGGGGCAACCCGCAATATCGGCGCCCTCGCGAGTCGCGTTATAGAAATGAACATCGGGATGGGCGGCGATGTAGCGTTCGAGTTGTGCCCGGTAGGTGGCGAAGTTGACGCTGGTGGCAACCCGTTGGCCATGGCCGTTGAGAACCCAGTGCTTGCTGCTTTGGCTGCAGGAGCCCAGCTCTCCCGGGGACCAACCACTATGGGTTCGCTCCCCGACAAAGGCCAGATCCACCCCCAGCAAGACCAGCTCGTTACAACCCATACGAACGGCGAGATCGGTGGCAACGTGTATGACACTCCCCCCGGAGAAGAGCTCTCCCTTGGGATGCTGTTGGCGTACCGAGGCATAGAGCGGGCTGGGCGAGTAAGCGGCAAAGCGTCGCCCTTGCCAGGCTTGCAGGGTCGAGTTTGGCACCAGCGGGAAGTAGACCAGTCCACAGTCTGCGGGGGGGAGACGATCGCCCCAGATCTGATGGTCGATAGAGACGACCCAATCCGGGGTGATGCCGTGGGCAAAGAGGGTGCGGCAGGCCGTATCGGCCGCAATGATCAAGGGGCGTTCGGGGCGAGCCACCAGAGTGGCCAACTCGGCAACATGATCGGACAGGGTGGGGCCCGAGCCCAGAATCAACGCCCGCCTACCCGACTCGGAACCAAAGAGCTCGGTGACGTCCCCATCCTGTGCGAGTAGGGTAAGGTTCCCTTGCAGGCGGGCCTGTAGCGTCGGATCTTCCGGTGTAAAGCGACGATTGACGAAGGGGAGGGTGATCTCGCCCACCAGTCGGTCTCTTACCCGGGAGGCGCCCTCTTCCACCAGGATGAGCTCGCTTGGCAGGGCGAAGAAGGGGAGGGCAATTTCTTGCTCGTCGCTGGCCAACGTCAGCTTGACCCGGGGGTCTTGCAGCCAATCGTCCTGCTCGAGCAGGGCCAGCACTAGGGTGAACAGGCTGTGATTGAGAATATGCACGTGTAGAGTCTCGAGATCGCTACGCGTCAGCAGGGTGCGTTGCAGATCCCCAAGGCCGGTGCCATAGAGGTGCAGAGTGCGTGCCGCCGGCAGGTTGGCGGCCTGAAGCTCGGCCTCGGCTACCCGGTCGTGGCGGCTGGTAAGCTGGATGCCGTTGACCAGCAGGGTGCTGCCGAGCCCCTCGCACAGCTCCACCTGCAGATCCCCGAGTTGCGCCTCGGCCAGGGTGGCCGCCAGCGCCGGCCAACGTGTCTCAATCAATGCCAGATGATGGCGCAGCAGCTCTTCATTCATCTTGTTCTATCCATGCCCAGTCCAGTGGCTGACCTGCCTGTTGGCTGGCGGTGACCCGCTTGCCGATCAGGCGGTCGTAGTCGGCCGGGGGGAGCCCCATGGCCGGGCGCACCGACTGAATATGGGCGGGAGTGAGGCGTTCGCCGGCGCCGATCGGCTTGACCAGATAGAGAGAGCGGCGAAACGCCCGGTTACCCCGTTCGCTCTCGGTGAGGGTGAAGCCCGCCTGGCCGAGGGCCGCGTGGGCGGTGTTGACGGCCGCTATCATCGCCTGCATCTCGGCCGGCTCCATGGAGAAGGCGCAATCCGGCCCCCCGTCGGCCCGAGCCTTGGTGAAGTGCTTCTCGATGAGGGTGGCGCCCAGGGCCGTGGCCGCGATGGCGGTGGCGCTGCCGAGGGTGTGATCCGAGAGGCCCACCTCGACCCCGAAGCGTTGGCGCAGCAGGGAGAGGGTACGCAGGTTGTACTCGGCCGCCGGCGCCGGATAGCCGCTCACGCAGTGCAGCAGGGCGAGTTGGCCGCTGCCGTGGGTCAGGGCGGTGTCGACCGCGGCGGCGATCTCGGCCTCGTCGGCCATGCCGGTCGACATGATGAGCGGCTTGCCGGTCTGGGCGGCGTAACGTATGAGGGGGAGGTCGACCAGCTCGAAGGAGGCGATCTTGTAGGCCGGGCAATCAAGGGATTCGAGCAGGTCGACCGCACTGTGATCGAACGGGCTGCTAAAGACGGTGATGCCGAGCTCGCGACCGAGGGTGAACAGCTCGGCATGCCACTCCCAGGGGGTGTGGGCCCACTGATAGAGGTCATAGAGGCTATGGCCATCCCACAGGCCGCCGTGGATCTGAAACTCGGGGCGATCGCTCTTAAGGGTGATGGTGTCGGGGCGGTAGGTCTGCAGCTTGACGGCGCTGGCGCCGCTCTCTTTGGCCAGGCGCATGATGGCCTTGGCCTGCGCCAGGTCACCGTTATGGTTGGCCGACAGCTCGGCAATCACGTAGGGCGGGTGGTCGGGGCCGATGGGGCGCCGGTCGATCAGCATAATGGTTCCTCGTGTCAGGCTTGACCCAGATGCCAGTCGGCTCGCCAGGGGGCGGGCGCAGGGCAGGGGGGCGGCGTCTCAAGCGTCAGCTCTGGGTCGGGTAAAAAGGCGAGCAAGGCGTGTGCCAGCTCGCGCCACTGGGCGGCGTCGAGCCGCTCGGGGGCATCGCAGCGAAGGCGGTTGCCGATCAGGGTCAGGGGCACAGGGGGCTGATCGGGCTTGCGCCACGCCCAGTGCCCCCCCACCGGGTGCAGGCCGTGGTCTGCCGGTTGCAGCATGATGGCGCAAAGGCGTGCCAGCCCGAGGCCGTCGACCAGAGCCTGGGCCCGTTGCCGGTAACCCTCGGCATCGGCGTGCAGGCGGGTCAACGCCTCGTCGAGCAGATGCGGCTCGTGCAGTGCAGACAGGGTGAGCCGCTCGGCAAGGCGGTAGTGGGCAATCACCTCGTCGTTGAACACCTGGTTGTCGACGATGGGCACCGCCAGGGTCGGCAACCCGAGGCAGGCGCGCTCCCAGGTCATACCGCCGGCGGCGCCGATGGCAAGATCGTGCTCTGCCATCAGTGCCGCCATCCGGTGCGACTCGCGCAGCAGGGTGATGTCGGGATGGGCCTGGCACCAGGCGGCTATCTCGGCCCAATGGGGGTTGGCGCCGCCGGCCACCAGGGTCCAGCTCAGGCGCGTCATCCAGGGGGTGAGGGCCAGGCTCTGCAAGGTGCTGAGACAGGCCCCCGCCGGATCGGCGCCGCCAAAGCAGATGAGGCCTCGCCGCCAGGGGCCCCCCCCCTGCCTGGCCAGGGCACGAAAGGCCGGGCGCAGCGGGGCGAAGCGGGTGCCGAGCAGGAGCCGGCAGCCGGGGCTGAGCCAGGGGGCGTAGTCGGCCTCCTGGCGCAGTGGCCCCTGATCGAGCAGCACGTCGGCCTGATGGGGGCGATCGGCGAGATCGTCGATGACCATCAGCCGGCCACACAGGGGCGCGGCGCGGCGCTCCCAATCGGCGTCCAGCCCATAGTGATCCACCACCAACCAGTCGGGGCGAAGTGTGGCCAGCGGTGCCAGATCGCCTGCGTCCCCCAGCGAGTGCAACCGGTATGGTGCCAGGCGAGGGGTAAGCGCCTCGGACAACTCGTGGCACAGGAAGTGGCACTCGGCCCCGGCCCGGCTCAGGGCGTCGGCCAGGGCGAGGCAGCGCATCAGGTGGCCAAGGCCGATGGCCGGGTTGGCGTCGAGGCGAAAGGCGACGCGCATCAAGGGGCCCCGTGCAGGGCGCGGTAGAGGAGCTCGGCCAGGTGCCAGTCCTCTTCGGTGTCGATGTCGACCACCCGCCAACGGGGCAGCGGGTGCCCGGCGCTGTGGGTGTGACCATGGAGCCAGGCCTCCCGCGTGGCCCAGTAGAACTGGCCCGCATCTTGATAGGCTTTCTCCAGATCCTGGGAGCGTTTGGCCATCATCTCGGGCCAGAAGGGGGTGACGTGGCCACGCTCGTCCATGCGCACGGCGCGCTGGATGGGAAAGGCAAATTCCGCCACCGAGTAGACGAAGGGGACATCCCCTTCCGTCAGCTTCTGATAGGCCGCGCTCAGGTCGGCCGCTTCGATCAGGGGGACGGTGGCGTAGATGCAGCAGTAGTGATCGCTGGTGATACCGAGCGCCTGCAGCCGCGCGATGGTGTCGATGACGACGGGGGTGGTGCCAGTGTGATCGTCGGCCAGCGCCGGTGGGCGCAAGAACGGCACCTCGGCCCCGAGGGTACGGGCGCACGCGGCGATCTCGTCGTCATCGGTTGAGACCACTATGTGGGTGAAGCAGCCGCTCTGACGGGCCGCTTCGATGGCGTAGGCCAGCATGGGCTTGCCACAGAAGGGCCGGATGTTCTTGCGCGGTATCCGCTTGCTGCCGCCACGGGCGGGAATGATGGCGATGGCCATTGAGCCCCCAAACTGGTTACAACTGTCTAATTTTTTTGAGATTATATCTTTCTATCCGATTTTGTAATCGCCCGTGTTCACTTCTGTTGGCCGGGGCCGATAACAGCGAGAGAGGCACAGCCATGCAGTATGGCATTGAACTGCGAGCGGTGACGCCGCCCGATCTGCGCGCCTTGCGCGCCTGGCGCAACAGCGACGGGGTGCGCCTGCAGATGCAGGACACCCGGCGGATCCTGCCCGCCCAGCAACGTACCTGGTTCGAGCGCATCCAGCAGGCTCCGTTCGAATGGCACCGGGTGGTCTGGTGCCGTGGGCTGCGTGCCGGGTATGTCAATCTCAAGGGGTGTGAGGGGCAGCCCTGGCAGGGGCAGGAGGGGGTCGATGCCGGCCTCTACCTCGGTCACAGCGAGGTGCGCCATCCCATGCTGGCGGTGGCTGCCGCCCTGGCGCAGCTGGACGCCGCCTTCGACACCCTGCGGGTGGCCAGCATCCACACCCGGGTGCGCATCGGCAACGAGGCGGCGCTGCGTCTCAATGAGCGCCTCGGCTACCGTGTCGTGGCCCGGAACGATGAATTTGTTACCCTGGCGCTGTCTCCCGACGATTATCACAGTGCCAACGCCTTACTGAGGAGGTTTTTCCGATGATGTCCCTTGAACAGGTGTTCGCCACCGCCCTCGGTATTGACGCCGACCAGGTCACCGATGCACTGACTTACAGCACCATTCCCCAGTGGGACTCGGTCGCCCATATGGGCCTCATCGCCCAGTTGGAAGATGCCTACGGCATCCTGCTCGACACCGATGACATCATTGATATGAGCTCGGTCGCCAAGGCACGTGCGATCCTCGCCAAATACGGTGTGGCCCTCTGATGTTGCGCCTCGAGGGACGTGTTGCCCTGGTCACCGGCGCATGCCGCGGTATGGGACTGGCCATTGCGCGCCAGTTGCTGGCAGCCGGGGCCACCGTGTACCTCAACGGCCGGGATGACGCGCGCCTCGGCGAGACACTTGCCGAGTTGGGGGCTTCATCCCTGGCTCGCCCCGCCTGTTTCGATGTGGCGGACCCGGCGGCGGTCAAGGCCGCCTTCGGGCAGATCCTGAAAGAGGCGGGGCGACTCGATATCCTGGTCAACAATGCCGGGGTGCTGGAGGAGGGGCTGGTCGGCATGACCAACGACGCCATGCTGCACCGGGTGTTCGAGGTGAACACCTTCGGCGCTTTCTATTGCTGCCAGTACGCAGCCAGGCTGATGGCCCGCTGCGGTAAGGGGAGCATCATCAATCTCGCCTCCATCATGGGGGCGCGCGGCGCCGCCGGCATGAGTGCCTACAGCGCCAGCAAGGCGGCGGTGATCGGCATCACGCACTCTCTGGCCAAGGAGTTGGCTGGCAGCGGCGTGCGGGTCAATGCCATTGCCCCCGGCTTTATCGATACCGACATGGCGCGCTCGCTCCCTCCCGAGAAGTTCGCCGAGCGGCTCGCCAGCATCCCCATGGGGCGTATCGGCACCCCCGACGAGGTGGCCGGGGTCGCCCTGTTCCTCGCCTCCGATCTGGCCAGTTACGTGACCGGCCAGGTGATCGGGGTGGACGGGGGCATGGTGATCTGATGGCTGCCCTGCTCACCCACCTCTACCCCGGCAACCCGGCTCCCGCCTGGTGGGATCCGGCGCTCGGCTGGCTCAGCTACGGCGATCTGGCCGAGCGGGTGGCCGCCCTGGCTACCAGCTACCCGACCGGGCGTCAGCTGGTCTATCTGCCCTTTGTCACTTCAACCCGCCACCTGCTGCACTACCTGCTCGCCCTGCGCGATGGCCACGCCATCATGTTGGCCGATCCGTCCCAGGAGGCCGCGCCCTTGTGCCAGCGCTTTGGCGTGAGCGTGCTGGTGACCGAGGAGGGGGAGTGCCGGCGCCTGGGCGCCGCGCCGACCCTCCACCCCGAGCTGGCGGTGCTGCTGCCCACCTCGGGCAGCACCGGGGGGAGCAAGTGGGTGCGACTGTCACGGGTGAGCCTCGAGGCCAACGCCGAGGCCATCTGTGCCTACCTCGCCATCGACGGGGGCGAGCGGGCCATCACCAGCCTGCCGCTCTTCTATTCGTTTGGCATGTCGGTGCTCAACAGCCACCTGCTCGCCGGCGCCTCCCTGGTGCAGTGCGAGGCAAGCCCGCTTGAGCGCGGCTTCTGGGAGCGGGTCGATGCCCTCCAGGTCACCAGCGTGGCCGGGGTGCCCTTCACCTACCAGATGCTCTCGCGCCTTCGCTTCGACTGGTCGCGTCACCCCAGCCTCACTACCCTGACCCAGGCGGGGGGCCGGCTCGAGCCGGCCCTGGCCGAGCGCTTCGCCCGTGAGGCGGTAAGCCTTGGGCGGCGCTTCTTCGTCATGTATGGCCAGACCGAGGCGGGGCCGCGCATCGCCTGGCTTGGCCACGAGGAGGTGCTGGAGGCCCCCGGTGCCATCGGCCGCGCCATTGCGGGGGGACATCTCTTCTTGCGCCCCGAGCCAGGCCTGCCGGACGGGGAAGGGGAGCTTATCGTCGAGGGACCGAGCGTCATGCTGGGTTATGCCAGCGAGGCGACGGATCTGGCGCGCGGGCGCGAGACCTGGCAGCTTGCCACCGGCGATCTGGCCCGCTGCGACGAGGCGGGGCGTTTTTACCTCACCGGTCGCTTGAGCCGCTTCTTGAAGCTCTATGGCAAGCGGGTGAGCCTGGCCGAAGTTGAGGCCTGGCTGCACACCCAGGGGGTGCAGGGGGCGGCCACGGGCCGCGACGATCGGCTGCTGGTGGCCCTGGAGGGGGAGGGCGATGTCGATGCCCTGCAGTTGGCGCTCGCTCACTGGCTCAAGGTGACACCGGCCAGCGTGCGGGTGCAGGCGGTCGCAGCCCTGCCGCGGCGCAGCAACCTCAAGATTGACTACCCGGCCCTGCAGGCCCTGCTGGAGCACCCATGAACGAGTTGCTGAGCGCTCCCGTCTTCGGACTGCCCCAGGCCGACAAAGCGGCCCTGTTGCTTGGGCGCCTCAATGCCCTCACTGCCCGGCACAGGGCGGCCTGCGCCCCTTACGACAACATCCTCTCAGCCTATGGCTGGGGGGAGGCCGGCGATGACGAGAGTCTGCCCTATCTGGCGGCGCGCCTCTTTAAACTGGCGCGCTGGCAGAGCGTGCCGGACCAGGAGGTGTTCAAGGTGCTCACCTCCTCGGGCACCACGGGGGCCCCCTCGCAGATCGTGCTGGATCGGGAAACCGCCGCCTTGCAGAGCAAGGTGCTGGTGAAGATCCTGCAAGAGTTTGTCGGCAAGCAGCGCCTGCCCATGCTGCTGGTGGAGCAGCCGGCCCTCATTCAGAGCCGCGCGGGCTTCTCGGCCCGTGGCGCCGGTGCCCTGGGGCTATCGTTTCTCGGGCGCGATCACACCTATGCCCTCGATGAGCAGATGCGACCCAACTGGTCGGCTATCGAGGGGTTTTGTGAAAAATATGCCGGCCAGCCGGTGTTGCTGTTTGGTTTTACCTTCATGGTGTGGCAGTGCCTGCTTGAGCCGCTGCGTGAGCGGGGACTCACACTGCCCCTTGAGCAGGGTGTGCTGTTTCACAGCGGAGGCTGGAAGAAGCTGACCCACCTGGCGGTGGACAACGCCGCCTTCAAGGGGCGCTGCCGCGAGCGGCTGGGGCTGTCACGGGTGCACAACTTCTACGGCATGGTCGAGCAGGTGGGTTCGGTGTTTGTCGAGTGTGAGGCGGGCCACCTGCACGCCCCTGTGTTTGCCGATCTGCTGGTGCGCGATCCTCTGACCCACGCGCCGCTCCCGATGGGGCAGGCGGGGCTGCTGCAGGTGCTTTCAGCGATCCCGCAGAGCTACCCGGGGCACTCCCTGTTGACCGAGGACATGGGGCGGCTGCTGGGCCGCGATGACTGTCCATGCGGTCGCAAGGGGCACTATTTCGAGGTTTTGGGGCGCCAGCGTGGCGCCGAGGTACGGGGATGCAGCGACACCTTCTCATAGATGGCCTGGCCGGCGCGGCGATGGGGGACGACTGGACCCTGGCCCCCGAGGTCACCATGGCACTGCCAGAGAGCAGTTGGGCGGCGTTCGAGCCTGCGCCACTCCCTTGCGCCGCGCCCGTCATTATCTCGTTTCTGGCCGCGCTCTCGGCGCGTCTACAACAGGTCGGGCGCGATTGGCCCGATCTGGCGGCCTTTGGCTTCTGGCTACGGCAACGCAATCAGGCCCCACAGGCCGCTCGCATGGCTGGCCGCGCCCCGCTCGGGGTGGTGTTTCACCTGGTGCCTTCCAACGTGCCGACCGTGGCGTTCTATTCCTGGCTGATGGCGCTGCTCGCGGGCAACGCCAGCGTGGTGCGTCTCTCTTCACGGCAGGATCCCGAGCAAGAAGCCATGCTCCAGATCCTTGCCGAGCTGTTTGCCGATCCCGGTTGGCAACCGATCGCCCAGCGTACCCGCTTTATCCGCTACGGCCATGATGAGACCATCACCGGGTGGCTGAGCGCGCGCTGCGCCCTTCGCATCATCTGGGGGGGCGATGAGACCATCCGTGCCGTGCGCGCCATTCCCCTCGCGCCCCACGCCCAGGAAGTGGTGTTTCCGGATCGCCGTTCGCTGGCACTCATCGATAGCCGCTGGCTGTCCGGGCTGGACGAGCACGGCTGGCAGCGCGCCCTGCAGGGGCTACGCCTCGATTGCACCCGTTTTAACCAGCTCGCCTGCGCCTCACCCACCACCCTGGTGTGGTTGGGGAGTCCTCCGCCTGCGGTGCGCCAGCGTCTGCTTGAGGAGACGTTTGCCCCCTTCGCCGGCGCTCCTCGGCTTGTCATGGAGCGACTGGTGCAGTGTCAGATGAATGTCGCCGGCGGTGGCACCGATGCGCTCACCAGGTTGGCGGGCGTCACCGTCTTGACGCAGCCGACGCCCTCAGCGTTGCAACACATCGGAGGAGGTACAGTTGCCGAGTGGGTGGCCGATAGCTGGGAAGCGGTGCAGACGCAGCCCTGGTCGATGCAGACCTGCGTCTACTTAGGTGAATCCCTGTCGACGGCGCGCGAGCGCCTGACGGCTGCCCGAGGGCGCATCGACCGGGTGGTGGCGCCGGGGCAGGCCTTGGCGTTTGATTGGTTCTGGGATGGTATCGAGCTGCCCATGGCTTGCAGTCGCATGGTTCGTTAGATATTCAATATTGGGTGCCCATCACACAACAGCCGCCAGATCAAAGAATTACATTGGACTGGCACGCCTCTTGCCTTAAAACATCCTATAAAGGGGAGAGGGGTTGACAGGGACCGTGCGGTAGCCTTGCCAAAATTCACTCATCCCTCTCCTTTCTGTCTGTTTTTCCAGCGGAAATGTCTATGAAAGTCAGTGTACTGGTGCCGGTTTATAACCTCGAGCGCTTCATCGAGCCGTGCCTGCTAAGCCTACTCACGCAGGAGACCCATTTTGATTTCGAAGTGATCGCCATCGATGATGGTTCAAGCGACGGCTCTTGGTCCATCATGCAGCGTCTGGCGGCCCAGTGGCCGCGGTTGCGGGTCTTGCCCAATCCAGGCAATCAGGGGCTGGCCAAGACTCAGAAGCGGCTGCTGGCCGAGGCGAGGGGAGAGTACATCGCCTATGTTGATGGGGATGATCTGGCGCTACCTGGCAAACTACAACGCCAGGCTGACTATTTGGATGCTCATCCCGATTGCACCCTCTGCTATCACGAGTCGGAGATGTTTGATGATGAGACCGATGCGCGCATCAAGCTCTTCACTCGCGATTACTACAATGCCCGTTACCTCGAACCCGTGATGACGCGAGAGGCGTTGATCCGCTTCGGGGTCTTCGTCAATGCCAGCTCCATCATGTTCCGCCGCTATAACGGCATGGCCGATGCCATTGATGAAGGGTGCAAGATCATTCTCGATTATCCCTGGCATATCCTGAATCTTTCCCTTAATCCGGGCACCCTGGATTTCATCCCCGAGTTGTTGGGGCGTTATCGCTTCCATACCCAGAGCTTCGGCGGGCAGACCCGCAAATCGGCAGAGCGGCGTGAGCAGTCGCTGCGCGACCTGTTGCGCGCCTGTGACAATGCCGCTGCATTCGGCGCTGATCCCGTGGTCATTGCTCAGGGGCGTGCCCATCACTACTACTCTGCCGCGCTCTACTTTTTGCGGCAGGATGACGTTGCCCGTTTTACTCAGCTCATCGAGCAGTCGGCGGCAGAGGTTGAGGAGCTGGCCCCTGGTTGGTTCTTCGACGAGCGCCATCAACTGGCGTGGGCGCAGCGAACCCATCCCGCCCGGGTCGTACAACAACTGTTTGGAGAAGCGGCGTGAGTTATCAGGCAATCGTCATTGGCGCCGGGCTGTCTGGCGCCGTTATGGCTGAACGCATGGCCAGCCAGCTTGGCTGGAAGGTGCTGGTGCTGGAGCAACGTGACCATATCGGTGGCAACTGCTTCGATGAGTACGACGAGCATGGCGTGCTGATCCATCGCTATGGGCCGCACCTCTTCCATACCGACAGCAAAGAGGTGTGGGATTACCTGTCGCAGTTTACCGAGTGGTTGCCTTACGAGCATCGCGTGCTGTCATGTATCGACGGGCAGTTGGTGCCTATCCCGTTCAACCTGACCAGCATCGAGCGCTGTTTCCCCGTCGACAAGGCCGGCGCCATGATTGAGGCCCTGCGCACCCGGTTCGGGGATGACGCCAGAGTACCGATTCTCGAACTGCGCAAGGAGCAGGACCCCCTGCTGGGTGAACTGGCGGATTTCATCTATCAGAAGGCGTTCGTCAACTACACCAGCAAACAGTGGGGAGTACCACCCGAGCAGATATCCCCCGAGGTGACGGCGCGAGTACCCGTGGTGGTCAGTCGGGATGATCGCTACTTCACCGACCCCTGGCAGGCTGTGCCGGCCGCAGGCTATACCGCCATGTTTGAGCGCATACTTGCGCACCCCTTGATTGATGTGCGGCTGTCTACTCCCATGGCACAGCACGTCAGGCTGGATTGGCAGCAGAAGCAGGTGCTGCTGGATGGTGAGCCATTTGACGGCCCCTTGATCTATACCGGAATGCTGGATCATCTGCTGCCGGCAGAGGGGTATTATCTGCCATATCGCTCACTGCGTTTTGAGCATCGCCATCTGGCGCAGGAACAATTTCAACCTGTCACCACCGTCAACTATCCGAATGAAGAAGCCTTCACGCGGATCACCGAGTTCAAGCATTTCAGCGGGCAGGTGCATCCCGGCACCAGCATCGTTTACGAATATCCCTGTGACTATCAGCCGGAACAGGGTATCGAGCCCTACTACCCGCTGTTTACCGATGAGGCCAAACAGAACTATCAGGCTTGCCGCGATGAATTGACACAGCTCCCGCAACTGATTGCTTTGGGCCGCCTTGCCGAGTACCGCTATTTCGATATGGATGATGCAGTGGATAACGCGCTGAACAACTTCTCTCGATTGGTTTTCGATGCCTTTTTTTCTTTTTTAAATAAGTGATAAATATAATCTATTGCAGAGATGGGTATTTTCATTCCGCATAAGCATTCTAGTTTTTGAGCGTGAATTTTATTTAATTTATTTTATTTTCATGCATGTAAAGGTATATATGAGTCATTATAAGGTGATGTCTCCCGAATTGCGGGATTTACTAGAAAATAGCCAGTTTATAACTGTTCTTGATAATTACCTTTGCAATGAT
Organism: Aeromonas sp. R6-2; assembly: GCF_040908155.1. Taxonomy (NCBI): domain Bacteria; kingdom Pseudomonadati; phylum Pseudomonadota; class Gammaproteobacteria; order Aeromonadales; family Aeromonadaceae; genus Aeromonas; species Aeromonas sp. R6-2. The sequence continues at coordinate 137,565 of NZ_JBFODE010000029.1, read as the reverse complement.
AATATAACACATGTTTCACTGGATATTTTTGATACATTATTGCGTCGTGCATGTGATGAACCCTCGTGGGTTTTTGAGGAGTCTGCGAGACGATTGCTAAATAGAGGTCTTGAACTGCCAATAGAGGCAGAAGATTATAGATTTTGCCGTAGCGAGGCTGAAGCTCGTGCTCGCAAACTTATTTCAGGTGAAGAAATTTGTTTTGACGATATTTTTGAACAGTTGCCTTTTAGTGATGAAATTAAGGCGGCGCTTAAAGTTGAAGAGCTGAAAGTAGAACGAGAAATTCTTTATCCAGACCCGATTATTCAAGAGGTTTTGATACGTGCACAACTTAAAAACAAACTGATTGTTTTTATTTCTGATATGTATTTGCCGGAAGTTTTTTTGCGCGACTGTATTGCAGTAAAATGCCCTAAAATTACTTATAATTATTTATTTGTTTCATCCAGTGTTGGGTTGACCAAGCAGAGTGGCGCTCTCTTTAGCCATGTAGTTACTCAGATGGAGCTGAAACCAGAGCAAGTCTTGCATATTGGTGATAACCCGAAGGCCGATGTGCAGTCGGCACAACGACTTGGTTTGGCTTCTTTGCATTTTGATCTACCAGACCATCTGTCTGAGATATTGGAAAACGAGAAACTCTATCGGGTAAATCTGCCATCTAACATGCAGCATGCCAGGAAGCTGGCTGTCCTCTCAATGCCCCAACAACTTTCCGAAGAGGAGCAATTTTTCTACGCATATGGAGCCTTTATCCTTGGGCCCATCCTGACGGCATTTTCCAAGTGGGTTCTGCAGTCGGCAAAACGACTGAAGGTAAAAAATATTTTGTCGCTTATGCGAGAGGGTGGGATCTTTGCTGCCTGTATCAACCGCCAGATCGATTTTCAATCGCAGCAGTACTCGGATGTATGTTGTCAGACCTGTTATGCCTCACGCAAGGCGACTTATTTACCGGCGATAGATGATAGCCAGCTGGAAGACGCGGTCTCCCAGACTTTGATGCGTCGTAATTACACAGTTCGTGACTTTTTCAATGAATTTGGGATTCAGGATGTCAGATTGACATCTTTTCTCGACACGCCGCTGGCGTTCCTGGATCAAATAGCTATCGATGGTCAAGACGGTTTGCAGCTGATGGCCGATGTATTTGAGATAAATATCGATCAGATCAAGAGAAATATTCATAAAAACAAGCTTGCCATGCGAGAATATTTTGGGGGACTGACCGGGAATGAGCCCTATCTGCTAGTTGACTTGGGTGGCGGTGGGACGATTCCCTTTCAAATTAGCAAGGCCATGTTGCAACAGCCAATGACCAGTCTGTTGCTCTACTGTAACCATAGAGGCAGCAAAAACTCCGTTATCACGCCGATCAGTGCCTTTATTCCGGTGCGTAACGATACCATAAAGGGGATCAAGAAGATTGCCCGTTCACCAGAGATTTTTGAAATTGTTCTTGTTGGTTTGGAAGGGAGCACACTGGGGTATCGGCGTACCTCGGAAGGGAAAGTTGTGCCGCGACAGGCAGAGGTTCGCTACAGTGCCCAGCATCAGCAAAATATCCTGAGTTTTGAGGCAGGAGTTAATGCCTATCAGTTATGGGACCAGTCGCTGGGCATCGCCGAATCCGATTTGAGTGAACGCATCTCTTTTTTACGCATGATGGAGCGTCTGGTCGAGTGCCCGGTATCGAGCGAGGTGCACTATCTTGGAAATATGGTTCATGAAGACAACTTTGGTTCGGAGCGTAGTTACAAGGTAATTAATTCTTCAGGACTGGAGCGGATTAATTCAGAAGGGTGCGAGGGTTTCTATCGCAAGTTCAGTAAAAACATGTCTTATGGTGAGCGCTGGTTGGCTTGGCCACAAGGTTCTCTGAGTCTGCTGGATCCTGATTTAATGATGGATTTTGTCGGCTTACGCGATGCGCGTTACAAGCACGCCCAAGCGGTCGATAGGCTTCTGGAATTGATGCAAAGTCAACATGCCACCGAAGTCATAGTGTATGGGGCGGGAGAATTTTTTGAGTGTCTGGCACCGGAGCTGGTTAAAAACAACATCCATATTTGTAGCGTGATCGATAAAAAGGCAAACTTTGGACACTACCAAGTGATGGGATATGACGTGATATCATTATCAGAGTGCTCAATTCAGTCTGGTTCTGTACTGATTATCGCGTCCGCCTCCTTTGTGGAGGAAATAAAACGAGACATTTTTTCGGCTATATCCCGTAAAGATGTGACCATATTGTCATTGAATTGAATTCCAAGGAAACCGACACATGCTGGATCTTTCGATGAAACATGCCTTGCCTTTTGATGCGTTACTGCATCAGGAACTGCTGTCCGGCAAACGCAAAGCGATTGCGTGGGGGGTAGCGGGAAACCTTTATTATCATGTGCTCCAGTCCCCTTATCCATTCATCGCCATCATCGATGGTCTTAACGGTCCTCAAGTTGGTCAGGTCATATTTAAAATTCCGATAGTAGGGCCAGATATTCTTGATAATTACCCCGTAGAAGAGATTGTGATTGTCATCTTTTCAGATTTACAGCAATTCGGTGGGCAGATTATCGAGCAACTAGGTCATTATGGCGATTACCCCTATATTACTCCCTACGTTGAGGCGACCTGCCAGCCATCGGCTATGTTACAACAAAAGCTTGAGCAGTTGATCCGCGAGCGTCGAACATATCGGTTGCCTCAGGTGGTGCAGCGTGTCGTGTTGTATATTCACTCCTTGGTCAAAGGTGGAGCTGAACGGCAGATGGTATTGTTGGCCATCGGATTGCGGCAGCTGGGATGGGAAGTGCATTTGATCTCGGTGAAGAATAAGGGGTTGGAGGTTAATCACTGGGAGGCGCTTTTGCGTACTCATGGTGTAGAGCTCTACTTCGTGCCTTCTGCCCGCGAGTTTTGGCCGAACTTGCAGCAGGAGAAAAATAGCTACCCGTTGGCTAATCAATTGGCACCCTTCTTTGAGCCCGGTCTGCTTCACGGCATTCTCACTGCCTATGACTATATGCAACGTGTTCAGCCCAAAGTGGTTATCTCCTATCTAGAAGACGGTAATATCATTGCTTCTATGGCCGCAATTTTCGCGGGAGTAGAGCAGATCATTATCTCTGGAAGGAGTGTTGCCCCCTCAGAGTTTCCTGAATATCTGGCCGTTTATGATGAGTCGAGGTTGGCTGCCTACTATCGTCTGATGACCGAGTTGCCAGGGATCGTTTTGAGTGTTAACTCCATGGCCGGGGCGCAGTCGTATGCTCGTTGGCTAAATTTGCCTGAATCGAGTATCCCCGTAGTGAAAAATGCGGTCATGGCTCAGCGAGTTGAAGGACAAGAGCCTCTACATCAGCTAGATATTCATTTATCGGCCCCAATATTAATGGGGATCATGCGACTATCTCCAGAAAAGTCTCCATGTCGCTTTATAGAGGTTGTCGCTTCTGTCATTGCGAAACTTCCTCAAACCCATGCAATTTTAATCGGTGATGGACCATTACGCTCAGAGGTCCTTGCTTGCATTGCGCAGCAGCCGTGCCGCGATAACATTCATGTCGTGGGTGTGAAAGATAATGTTTTTGAATGGCTGAGTTGTGCCAGTCTGCTCATTTCAACCTCCAGTCATGAGGGAATGTCTAATGTTATTCTGGAAGCCCAGGCACTTGGTTGTCCTGTTGTGGCGACAGATATTCCAGGAAATAGAGAAACTGTACTGACAGAGTTTTCTTGTGACTTGATTCCCTATGGGAAATGGGATTTGATGGTTGAAAAGGTAGTATTATTGTTGACGGGGAATGAAGAGACAACATCAGTTGGTTTAGTGAAAAAGATGAGTGAGCATTATTCACCACGTATACTTGCTGAAAAAACGCTGGCACTGACTAATAAAAAATAAATCGGAGACAGAATATGGATGTCATCTTGTTTGGTGGCGGCGAAGTTTGTGATTCTTTTATAAAAAGACTTCCTAAACGATTTTCAATATTGGCTATTGCTGATAATAACGAAAGTTTACATGGTCAGTTTAAGGGTGAGTTCCCTATTATCTCTCCTGATGAAATTCATCTATACAAGCCAGACTTTATTATTATCTCTTGTCTGCGGAGACATGTCTCAGATATCTGTGATCAACTCGTCCAACTAGGGTTGGATGACTTATATTTACCATTTCCTTATGATGAGGAAAGTGAAACGAGAGATCGAGAGAAGCAGGAAGCGAAAGGGATAATTGGACGTGATCTCGTGGGTGAGATAATAGGCAGTGAAAACACTAGCGGTAGTGTGTTTTATCATATATCACTCGGCAATAATTTCGAGAAATGTCGTAAACAATATATTTCAAGGCCGGCAAATCGATTTTTACATATAGGTTCTGGTCATTCCCTTGGGGTGGAAATATATAGTCTATTACGCTGGGGGGGCGAGTGGACCGCGATTGAGCCATTCCCGGGACTAAGCGGGAAATATCCTCTCAATGATCATGTTTCAATGATTAAATATTTGATGGGGCTTTTCAATGTTCCATGTAAGGTAATTGATGGTCTTGTATTTAATAATGATGTTGAATCATTCCATCTTCATGATAATGATGGCACTAGATTAAATTACTTTCCTGATATAAAGCTTGAAGATTTCAATGATGATGAAAAATATGATATATGCTACTCATGTGCCGTAATGGAGCATGTTGTAGATGTTAATTTATTCGTAGTCAAGACATTTGAACTATTAGCGTCAGGTGGTTTTGCTTTTCACTGGATTGACCTCCGAGACCACCGGGATTTTTCACGACCACTTGATTTCCTGACAATAGGAAAATCAGAGTGGCGTGACCATTATGGTTATGCAGGCCACTTTTTACATGGTAATCAGCTGCGTTATAGTGATTATCGACAGATATTTTTACAATGTGGCTTCAGGATTGTTGCTGAAGATATATATATGAAGAATGATAGGAAGTATATTCAGGAGGTCTCTGCCGATTTCGCAGATGAGTATACATCACTGGAGTGGGAGGATTTGGAAGTTGCTGGTGTACTATTCGTTCTGGAAAAACCATCGCATGATAGTTGACTATTCTATGATGTCTCATGCGTGACATCATGTGTTGGCTTACCTTTTGGGAGTTATAAAATGTGCGGTATAGCCGGAATAATGAGTGTTTATGGTCAACATGATCCTGCGTGGTTGAAACAGCAGGTTAATAGAATGGTTGAGGCGATGACCTATAGAGGGCCCGACGACAGGGGATTATGGGAGTCGGATGACGGACGCTGTGTTATGGCGCATTGTCGATTGAGTATTTTGGATATATCGCCTTCCGGGCATCAACCCATGCATGATACGCAGCAGCGGGCCTGTATCGTATTTAATGGGGAGATCTACAACCATCTTGAGTTGGGAGGGCGTCTTAAAGAGGCCGGCATATCATTTACCGGCCATTCTGATACCGAGGTATTGGTCAATGGCCTGGTGCGGGAAGGGGCTGACTTTCTGACCCGGCTCGAGGGGATGTTTGCACTTGCCTACTATGATCGTGAGCGCAGAGAGTTGCTGCTGGCCCGCGATCCATTTGGTGAGAAACCACTCTATTATGCCGAGTTTGACGGTTTGTTGGTGTTTGCCTCCGAACTGGCGGCTTTGACCCTGGTGCCAGGATTCCCTGCCCGAATTACGGTTGATACGGTCGCCCATTATCTGGCTTTCCAGCATCCCGTCGGAGAGCGCACCCTGTATCAACACGCCAGAAAGTTGCTGCCGGGGCATTTGATGCGTGCCGTGGCAGGGGCGGTCTCACAGGCAGAGCGTTACTTCCACTTCATCTGTGCCGGTGACCATATGCCGTCACGCCCGCTGGAGGAGCAGGTTGACCAGCTTGAGGAGCTGTTGCTGCGTTCATTATCGCGCCGTCTGGTCGCCGATGTGCCGGTAGGGGCTTTTCTCTCCGGTGGTGTCGACTCCTCGACGGCGGTGGCCCTGATAACCCGTCGTCTGCAACGACCGATCCGCACCTTTTCCATCGGTTTTGCACAGGCGCCGGAGAGCGAACATGAGGAGGCTCGGGCTTTTGCCGACTTTCTCGGAACCGAACACACGGAGCAACTGCTGCGTCCCGAGGCTTTTGTTGAACAGGTTGGTGATCTGGCGCGGCGCATGGATGAGCCCAATGCCGATACTTCCTGTGTACCGACCTATATGGTCTCGCAACTTGCTCGTCAGCAGGTCACTGTCGCGATCACGGGGGACGGGGGGGATGAGATGTTTGGCGGTTATGGGCGTTACCTGCAGACACTGGCCGCTGCCGAGGACAGAGAGCAACAGATGCAGGCGCGTAGCTGGCATCTTGGGCGGGAGTACTACTCTGGTCGCATCTTGCTGTATGCCGATCGCCAGTTGGAACAGTTGTTCGGTCGCATTCCGTCCGGTACTGGTGATCACTTGATGGCGCAGCGCAGGCGTATCGATATGGATAGCCGCCCGTATCTTAACCGCCTTCGTGAGGCCGATATTGCCAATTATCTACCGTTGGTATTGGCCAAGGTAGATCGAATGAGCATGCTGCACAGCCTTGAGTGTCGAACCCCTTATCTGTCGACAGACGTGGCTCAGTTTGCCGCAGGTTTGGCACAGTCAGAGCTGATTGCACAAGGACAGGGTAAGTTCCTGTTGCGCCAGTTGGCCAAACGCTACTTGCCGGCGGACTGGATCGACAGGCCGAAAAAGGGTTTCAGCATAGATCCGTTCAATCAACAAGCCAAACTGAGTGCGATTACGCAACTGCGTCAGCAGGCCTCTTCAGGCCAGCTCTGTCTGCATCAGTTTATCGCTCCCGACCGGTTGCGGATGTTGCTGGATAACCAGTTTGACGGTATGACCTTCTATCATGTTTGGGGTTTATTGGTGCTTGAGACCTGGTTGCAGTCCCATGAGTTCAGTTTGTGAAGTCATGTCTTGCATTGTCAAGAGCTCCTCAGATAATAACTAGATTTCTACAAGGGTATTAGCATGAGTTATTTCCTTCCCGAAAATTATGTTGAACAAACGGACTTTGATCCAAGCATTACATATTTTGATAATATGACCTGTCAGCCTGATGTATATAGGGTTGCGCATCATGTATTTAAAACGGGGAAATATAGTTGCATCATAGATATTGGATCTGGAAATGGAGATAAATTAGCGATTTTTAGCGATGCCAAGATATATTGTGTTGATCTTCCTGAAAATCGACAGCTCATAGAAAAAAATGTTAAAAATCTTTCGTTTATTCCCATCGACCTAGATACAAACTCTTTCTCCATTCCGGATGAAATTTTAAAAGATTCCGTTGTTATATGCTCTGATGTTATTGAACATCTTAAATTTCCTGATAGATTGGCTAGTGATTTGAGCTATTTAATGAAGGTGGCTGGGTTTGTGATAATATCAACGCCGGACAGAATTAGAACTCGTGGCTTATATCATATAGGACCTCCTGAAAACAGAGCGCATATTCGTGAATGGTCAATTCAAGAATTCTATAATTTCATGAAATCCATTGATAATAGTAATTACATTATGGTAGGGTTTACACTAGACAACGATTTGTATCGTGAACGCAATAATATTATAGCAGTGGGAGGTATTGATGTCCCCAATACGAACGCTATAACCAGTGATACTGTAAAAGTGAAATGTGTTGTTGAATATTTAAAGAATAGCCTCATTCTTAACCGAATAATAGATTTTTATAGTTTTTTGAAGTTTGACCTCATCTTTGTGGTAAGAGATGGGCTTAGGGAAGATTTCTTGTCTGAGCTTGGTGATAAAAAAAACAATTATATTGTCATTACAGATGATGTTTTTCTTGATGAGAAAACAGTTATTGAGATGTTTGATCTATGTGACTATGACTGGGTTGCTTTCCATCAATCAAATACAATAATGATTTCACCGTGGCATGATATTTCTCTCCCGCAAGCTTTTTCTTGGCTTCAAAAGCAAGGTTATTCTCGAGTAGCATTCACTTCATTTAAATTTTATAAGGAATTCGATAAAGAATTAAGGCTTTTTTCTGAAAAAGAGATCGAGACAGATGTTTCCTCTTGGGCCATGAGCTGTGTGGAAAAATCAGAGTTAATAAAGACGTACCCCTTAAACTTTATAGTGAAGAAGTATTTTTCAGAAAAAAAATCGAAAATACACACTAATCAACTTCAGTGGAAAATAATGACAACCTTTCATGATTTTTTTGTTGAACGTATAACCGGTTCTTACTTATAGAAGGTGAATGACCATGGGTATGACACCTGCAATATATAGTGCTGTTTCACGCCACTTTAGATTAGATGATAAAGATATACTCGAGTTTGGCTGTCAGCAACTATCTCATATTTTTGATAAAGAAAGTAAAATGTTTTTCTTTGATAAGCATGGGGTAGATAATGGCTCTTATACAAAGGTTCTTTATGAAAAATTGGGGTATAATTATGACTCTGTCGATATTGATGCGGCAAGTATATTATGTGACCTTAACGAAGCTTTACCATTGTTATCAAAAGAGTATGATATTGTAACTAATTTTGGTACTACAGAGCATATATTTAATCAGTATCTCTCTTTCTGTGCAATACATATTGCGACAAAAGTTGGTGGGCGAATTTTTCATTTTTTGCCGATCAATCACTCTCATCATGGGTTATTTAACTATAGTGTGGAGTTTTTTTTGTCACTCTGCTACGCAAATGAATACAAGGTGATAGAATTTAAAAAGGCACTTCTTGCTGATGATTTGCGTGATTATTCATTCTGCGATATTAACGAGAATAGTGATAAAACCACCTATTTGTTCTTGGCTGTTGAGAAAATGTCAAACATAAATTTTCGCCCAGCCCAACAGATTTCATATTTACCAAGAATATATATAAGCAAGCTGAAGTTTTTAATGGGCGATTATTTTGAAAAAGTGCAGGATCTTATCCTTCCATATGGTTTCTTCACGAACAAGAGCATCGTTGAGCATATATTTAGTTTTGAGTCTGCAGTTACAAAATTTCAATGTGAGAGGGTCGCTTTATATTGTGCAAATAATATATCGCAATCAATTCTAATGTATTCAGTGTTTTCACATAAAATATCAAATGTTTTTGATAGATATATTCTTGATACAGAAAATGAAATTTTTTCTATTCTTCCTGATATTTTTCCAGAAAAAACCTACATCTATATTGCAACCGACAAATACTATGATGAAATCAAAGGTGCTTTGGGCTCAAGAAAGGATGCTGACAATATTGTCATAATCAATAATCAATAATCAATAATCAATAATCAATAATCAATAATCAATAATCAATAATCAATAATCAATAATCAATAATCAATAATCAATGAACTTTTAAACCATGGCTATTAATCGGTGATGTTATTTTATACGGAGTGTTCATTTTATGAGAACAATAATTACAGTTCATTTAAGCATCCTTTTTATGTGAATGGCATATATGATTAAGTTGTGTTGCATGATCATTTGACAAACATTAAACGTTGCAAATTTTTTATATATTTTAACGGGTGAGGCAAGACTACAGATAATTACTTCTGATAGTTAAAAGCTGTTATTGCAATGGGTGATTGGTATGAAATATCTGGTTACTGGAGCTGCGGGGTTTATCGGTGCAAAAGTGTGCGAACTATTGTGCTTGAAAGGGTATCAGGTTATAGGTATTGATAACCTTAATGATTACTATGCAGTATCTCTTAAATTAAGTAGACTTGAACAGTTAACTCCATTTTATAACTTCAATTTTTTCAAAATGGATGTCTCTGATAGAAAATCTATCCTGACTCTTTTTTCCAAAGAAAAGTTTGACAGAGTAATTCATCTTGCTGCTCAAGCCGGTGTTCGCCATTCAATAGAGTCTCCCTTTTCTTATATTGATAGCAACGTAGAGGGATTTTTAGCAATTCTGGAAGGTTGTCGTTATCATCATATTGAGCATCTTGTTTATGCATCTTCTAGCTCCGTATATGGAATGAATGAGGAAATGCCATTTAGAGTGAGTGAACCCACTGATCATCCTATTTCGTTATATGCAGCGACAAAAAAGATGAATGAGCTGATGGCGCACACATATTCTCATTTGTATGGCATCCCAACCACAGGATTGCGTTTTTTCACAGTTTATGGCCCGTGGGGACGGCCGGATATGGCATTATTTAAATTTACTAAATGTATGCTGTCTAGACAGCCAATAGATGTATATAACAATGGTCTGTTAAGCCGAGATTTCACATATATAGATGACATTGCTGAAGGTGTGATCCGGGTGGCGAACGTGATACCGGTTGAAAATTCTGCCTGGCGTTGCGCAACTGGTTCTCCAGCTGATAGCAGTGCCCCTTATCGTGTATTTAACATTGGTAATGGTAAGCCGATTAAAATAGTTGATTTTATTCAGTCTCTCGAGCAAGCGCTGGGGGTTAAAGCTATAAAAAATATGATGCCCATGCAGTCGGGTGATGTTTATGCGACATGGGCGGATACTGAGGATTTATTTGCTACTATTTCATATCGCCCATCAATGAAGATAGAACAGGGCATACAGAATTTTGTTGAATGGTATCGCTCTTATTATCAATTTTTGGATGTGAAGGTTCAATAATGAAAATTGCCGTTGTCGGTATAGGTTACGTAGGTTTGTCTAATGCAATATTGTTAGCTCAGAACCATCATGTTGTTGCATTTGATGTTAATCCAGAAAAAGTGTCCATGATTAACAGGCGACAATCTCCAATTATTGATTCTGATATCGATCTGTTCTTTAAACAACGGACTTTGGATCTTACCGCAACCTTGAATAAATCAACCGCTTACGAACATGCTGACTATATTATAATTGCGACGCCCACTAATTATGATCCTGATACAAATTGCTTTGATACTGCGTCGGTAGAGTCAGTTATTTTTGATATCATGGAAATTAATCCTGAGGCAGTAATTGTAATCAAGTCTACTGTTCCTGTTGGTTTTACCGCTAAAATGCGGATGACTCATAATTACGAGAATATTTTCTTTTCCCCCGAGTTTTTACGTGAAGGGAGAGCATTATATGATAACCTTTATCCATCACGTGTTATAGTCGGGGCAACAAGTGAATATGCACGAACATTTTCCAGACTTATGATTGATGGGGCAATAGGAAAAAATGTGCCAGTCATTTTTACTGAAAGTACGGAAGCAGAGGCTGTAAAATTATTTGCTAACACATATCTGGCGATGCGAATCGCATTTTTTAATGAGTTGGATACATATGCCCAAAAAAATAATCTAGAAACAAAAGATATTATTGATGGTGTTTGCCTGGACCCTCGTATTGGCCACTATTACAACAATCCATCCTTTGGTTATGGAGGTTATTGTCTGCCAAAAGACACCAAGCAGCTTCTGGCAAATTTCAACCAAGTGCCCAGCAACCTGATTAGAGCTATTGTTGATGCTAATACAACGAGAAAAGATTTTATTGCCGATACAGTTATCGCGACTAATCCTAAACGAGTAGGTATTTATCGACTAGTTATGAAGGCTGGCTCGGATAATTTTAGAGCATCGGCAATACAGGGAGTCATGAAAAGAATCAAGGCGAAGGGTATTGAGGTTGTTGTTTATGAGCCATCCTTAATGGAACCTTATTTCTTTAGGTCAAAAGTTATCACTGAAGTATCCGTATTTAAAGGTATGTGTGACATTATACTTGCTAACCGAATGAGTCCTGATTTAGCCGATGTGATTGATAAGGTCTATACACGAGACATTTTTGGCTACGACTAAAGCAGACTGCATATTTTCAATTGCTGTGCTTTTGTCAAACCAGGAAAGAGTGGCAAGGTCATTGCGCCTGCGTAAAATTGCTCAGTAGAGGGCAGGGTAGTATGAGTCCACTTTTGATACCAAGGTTGTTTGTAAATAGGTATATAGTGCACGTTGGCGCTGATATCCTGTTCACGTACTTTTTGGAAGAGCGCACTGCGTTGTTCAGGTGCTACATGGTGAACATAGAGATGGAAGGCACTACGCCGCTCGGTGTTGAAATGACGAGTTAGCTGGTGTGGTGCCAGTCTTTCGAAGTAGTACCGGGCAATCTCGTTACGCGAGTGAATCCATGTCTCCAGATTGGCCATCTGGCTCAACCCCAGCGCAGCCTGGATATCTGTCATGCGGTAGTTAAAACCCTGCATCTGCTGCTCGTAGTACCAGGGGCCGTCCGGTTCGTTGATAAAGTCCTCCGGCTCGCGGGTGATACCGTGGCTGCGCAGCATGCGCATGGTCTTGGCCAATTGTGGGTCATTGGTCATGGCCATGCCCCCTTCGCCGGTGGTGATGATCTTCACCGGGTGGAAGCTAAAGACGGTGATATCGCTGTAGCGGCCGTTGCCGGTAGGCTCGCCGTGATAGCGGGCGCCGAGGGCGTGGCAGGCATCCTCTATGATACGAAAACCATACTCCTGTCCCAGGCGGTGGATCTCTTTCATGTCACAGGGCAGGCCTGCGAAGTGCACCGGGATCACCACCTTGGGCAGCTTGCCTTCCGCCTTGGCGGCAGTCAGCTTCCGCTCCAGCTCAAGCGCGCACATATTGCCGGTATCGGGCTCGATGTCGACAAAGTCCACCTGGGCACCGCAATAGAGTGCGCAGTTGGCCGATGCCACGAAACTGATAGGGGAGGTCCAGACCCAGTCTCCCGGGCCGACTCCCAGCGCCAGACAGGCGATGTGCAGTGCGGCAGTACCCGAGTTGACCGCTACCCCAAATGTGGCATCGCAATAATCGGCGACCGCCTGCTCGAAGCGGGGTACGACAGGCCCCTGGGTCAGAAAGTCGGATTTTAATACCTCCACCACCGCATCGATATCGGCCTGACTGATGGACTGGCGACCGTAGGGGATCATTCGATGTTGACCTCTTGGTTGAGCCGCTTGAGCGCCTCGATGGTGAGATAGTGGGGGTTGCTTCTGGAGTTGTACTCAAAGCCGGATTCGACCATTCGCCCCTTCTCGCCCGTTGCCGTCTTCGAGAAGTCGTTGTTACGGTTGTTGAAGTTGATGGTGGGGCCGATGACGAAGAAATCATCGAACTCGAAGGTGTGGTAGGAGTCGTCGGCCGGGCACATCACCTCATGCATCTTTTCACCGGGACGGATGCCCACGATCTTGTGGGGAAGATCGGGCGCCATGGCTCGGGCCAGATCCGTGATGCGCACCGAGGGGAGCTTGGGCACAAAGATCTCGCCCCCCTTCATACGCTCGAAGTTGCGAAGCACAAACTCCACCCCTTGTTGCAGAGTGATCCAGAAGCGGGTCATCTCCTCATGGGTGATGGGCAGGGAATCTGTCCCCTGGTCGATCAGCCGCTGGAAGAAGGGCACCACAGAGCCGCGTGAGCCGACGACGTTGCCGTAGCGCACTACGGCGAAACGGGTCGGGTCCTGCCCGGCGATGTTGTTGGCCGCCACAAACAGCTTGTCAGAGGCGAGCTTGGTAGCCCCATAGAGGTTGATTGGGTTGGCGGCCTTGTCGGTCGAGAGGGCGATCACCTTCTTCACCTGATTAAAGAGAGCGGCCTGGATCACGTTCTCGGCCCCGTGGATGTTGGTCTTGATACACTCCATGGGGTTGTATTCGGCGGCAGGCACCTGCTTGAGGGCGGCGGCATGAACCACATAGTCCACTCCGCGCATGGCCATGGTGAGGCGGTTGGCGTCGCGCACGTCACCGATGAAATAGCGCATGCACGGTTCGTTGAACACCTGTTGCATCTCAAACTGCTTGAGCTCGTCGCGAGAGTAGATAATAAGACGCTTGGGTTGGTAGCGGGCCAATATGGTCTTGACCAGCATCTTGCCAAAGGAGCCGGTGCCGCCGGTAATCAATAGGGTCTTGTTGTCAAACATAGGGATCTCTCTCTGCTGAGCTCAGTCTCAAGCAATCTTCGTTCCATCTCGTGGATACAGGGGCGCATCTTCCCTCGATATGTAGCACATGGCGGGAAAGATAACCCAATGATTTCCATCGAATTGTTAGATCATAACTCCACTTTGCCCGATTGCGCACACTTTCCTTGGGTTAAATGGGGCCTCATATCACAGGCGTGCTCTCTCTCTTCATTCTGTAAGCAGATATTGCGAAGCTTGTCACCAGGGTTGACCCAACTCCTGGCGGCCGCCATCATGGCGCCGCCCCGTGACCGGGGCACTGTCTGCAGCATCTCGTTAGGCGAGGCTCCTGCATAAACACAGGCCACTGATCTCACGACGTCCAGAGACGCCCAAGATCAGGACAGTTTTCATCGGATTAAGGTGTTAACCCAAGTGGCTTCCGGGTAACCGGATACGTTATGCAGTGCTAAAGCTGGAACGTGGGGATGCGGGTTTCGCGTGAGCGACCCTTTTCCTGCCGATCTCTTGCTCGTCCATCAAGGGCTGTTTTCTCTCATTTGCGCGTCGCGCACCTCCAGGCTGACCTGGATCACACGAGAACTCTGTGATGAAGAAAACACACCTGTTACTCAATACCCATCAACTGCTCGATCGCCCCTCACTGCAAGGGTGGCTGGCCCATAACACCAATCCTGTACGCCGCGCCGATCAGCTGATGGCCCTGCGCCCCGAAGAGCTTAACTGCGTCTTCGACACCCTGCCGCTAGAAGATAGTGAGTCCCTGCTTATCTCCCTGCCGGGAGCGACGGCGGGGCGACTGCTACTCCGTTTGCATGTAAGCGTCATGACGCCACTGCTCAACTGGCTCAGCCTGGCCCAGCTGCTCGAGCTGCTGCGCCCGCTGGGACGGGCCGAGCAGGATCAACTGATTGCCGCTATCCAGGAAGAGCATCAGGGGGCGCTGCGTCTTCTGCTCAAGTGGCCTTCCGAGACGGTCGGTGCCCATATGCGGCTCGACTATCTGGCCCTGCCACGCGACTGTAGCGTCGAGGGGGCCAAACGGCAGGTGCACGATCTGTGGGATCAAGCGGTGAGCACCCGTGACATCTTCGTGGTGAGCACCGAGGGCGTGCTGTGTGGCGCCATCTCGTTGCGTACTCTGATGGTGGCCGAGCCCACGGCATCCCTAGGGGAGCTGATGACCCTCGACATCGCCCGGATTGAGGCGATGGCGGATCAGGAGGTGGCGGCCCGGCTGCTTATCGAGCGGGATCTCTCCATCCTGCCGGTCGTGCATGAGGGACGACTGGTCGGGGTGCTGCATGTGGATGACGCGGCCGATATTCTCGAATCCGAGTCGACCGAGGATGCGGAGATGCAGGGGGGGTCACTGCCGCTCGACAAACCCTATCTCGAGACCTCTCCCTGGGAGCTATGGCGCAAGCGTACCCCCTGGTTGCTGGTCCTGTTTGTGGCCGAGGCTTACACAGGCACTGTGCTGCGGGCATTTGAAGAGCAGCTCGAGGCGGCCATCGCCCTGGCCTTCTTCATTCCTCTGCTCATTGGCACAGGTGGCAACAGTGGTACCCAGATCACCACCACCATCATAAGGGCCATGGCGGTGGGGGAGGTGAGCCTGCGAAACCTCGGTGCCGTGCTGAAAAAAGAGCTCTCCACCGCCTCTTTCATCTCGGTGGCAATCGCGCTGGCCGCCTGGGTAAGAGCCTGGTCACTGGGGGTGGGCCCCCAGATTGGTCTGGTGGTGACCCTTACCATTCTTGCGATTGTGCTCTGGAGTGCCACCGTGGCCTCGGTGATCCCCATGGTGCTGCGTCGCCTTCGGATCGATCCTGCCGTGGTGTCTGCCCCTTTTATCGCGACCCTGGTCGACGGTACCGGCCTCATCATCTACTTCGAGATTGCCAAGCTGATCCTGCCTGAGTTGCAGTGAGGTGAATAAAAAGCGGGGCGGCCTATGGGCCGCCCCGCTGCTATTTCAGTTGTGTGAGTGGTTACACCGACTCCAGCAGAAGGGGCCAACCGGCCTCCCGGCAGTAGCGCTGCTCTTTCTCCAGGTTTTGCATCAAGAGGCGATTGGCCTCACACCAGTTGGCAGGCAGGCGCAGGGTGAGTGTCTCCTCACTTACCGCGATTTCCAGCGCGGGCAGAAGTTCGTCCTGGCGGCGATGGTGCAGGGCTACCGCGAGGCGCAGCAGACGAAGGCAGCGCAGCACCGTCATGGTGTCGTGGCTCGGCAGGGGAGGCATCTCTTCCAGACGCAATGCCTTGCGCTGGAAGCGTGCCAGGGCCGCCAGCAGAGTCTGATCCTCTTGGCTGAAGCCGGGCAGATCCGTGTGCTGCAGAATGTAGGCCGAATGGCGATGGATGCCGCTGTAGTTGATGGCCATGCCTATCTCGTGCAGCCGCGCCGCCCAGCCGAGCAGGGCCCGATAGGGGGTGTGCTCGAGTTGCCACTCGCCCTGCACCGCATCAAACAGGGTGAGGGCGGTCTGTTCGACCCGGCTCGCCTGGCGCACGTCGAGGTGATAGTGGCGGCTGAGCGCCTCAGTGGTGCGCTCGCGGATGTCGTGGTGTTGCAGCCGCTCCTCAAATTCGTAGAGCAGTCCCTCGCGCAGGGCACCGTCCGAGTAATCCATCCGCTCGATCTTGAGGGTATGAAACAGGGCCAGCAAGATGGCGACCGCAGCGGGCAGCACCTCGCGTCGCTCCTCGGGCAGTCCCGCCAGTTTGAGGTTGCCGCACTTCTTGCTCTCTATCATCTTCTGGCGCAGCAGTTCGAGGGCGCCCAGGGTGATGCCCCCCTCGCTCAGCCCCTCCTGCACCAGCACATCGTGCACGGCGCGGATAGAGCCCGAGCTGCCCAGGCACGCCTGCCAGCCCAGAGTGCGGTACTGCTCGCGGATGGGGTCGAGTTGGTGCTGGGCCTCCAGCATGGCGGCGGTAAATTGACGCTCACTGAGCTTGCCGTCGGAGAAAAAATGCTGGGTGAAGCTGACGCAGCCCATCTTGCGGCTGGTGAGGGCATGGGGGGTGAAGCCTTCGCCGATGATGAGCTCTGTGCTCCCCCCGCCGATGTCCACGACCAGTACCTGCCCTTCCACATGCTGGGTATGGGCGACCCCTTGATAGATGAGGCGTGCCTCCTCCTGGCCGCTGATCACATCAATGGGGTGGCCCAGCAGGCGGCTGGCCTGCTGGACGAACTCATGGGCATTGCTGGCCCGGCGCAGGGTGTAGGTGCCGGCGATACGCACGTGCTCCGGATGGAGATTGGCGAGGCGCTCGGCAAACAGGGCGAGGCATTCGAGCCCTCGCTGCATCGCCTCTGGACTGATCCGTTTGCGCTCATCCATCCCCTCGGCCAGCCTGACCCGCTCCTTGAGGCGGTCTACCACCCGGAAACGTCCTTCGCTGAGGTGCGCGATGATCATATGAAAGCTGTTGGAGCCAAGATCCACGGCGGCATAGAGGCTATTGTCCACCTTGCTTCTCCTCGCACTGTTTCAGGTATTCATAGATGGCCATCTGGCTGCGCAGCTTGCGCCGGTTGCCCCGTTTGACGTACTCGTTCTTCTGCTCGGCATCGATGACTCGGGCCTTGGTGGTGTCGTTCCACTGCAGATCCAGGATGTCGAGGATGCGCTGCTTGAGGCGATCGTCGTAGACCGGGGTGCCTACCTCGATACGGCCGTCGATATTACGGCTCATCCAGTCGGCGCTGGAGATGTAGAGCTGGGGGTTCCCCTTGTTGTGAAACACCATGACGCGGGGGTGTTCG
The DNA here is from genome assembly GCF_040908155.1 of Aeromonas sp. R6-2. Lineage (NCBI taxonomy): Bacteria > Pseudomonadati > Pseudomonadota > Gammaproteobacteria > Aeromonadales > Aeromonadaceae > Aeromonas > Aeromonas sp. R6-2. The sequence goes on along the minus strand of NZ_JBFODE010000029.1, from coordinate 119,838 downwards.
AGGAAGCGATCGATGATGCTGATCACCTTGATGTTCTCGCTCAGGCCCGGCACGCCCGGCTTGAGAGCGCACATGCCACGGATGATCATCTGAATGGGGACCCCCGCCTGGCCCGCAGCATAGAGGCGGTTGATGAGATCCCTGTCCACCAGGTTGTTGACCTTGAGCACGATGCCGGAGGGCAGGCCCGCCTTGGCGTTGGCCAGCTCGTTGTCGATGAGGCGAAACAGTTGACGCCGGCTGTTGATGGGGGAGACCAGCAGGTGATTGAACTTGTAGCGCCGATAGGGGTATTCGATGTACTCGAAGACGCTCTCCACCTCGGCGGCTATCTCGGGATGAGCCGTCATCAGGGAGAAGTCGGTGTAGATCTTGGCGGTCTTCTCGTTGAAGTTTCCGGTCCCGATATGGGCATAGCGCACCGGGGCGCCATTCTCCATCCGGGTGATGAGGCAGAGCTTGGAGTGGATCTTGAGGCTCGGCACCCCGAACACCACCCGCACTCCGGCGTCGGTCAAGATATTGGCCCAGTCGATGTTGGCCGCCTCGTCGAAGCGGGCGCGCAGCTCGACCACCACGGTCACCTTCTTGCCGTTGTTGGCGGCGTCGATCAGGGAGTGAATGATGCGCGACTTCTTGGCCACCCGGTAAATATTGATGCGAATGGCGGTGACCGCCGGGTCGAAGGCGGCCTGGCGCACCAGCTCGGTGAAATGGTGGAACTTGTGGTAGGGGTAGTAGAGCAGTATGTCCCGCTCGCGGATGGCGTCGAAGGCGTTGACGAAGCCATCGAAATCACGGCACTCCAGGGCGGGGAGCTTGGGGTTTTCCAGATAATCCCGGCCGACATTGGGAAAGCCGATGAAATCTTTGAAGTTGTGATAGCGCCCGCCGGGGATGATGGCGTCATAGGAGCTGATCTGCAGCTTGAGCTTGAGAAAGCTGATCATGGCAGCCGGCATTTCCCGCTCATAGACGAAGCGCACCGGCATGGCGGTGATCCGCTGCTTCAAGCCATCACTCATCTTGTCGACCAGGCTGAGATCCAGCTGATCCGAGAGATCATACTCGGCGTCACGGGTCAGTTTGACCGCGTAGGCGGCGATCTCGTCGTAGTCGAAGAAGCCCTTGAAGATGGCATCGAGGTTGAGGCGGATGATGTTGTCGAGCAAGATGATCTGCTTTTTGCGGCGCGACCCTTCCGGCGGTAGCTGGAAGAAGCGCGGCAGATCGTCGGTGGGCACCTCGACCAGGGCATACTGGATCACCTGCCCCTGTCTTTTCATCTCGACGGCCAGATAGGTGCGCTCATCTTTGAGAAACTTGGCGGGGTTGACCTCCTTGTTGAGGAGGATAGGGGTGATGTGGCGCAGTACCTTCTCGCGAAAGAAGGTGCGCATCCAGTTTACGGTGGCTTCCGAGAGCTGGTTTTCGTTGACCAGAAAGATACTGTGGCGAGCGAGCTGCAACAGCAGCTCGCGATAGGTGGCATCAAATGATTCCCCCAGGGTCAGTACCTTCTGCTGAATGGCCCGCAGCAGCAGTTTGGCCGCCTCGTCCCCTCCGTGCTCTTCATTGATGAGGATGCGGCGTTTCACATCCGACACCCGCACCTTGAAGAACTCATCCTGGTTGGAAGAGAAGATCCCGAGAAAGCGAACCCGCTCGATGAGGGGAACCGTCTTGTCCATCGCCTCCTGCAGTACCCGCTCGTTAAATGAGAGCCAACTGAGCTCCTTGTCCACGTACAACTGATCCGTGCTCATGATCTGCCTCTGAAATGCCGTCTGGGTCGCCTGTTATATGACACTTTAATTGCACTTTTATTAACTCAGGCATCCTCGTCCCGGTCGATGTCGATCATCAGATCGTCCGAGAGCGCCTCGAGTGCCTCGATCAACTGCTCTTCATCGAGGCTATCGGGCAAGGCCACCAGGGTGTGGGCGAAGAAGAGGGGCGCGCCCGAGTGGGGGGCCGGCTCACAGCCTGTGGTGAGATCGATCACGTTGACCGAGAGGCGGCAAAGGGTGGCGGCCAGCTCTTCGACGATGCCGGGGCGATCGTTGCCGGTGACCGTCATCATCAGCTGCTGCTGGGGTTCGGGGTGATCTTCCCCCTCGGCCAGGGTGATCTGAAGATTGGGCAGGGCCTCCAGAGTGGTATGCAGCGATGCCACGGCTTCCCCGGGCAGGGTGATTTGCAAGATGCCGGCGAATTGGCCTGCCAACTCGCTCATGGAGCTGGCCTGCCAGCTGCCGCCTGCCTGCTTGACGGCCTTGGCCAGGGATTCGACGATGCCCGGGCGGTCCGGACCGATGACGGTAATAACCAGTTGCTTGTGCATATATACCTCCTTGTCGTTCATCCTCTCATTGTGCCTGTGGGGGCGCGCCATATGAAGCGCTGTCACCATAAAAAGTGGTGGCAATAGCGATGGGGGGGCGGTGCGTCAGTCACTGACAGACTCGAGGGTGCATGCTAGAGTATCGCCCGTTTTTTTAGCCCAATCGTCGTGAAGGCAGGAGGAGTCATGGGCTTGGTCTGGTTAGCTGTACTGATGTTGTTGGTGGCGGGAGCCTTGTGGTGGATACGCCGCGGGGCGGCCCCTTCGGAATATCAACGTCAGGAAGGGGTGCTCGAGGCTGACGAGCTGGCGTTGCTCGATGCCCTTGAAGAGGCGGTCGGGCAGGAGGCGCGTGTGCTGTGCAAGGTCAATCTGGCCAACGTGCTGGCGCCGAGCGAGCGCCTCAACGCGCGCAAGTGGCAGCGGGCCAGCGATGAGCTCACCTGTTGGGATCTCGACTATGTGCTGATCGACCGGGAGGAGGGGACTCCCCTGTGTGGCATCGTTATCGAAGAAGAGGAGGGGCATGCAGAGGATTTTCGTCGCCTCGCCTGCAAGGCCGCCGGTCTGGCCCTGCTGGCCATTCCCCTGGCCGAGGAGTACGACGTGGCACGGCTGCGCAGTCAGATCTTCTACTATCTCGAGCCTGAGCTGGGACTGGGTGAAGAGGCGCCACAAGAAGAAGCACTGCCTCAGGAGCCCCATCATGAGCGGGAGTTTGGCGACGGGCCGCAACTGGGCGCTTTGTCCCTCGATAGCATCGAGACCGGAGGCCGGCGTGAGCCGACCCTGAATCCCGAGCTGATTGGCGATACCGCTGAAGAGCGCTCACCGACCATCACCCGTATCGCGCAGACCTGCCCCCGTTGCGATGCGCCGCTGGTGGAGCGCCTGGCCCGCAAGGGGCCCAAGGCGGGCCACTATTTCATGACCTGTACCCGTTTCCCCGAGTGTCGTTATGCATCGTTGAGCGAGGGGCAGACCCAGGGGTGAGACCAATAGAAGAGGGAGGCTGATGCCTCCCTCTCTGTGTTGCCTGATTTTACTCCTCTTCGGCCCAGCGGCGGGAGCGTTCGACCGCCTTCTGCCAGCCGCGGTAGAGCTTGTTGCGTGCCTCATGATCCATCTGCGGGATGAACTCTCTGTCGACGCTGAACTTGTTCTGCAGCTCGTCACTGCTCTCCCAGAAGCCGACGGCGAGGCCAGCCAGGAAGGCGGCGCCCATGGCGGTGGTCTCGATGCGGGTCGGGCGCACCACCGGGGTGTGCATCATGTCGGACTGGAACTGCATCAGGAAGTCGTTGGCTACGGCGCCGCCGTCCACCTTGAGGGCGCAGAGCTTGATGCCGGAGTCCTGCTGCATGGCGTCCAGCACGTCGCGGCTCTGGTAGGCGATGGACTCCAGCGCCGCACGGATGATGTGATTGCGGTTGGCGCCGCGGGTCAGCCCGACCATGGTGCCGCGAGCATACGGATCCCAGTAGGGGGCGCCCAGGCCGACGAAGGCCGGCACCAGATAGACGCCGTTGGTGTCACCCACCTTGGAGGCGAAGTAGTCGGTGTCGCGGGCATCGTGAATGATCTTGAGCTCGTCACGCAGCCACTGGATGGTGGCACCGCCCATGAACACGGCCCCCTCGAGGGCATAGTTCACTTCCCCTTTGGGGCCGACGGCGACCGTGGTCAGCAGGCCGTTGTGGGAGCGAACCGGCTCGGTGCCGGTGTTCATCAGCAAGAAGCAACCGGTCCCATAGGTGTTCTTGGCCATCCCCTTCTCGAAGCAGAGCTGGCCAAACAGGGCGGCCTGCTGGTCACCGGCGATGCCGGCGATGGGGATGCGGGTACCGCCACCCCGGGTGGTGTGGCCATAGATGGAGGAGGAGGGCTTCACCTCAGGCAGCATGGACATGGGGATGCCCAGCTCGTCGAGCATCTTCTCGTCCCACTTCAGCTCGCGGATGTTGTAGAGCATGGTGCGCGAGGCGTTGGTCGGGTCGGTGACGTGCACCTCGCCGTTGGTCATCTTCCATACCAGCCAGGTATCGATGGTACCGAACAGGAGCTCGCCGTTCATCGCCTTCTCGCGGGCACCCTCGACGTTGTCGAGGATCCACTTCACCTTGGTACCGGAGAAGTAGGCATCCAGCACCAGGCCGGTATTTTCGCGCACATACTCTTCCAGGCCACGGGCTTTGAGCTCTTCACAGATGGCGGCGGTGCGGCGGCACTGCCAGACGATGGCGTTGTAGATGGGCTTGCCGGTGGCCTTTTCCCACACCACTGTGGTCTCACGCTGGTTGGTGATACCGATGGCGGCGATCTGGTCGCTGTGCAGCCCGGTCTTGGCCAGCACTTCGGTGAAGACGGAAGATTGGGTCGCCCAGATCTCCATGGGGTCGTGCTCGACCCAGCCTGCTTTGGGGTAGTGCTGGGTGAATTCGCGCTGGGAGACGCCGACGATGTTGGCATCCTGATCGAAGACGATGGCGCGTGATGAGGTGGTTCCCTGATCCAGAGCGACGACGTATTTCTGTTGTGCAGTCATGATGTTCTCCACGTTGGATGGGCCGCCGCTTTGGGCAGCGGCCTCTTCTTTATCGGACGGGCGCCGGCTTAGGCCGCCGCTTCTTCTTTATTGGACAGCTCGGCGGTCTCTTCGGCAGCGACACGGTTACCCGGGACGCAGGGGGCCAATACCTTCACATAGAGGGCGGCACCACAGAGGGCTCCGCAGATGGGGCCAAGGATGGGGACCCAGAAGTAGGGGTTGTCACGGCCACCGGTCAGGGCAATCTCACCCCAGCCGGCCACGAAGGCGAACAGCTTGGGACCAAAATCACGGGCCGGGTTCATGGCAAAGCCGGTAAGGGGGCCGAAAGAGGCGCCAATGACGGCGATCAGGATGCCGATCAGCAGGGCACCGGCAAAGCCTTTGGGAGCGCCGTTATTGGGATCGCCAATGGCCAGGATGGCCAGCATCAGCACTGAGGTGATGAAGAATTCGACGAAGAAGGCCTGCAGGTTGGAGAGGGCCGCATTCGGGTAGGTCGAGAAGGTCCCCGCCAGGGTCAGGCTCTCCTGGCTGCCACGGATGACGTTATGGGTGGTTTCCCACTCGACAAAGAGGCTGCTGTAGAGGAAGTAGACCAGGGCGGCAGAGGCAAAGGCACCTGCTATCTGGGCGACGATGTAGGGGACGACCTTGCGCTTGTCAAAACCGCAGAAGGTGGCCAGGGCGATGGTCACTGCCGGATTGATGTGGGCGCCGGAGATGCCGCCGGCCACATAAATGGCGATGGCACATCCCATGCCCCAGGTGATGGATATCTCCCACAGGCCGAAGCTGGCGCCGGCCAGTTTCAGGGCCGCCACACAGCCCACCCCGAAGAAGATGAGAAGGGCGGTGCCGATAAACTCGGCGAACAGTTCGCCGGGCAAGGTACTGGGTTTTTGTATGCTCATAGACGGTTCTCCACCAGAGGTATTCCTTTATCAGTCGTGTGTCTTGCTATCTTTCGTACCCGAAAACGTTTGTTCCCTGTTGTTTTAATGCGCAATCATGCGTGTTCGTTTGTGCGCGTATTCGGGATGCCGCAACCTTACTCCCTCTCTGGCAGATCTGTCAGAGAGTTCAGAGAGGAAGTGTGCTCGAGATCGCACAGGATGCTAATAAAATGTGATCATACGCAAATGGCAGTCAGGGCACCTAACCACTAAGGGGTATTAAAGCCAGTGCCGATGCGGCCTGTAAGGGGGAGAAAGTTATTGATAATGGACTCATCGGAGTAATGAAACTGTAATAATTCATCGTTCGTCACAGAATTGATGTTCCTTTGTGAGCATAATGAGCGCGAATTCGAATCGGTAAGGTCTGCTCGTTTCCGAATTAGCCTCTACCCTTCAATCACAACAACAAAAAGGAAGCTCAACATGCTCAGTCTCTTCAGGCCGGCACCGCACATTGCCAGGCTGCCTGCCGACAAGGTCGACCCCTTCTATAAACGGATGCGCTGGCAGGTCTTCATCGGCATCTTCTTTGGGTATGCAGGTTACTATCTGGTGCGCAAGAACTTCAGCCTGGCCATGCCTTATCTCATCGAGCAGGGTTTCTCCCGTGGTGATTTGGGTCTGGCGCTCTCCGGGGTCTCCATCGCCTATGGCCTCTCCAAGTTCCTGATGGGTAACGTGTCGGATCGCTCCAACGCCCGCTACTTCCTCTCTGCCGGTCTGCTGCTCTCTGCCGTCATCATGTTCTGCATGGGGACCATGCACTGGGCCACCTCCAGTATTGGCGTCATGTTTGTGCTGCTGTTTCTCAACGGTTGGGCTCAGGGCATGGGCTGGCCTCCCTGCGGTCGCACCATGGTGCACTGGTGGTCGCACAAGGAGCGTGGCGGCATCGTATCGGTGTGGAACGTGGCTCACAACGTGGGTGGCGGCATGATCGGCCCGCTGTTTATTCTCGGTATGGGTTGGTTCAATGACTGGCGCAGTGCCTTCTATGTGCCGGCAGCCGCTGCGGCTGCTATCGCGGTGCTCGCCTTCTTCATCATGCGTGATACCCCGCAATCGGTCGGCCTGCCCCCGGTTGAGGAGTACAAGAACGACTATCCGGCCGATTACAGTGCCGAGCACGAAAAGGAGTTCTCCGCCAAGGAGATCTTCATGAAGTACGTCTTCAATAACAAGCTGCTCTGGTATATCGCCATCGCCAACGCCTTCGTCTACCTCATCCGTTACGGGGTGCTGGACTGGGCCCCCACCTACCTCAAAGAGGCCAAGGACTTCTCCGTCGACAAGACCTCCTGGGCTTACTTCCTCTATGAGTGGGCGGGCATTCCGGGTACCCTGCTGTGTGGCTGGATGTCGGACAAATTCTTCCAGGGCCGCCGCGCCCCGGCCGGTATCCTGTTCATGGCACTGGTGACCGTGGCCGTGCTGGTCTACTGGTTCAACCCGGCCGGCAATCCGACCATCGACATGCTGGCTCTGGTGGCCATCGGCTTCCTCATCTATGGCCCCGTCATGCTGATCGGCCTGCACGCTCTGGAGCTGGCGCCGAAGAAGGCCGCCGGTACTGCCGCGGGTTTCACCGGTCTGTTTGGTTACCTGGGTGGTGCCGTGGCCGCCAACGCCGTACTCGGCTACACCGTGGACCACTTCGGCTGGGATGGCGGCTTTATTCTGCTGACCTCTTCCTGCGTGCTCTCCATCCTCTTCATCGGCCTGACCCTCAAGCACGATAACGAGATGATGGCGCAGAAGGCCTAAAACGTGATGGTCTGCTTACCTCGCCCGCCCGGGTTGGGGTAGACTGCGAAGGCCCCGCCGAGTGCGGGGCCTTTTTCGATCACAAGGGAGGATCCAGGTGAAGCAAACACAACGACATCAGGAGATCTTGGATGTCCTCACCCGGCAGGGATTCGTCTCGACCGAGGATCTGGTGACGCATTTCGATGTCAGCCCCCAGACCATTCGTCGTGACCTCAACGATCTCGCCGAGCAGAACAAGATCCGCCGCCATCACGGCGGGGCCTCGCTCCACTCCAGTACCGTCAATACCGCCTACACCACCCGTAAGGTGATGCAACTCAAGGAGAAGGAGCGCATCGCCCAGGCGGTGGCGGCCCATATTCCCGACGGCTCCTCGCTCTTTATCGACATCGGGACCACCACAGAGGCGGTCGCGCGCGCCCTGCTCGGGCACCGGGATCTGCGCATCGTCACCAACAACCTCAACGTGGCCAGCATCCTGACCGCCAAGGATGATTTCACCGTCATCATTGCCGGTGGCGAGATCCGCAACCGGGACGGTGGCATCGTCGGGGAGGCGACCCGGGACTTCATCGGCCAGTTTCGCATGGACTATGGGGTCATCGGCATCTCGGGGATCGATCTCGACGGCTCTTTGCTCGATTTCGACTACCACGAGGTAAAGATCGCTCAGGCCATCATCCAATACTCCCGCGAGGTGCTGCTCGCCGCCGACCACACCAAGTTTGGCCGCAACGCCATGGTGAACCTCGGCAATATCAGTCAGGTACATGCCCTCTTTACCGATCAACCCCCGCCTGACAAGCTGGCCCGCATCCTCGCCAGCCATCAGGTCGAGTGCCATCTCTGCTGATCCTCTCTGCCGGGGGCCAGGCCCCTGGCTCTCTCTTCCTCTGATTTTCTCTCCTCATCATCATTGGGTTGACAGGCTGTTGCAGCCTGGCAAACACCGCCCCCATTTCGATCACATTTTTGCGCAATAATGTTCGTTTGATTTTCCTTTGTGCTCTAATATGAGCGAAATCAAACGCTGCTATGCGTTGAATCATAAAAACGAAATGAAGGTGAACATGAACGAGCACTATGATCTGGTCGTCGTCGGCGGCGGCATCAACGGGGTCGGCATCGCCGCCGATGCCGCAGGGAGGGGGCTCAAGGTAGCCCTGTTCGAGGCACACGATCTCGCCTCGGCCACCTCGTCCAACTCGAGCAAGCTGATCCACGGCGGTCTGCGCTATCTCGAGCATTATGAGTTTCGTCTGGTCAAGGAGGCGTTGGCCGAGCGGGAGGTGCTACTCGGCATGGCGCCCCATATCGCCCGCCCAATGCGTTTTCGCCTGCCCCACCGCCCGCACCTGCGTCCGGCCTGGATGATCCGCGCCGGCCTCTTTCTCTACGACAATCTGGCCAAGCGCGATCGCCTCAAGGGGAGTACAGGGCTGCGTTTTGTCCCTGGTGATGGGCTCAAGAGCGAGATCCGCAAGGGATTCGAGTACTCCGATGCCTGGGTCGACGATGCCCGTCTGGTGGTGCTCAACGCCATGCTGGCCCGGGACAAGGGCGCCCGCATCGAGACCCGCACTACCTGCGTCGACGCCCAGCGCCAGGGGCGTGAATGGCGGGTGACGCTGGAGCGGGAAGGGGGGGAGCGCTTCACCGTGACCGCGCGCGCCCTGGTCAATGCCGCCGGCCCCTGGGTCAAGCAGTTCTATGACGATGGACTCCATGAGAAGTCCCCGCGCGGGATCCGTCTCATCAAGGGGAGCCACATGGTGGTCCCGCGGATTCACGAGCGCGACGAGGCCTATATCCTGCAAAACGAGGACAAGCGTATCGTCTTCGTCATCCCCTACCAGCAGGATTTTTCGCTTATCGGCACCACGGATGTGGAGCACAAGGGGAGCCCGCGCGAGGCGCGTATGAGCGATGAGGAGAGCCGTTATCTGTGCGACGTGGTCAATGCCCACTTCACCCGTCAGGTTGCGCCCAAGGACGTGGTCTGGACCTATGCCGGTGTGCGTCCCCTGTGCGATGACGAGTCCGATTCACCCCAGGCGGTCACCCGTGACTACACCCTGGAGGTGAGCGGTGACGAGCAGGAGGCACCGCTCTTGTCGGTGTTTGGTGGCAAGCTCACCACCTATCGCAAACTGGCCCAGGCCGCCTGCCACAAGCTGCAGCCCTGGTTCCCCCGGATGAGCGATGACTGGACCGCGACTACCCGCCTGCCGGGCGGCGAGTTCGACTGCCCGGTGCGCGAACTGGCCCGTGCCTTTGCCCTGGAGTTTGACTGGCTCGACGACCGCAGCGCCCTGCGCATCGCCGAGGCCTATGGCGCCAATGCCCGTCTCTGGCTGGGCCAGCCGCGCGGCGAGGAGTTTGGTGCCGGCCTGTGCGAGGCCGAGGTGCGTTACCTCATCGAGCGAGAGTGGGCCCGCACCCTGGAGGACATCCTCTGGCGCCGCAGCAAGCTGGGCTTGCGTCTCGATGCCAGCCAGCAGGCCCGTCTCGCCCGGTGGCTGGAGGAACATCTCCACGCCTTGCCACGGGCAAGTTAACCCGGGTGGCGGCCGCATGGCCGTCACATTTCCTCTGTACCCTGCAAGCAACCACAACAAGAAGAGTCATAACAATGAAGAAAACATGGATAGCCCTCGCGCTGGGCACTGCGCTTACCTTCCCCGCCCTGGCTGCCGATGAGGGCAAGATTGTCATCGCCCACCGGGGCGCCTCCGGTTACCTGCCCGAGCACACCCTGGAGTCCAAGGCCATGGCCTATGCCATGGGGGTGGATTATCTGGAGCAGGATCTGGTGATGACCAAGGATGACCAGCTGGTGGTGATGCACGATCACTTCCTCGACGGCATCACCGATGTGGCCGAGCGTTTCCCGAAGCGTGCCCGTCCTGACGGCCGCTTCTATGTGGTCGACTTCACCCTGGACGAGATCCGCTCCCTGCGCATGACAGAGCCGTTCCAGGTGGTCGATGGCAAGCAGGTTCCCGTCTACCCGGCGCGCTTCCCCCTCTGGAAGTCCAGCTTCAAGATCCACACCTTCCAGGAAGAGATCGAGATGATTCAGGGGATGAACAAGAGCACCGGCAAGAATGTCGGTATCTATCCCGAGATCAAGGCGCCCTGGCTGTTCCGCCACGAGGGCAAGGATATCTCCAGGGCGGTGCTCAAGGTGCTCAAGGAGTACGGCTACACCGGTAAGGACGACAAGGTCTACCTGCAGTGTTTTGACGCCGACGAGCTCAAGCGCATCAACGGTGAGTTGATGCCGGCCATGGGCATGGATCTCAAGTTGGTACAGCTGATGGCCGAGACCGATTGGAACGAGACCATGGTCTATGACGCCAAGGGCAAGGCGACGCCCTATAACTATGACTGGATGTTCAAACCCGGTGCCATGAAAGAGATAGCCACCTATGCCGAAGGGGTGGGTCCGTGGAAACCCATGATAGTGCCCGAGCCGGGTACCCCGGGTAAGCCCACCTTCACCAACCTGGTCAAGGAGGCCCATGCCAGCGGTCTGAAGGTCCACCCCTATACCTTCCGTCAGGATCAGGGGCAGGTGCCGGCCTATGCCAATGACTTCACCGATCTGCTCAACATCTTCCTCTATCAGGCCGATGTGGACGGTGTGTTTAGCGACTTCCCCGACAAGGCGGTCGAGGTGATTCGAGCCCACAACGGCAAGTAAGCGGCGAGTCACGGATCACGAGGGGCCCGAGGGCCCCTTTTTTGACTGTAAATTTAAGTATACAAAAGTGGTGTTTTGAATTCTGTGAAGAGATTATTTCTGGTCTTGGTAGCGTAAAAAAGAAGCTGTTGAACCATTTTATTGAATTTGATCTTGCCATTCATCGCTTGGTTGTTAATGTGGACTCCGGTTGCGTCGTCGCGAGTGAACGATTGTAATTTAATGTTTACGGTTTTTCGCGGTGGTTTACATGAAAAAGAGAGTCCACTCATGCAAAAAGATCCCCTCAATAACGTCCATATCCACTCCGAGCAGGTGATGATCACCCCGGCCGAGCTTAAGCGCAGGCTGCCCATCTCCGAGCACGCCCTGGCCTTCGTGCAGGGGGCGCGCCAGACCATCTCTGACATCATCCATCGCCGGGATCACCGCCTGCTGGTCATCTGCGGTCCCTGCTCAATTCACGATATGGAGGCCGCCAAGGAGTACGCAACCCGACTCAAGGCCTTGCATGATGCCTATCGTGACTCTCTCTATATTGTGATGCGGGTCTACTTCGAGAAGCCGCGAACCACCGTGGGCTGGAAGGGGTTTATCAATGATCCCAACCTGGATGGTACCTTCGACGTGGAGCTGGGATTGCATCGTGCCCGTGAGCTGCTCTGCTGGCTGGCCGAGCTGGAGCTGCCGCTGGCCACCGAGGCGCTCGACCCCATCAGTCCCCAATACCTGGCCGAACTCTTCTCCTGGTCGGCCATCGGGGCCCGCACCACCGAGTCCCAGACCCACAGGGAGATGGCCTCCGGTCTCTCCATGCCGGTGGGGTTCAAAAATGGCACCGATGGCAATCTCGGCACCGCCATCAACGCCATGCGCTCTGCCGCGACGCCCCACGCCTTCATGGGGATCAACCAGCAGGGGCAGGTGGCCCTGCTGCAGACCCAGGGCAACCCGGATGGCCATGTGATCCTGCGCGGGGGCAAGCATCCCAACTACGACTCGGTCAATGTCTCCCTGGCCGAGGAGGCGATGGCTCAGGCCGGACTGACCCCCGGGCTGGTGGTCGACTGCAGCCATGGCAACTCCAACAAGGATTACCGCTTGCAACCCAGGGTGGCCGATAACGTCATCCATCAGATCCAGGAGGGGAACCGCTCCATCATCGGCCTGATGCTCGAGTCCCATCTCGAGGAGGGGAGCCAATCCTCCGAGCAGCCGCGCGAGTGCATGCGCTACGGAGTCTCGATTACCGATGCCTGCATCGGCTGGGCGACCACCGACGAGCTGCTGGCACGCGCCTACCACGAGCTGGGGGAGGCCCTTAAGTCTCGACGTCAGCCGGTCTGACATTGAATAATGGCCGGGTCGCCACGGGGCGACCTGCTTGCTGATAGAGAAGGGATCATGGCCAAAGAACTGGATGTCCTGCGGGACAAGATTGACGAGGTGGACAGGGAGCTGGTGACCCTGCTGGCCCGCCGCCTGGCGCTGGTGGGGGAGGTAGGAGAGGTCAAGAGCCGCCACGGTCTGCCCATCTATGCCCCGGATCGGGAGGCGGCCATGCTGGCGCGCCGCCGGGAGGAGGCCGAGGCCCACGGGGTGCCCGGGGATCTTGTCGAGGATGTGCTGCGGCGCATCATGCGCGAGTCGTACGCCAGCGAGAAGGAGACCGGTTTCAAGTGCATCAAGCCCGATCTGCGCCACGTGGTGGTGGTGGGAGGGGGCGGCGCCCTGGGCGGGCTGTTTGTACACATGCTGCGTCTCTCTGGCTACCGGGTCGAGGTGCTGGAGAAAGAGGATTGGGCAGATAGCGAAAGCCGGCTTGCCAACGCCGGCATGGTCATGGTCGCGGTGCCCATCGATGTGACAGAGGCGGTGATCGGGCAGCTTGGGCGCCTGCCGGAAGATTGCCTGCTGGTGGATCTCACCAGCGTCAAGCAGGGGCCCATGGCCGCCATGCTGGCGGCCCACCCGGGGCCTGTGCTCGGCCTGCACCCCATGTTTGGTCCCGATGTGGCGAGTCTGGCCAAGCAGGTGATCGTCTGCTGCGCCGGACGTGATCCTCTGGCAAGCGAGTGGCTCTGCCAGCAGATGACTATCTGGGGGGCGCGTCTGGTGGCGGTGAGCGCCGCCGAGCACGACCAGGCCATGACCCTGATCCAGGCCCTGCGCCACTTCGCCACTTTCGCCTATGGCCGTCATCTGGCCGAGGAGGGGGCGGATCTGGAGCAGCTGCTGCGCCTGAGCTCCCCCATCTACCGGTTGGAGCTGGCCATGGTGGGGCGGCTGTTTGCGCAAGACCCGGCACTCTATGCGGACATCATCCTCTCGTCACCGCAAAATCTGGCCATGATCCGTCGCTACTACGAAGAGTTTGGCCGTTCCCTGGCCCTGCTCGAGCAGGGGCAACGGGAGGGATTTGTGGAGGCGTTCAACCGGGTGGCTGATTACTTCGGCGAGCACGCCAGCCAGTTCCTGCGCGAGAGCAAGCAGCTGCTGGCCCAGGCCAACGACAGGCGCCACCTAGGCTAATGGGTTAATCCTGACCCGGGTTGTCCCTCACGGGGAGCCGGATCTCGTAATGCAGCCCCTCGCCGGGGCTGAATACCTGCAGCGATCCCCCGAGATTACTCTCCGCCAGGTTATGAATGCGGCAGGCACTCAGGCCACAGTGGCTCGGATCCCCGCGCTTGGTGGTGAAGAAGGGTTCGAACAGATGGGGCAGCTCCCCGGCCGACATGCCGACACCGTTGTCCCAGTAGTGCAGCCGTAGCTGGTTGTTCTCTTCATCCAGCGTCAACCCAAGCCGCAGCGGGGTGACGGCGGCGTGGGCCAGGCTGTTGCTGATCAGTTCCTGCAGAAGATCGAGAAAGAGCCCCTGAGGGCAGGTGAGCCGGGTGGCGTTGCCCGACACCTGCATCTCGACCTCCTGGTGGTGAAACTCCTCGGCGAACCCGGCAACCAGCATGGCGGCGGCCTCTTGGGGATCGAAGCGGATGCTCTTGGGGGGATCCTGATCCTGGGCCAGCGCCTTGAAGCGATTGATGAGTGTCACCACCCGCTGCAGGCTGTTTTCAACCAGTTGTGCCCCCTCCCGGATCTCGTCGAGCTGTTGTTTGAGCATCTTCTGACCCAGTTTGCCCCCCTCCATGGCCTGGGAGATCTGATCCCCCGCACCATGGATAAAGCTCGAGGCGGTGATACAGATCCCCAGGGGGGTATTGATCTCGTGAGCGATGCCGGCGGTCAGTTGGAACAGGCTCTGGTAGAGCTGAATGCGGGCCTGCTGGCGGTTGAACTCCTTGAGGCGCAGTTGATTGCGGACCCTGGCCATCACCTCGAGTGGGTGAAAGGGCTTGCTGATATAGTCACAGCCGCCGGACTGAAAGGCGGTGTCGAGGGACTCGATATCGCTGCTGGCACTGATGAAGATGACCGGGGTGCCCCACAGGTCGGGACGGCTCTTTATCCGTCGACAGGCCTCGAAGCCATCCATCTCCGGCATGTTGATGTCCATGATGACCAGATCGGGCAGTGACTGCTCCATGCTGCGGATCGCCTGTCGGCCATTGCTGGCGACCCGCACCCCATACCCCTCCTGCTCGAGCAGGTGATGAAGAATGTCGAGATTGATGGGGGCGTCATCAACGATAAGGATGGTACTCATGGATTCTCGTCCTCGGCCAGCCAGTGGGTGAGCCACAGGCTGGCCTGCTCGAAGTCATAGTGGTGGATCAGGCTCTCCAGAGGGGCAAGCTCGGCGGGCCACTCGGCACTGCGCTGTTTGAGTGCCTCTAGCCTTGTCTTGGCGCTGGCGTCCCCGCTTGTCAGCAAGGGAAGCAGTGCCTTAAGTGCCTCCCTGAGGGAGTGGCTGCATTCGCCTGTGCCCTGCGGGGCTCTGGTGGGCAGGATGTGGCGCAGGTCGGCAAGCTCGGCCTCCAGTCGGGGGTAGGCGTCGACGTCGGGGGGGGCATCACTGCGACTTAGCTCTTCCACCTCACCGGCCCAGAGCGCGAGGCGGGTGGCCCCCAGATTGGCGGCCGCGCCCTTGATGCCGTGGGCATAACGGGCCAGGGCCATCCGATCGTCTCCTTCCAGCAGCGCTCTCGCCTGCCCGCTCTCCTGCTCCAGCTGGTCGACAAAACGCTCCAGGCTCTGCAGCCAGCGCCCCTTGTCTCCGCAGAAGCGGGAGAGCGCCTCTTCCTCGGCCAGCAAGGGCAGCGCCATGATCTTGTCGGCCGCCTTAGGTAGCCACTTGGCTATTTTGGCCAGCATCTCCTTCACATCGATGGGCTTGCCGATGTGGTCATTCATGCCGCATTCGAGGCAGCGCTCCACATCCTGGCGCATGGCATTGGCGGTCATGGCGATGATGGGCAGGCTGCGCCAGGCGGGATTGTCCCTGATCCGGCGTGTCGCACTGACCCCGTCAAGCACCGGCATCTGCATATCCATGAGCACCAGATCGAATGTCTCGCGCCCCAGCCAGGCCAGCGCCTCCTCACCATGATTGGCGATCTGCACGCGGGCTCCGTGTGGCTCGAGCAATCCCACGGCGATCTCCTGGTTGGTTGGGTTGTCTTCCACCAATAACAGTCGGGCACCGGCCAGGGTGGGGAGGGGCTGGCTCTCGCTCCCGCTGGGGAGAGGCTGAGGATGGTGAAAGAGATCGGCAAGGCAGTTGAAGAGCACCGAGGGGTTGACCGGTTTGATGATGAGGGCATCGATCTCGTTGTGGCTCTGCAGTGCCAGCTCGCGGCTGTGGGCGGTGACCAGCACCAGTTTGCAGTCGGGGGCGAGGGGGCGGATCTGCTGGCAGGCCTCCAGCCCGTCCATGCCAGGCAGCTGCCAATCCATGAAGACCACCGCAAAGGGCCGACTGCGCACCTGACGAATGGCGCCGTCGCCATCCTCGGCCAGGGTGACAGTCAACCCCATGGCTTGCAGCAGGCTCTGCATGATCTCTCTGGCCAGGGGGTTGTCATCGACCACCAGGGCATGCATGCCGTTGAGTTCATTGAGACTGGTGACATATTGGCGGGCCTTGGCACTTTGCAATCCAAGCCTGAGATCGAAGGAAAAGCAGGAGCCCACTTCGGGAGTGCTGGTGACGCGGATCTCGCCGCCCATCAGCTCGACCAGGTGCTTGGCAATGGTGAGCCCCAGTCCGGTGCCCCCATAGCGGCGGGTGATGCTGCCATCGGCCTGGGAGAAGGACTGGAAGAGGCGGCCGAGCTGCTCCGGGGTCATGCCGATGCCACTGTCACGGATCTCGAAGTGGACCCGAACGTGCTCTTCATCCTGCTCCCTGGGTTGGATACGCAGCACGACATCACCGCGCTCGGTGAACTTGACCGCATTGCCGCAGAGGTTGATCAGGATCTGCCCCAGCCGCAGGGGATCGCCGATCAACGCCTGGGGCATGGTGGGGTCGATATCAAACAGCAGCTCGATCCCCTTCTCCTGTGCCCTCTGTCCCAACATGTTCCCGAGGTTGTCGAGCACCTCGTCGAGCTGGAAGTCGGTCTGCTCCAGTTGGAGGCGCCCGGCCTCGACCTTGGAGAAGTCCAGCACGTCGTTGATGATGCCGAGCAGGGACTTGGCCGCCTGATCTATCTTGCCCACGTAGTGCTGCTGTTTGGGATTGAGATCGCTCATCATCGCCAGCTGGGCCATGCCGATGATGGCATTCATGGGGGTGCGGATCTCGTGGCTCATGTTGGCCAGGAACTCTCCCTTGGCCTGCGAGGCCTCGTCGGCCACATCCTTGGCCTGGCGCAGGGCCTGCTCGAGCGCCTTCTGCTCGGTGATATCGACCAGCAGGCCCACTATCCCCTCTGGCTGATTGTCACTGCCCAGATAGGTGGCTTCATAAATGCTCATCTGATGGGGCTCGCCGGCCGGATCCGGCAGGGTCAGCTCATAGTGGATGGCGGCGGCTTCCTGTAACAGGGGGATGTGGTTGTCGAGGAAGGCATCCCCCACGGGGAAGAGGGCACCCAGTGGCATGCCGATGAGGCTCTCCTGGGCTTGGCCACAGAAGTCGGCGAAGGCGGTATTGACGCCGAGCAGCTGTTGTTGCCGATCCAGATAGTACATGGGGTTGGGGATGGCGTTGAGTACCTGCTGAGTGAAACGAAGTTGCTCTGAGACCCGCTGCTCGGCCCTCATCTGTTGTTGCTGGTTAAGAGTCAGCTTGAGACCCACTTCGAGATCCTTGCAGAGCAGGGTCAGCCACTGTTGGCGCTCTTCGTCCAGGGCTCCCAGCATGCCGAGCTCGAGTAACCCGAGGGGCCTGTCATTACTCCAGAGCGGAAAGAAATGGATCTCGCTCAAGGTGAGGGTTCCCCCCAGCATGGGAAGGGTGCAGTGCTCCTGCAGATCGGTGAGGCGATAGGGGGTGCGATTGTGCAGCAGCCTCAGTTGCAGGCTACCCTCGACCATCTGTTGCTCGGCTCCCCCTCCATAGCCGATGCCGGCACAGCGCACCAGTCGCTCCTGCTCCCACAGGTAGAGACCGGCCAGGGGGACATTGAAGCGGGCAAGCAGGAACTGGATCACCCGGTTACCAAACTCGGCGGCACTCTCACAGCCCCGGCTGGCGTCGGAGAACTCCTTGAGCAGACGGTTGTTATCCAGCTGCCGCCCCACCTCACGCAGGAGCTGGTTCTGGGCCTGGGCCAGGGCGCCCAGCTCCCCCTGATGCCAGCTCTCCTCTTCGGCATGATAGTCATGGGCACTGACTCGCCGGATGAGGCGCTCCTGCATCCTGGCCAGGGGGGAGAGGTACCAGCGCCAGATGATGGCAAAAGCACACAGGGTGGCCAGCAGAAGCAGCAACAGTCCCGCCTGCTGCTGCCGGGCAAAGCTGGCCAGTTGTTGCTCCGCCTGCTGCTGGCGCTGCAGATTGCGTTCGGTCAAGGCCGTATAAAACTCACCGAGAGGCTGCATGATGCGCCACTTCTCGTTGAAGTACTCATCGGAGAAGAGCAGGCGGGTGGCCGTTTGCAGATCCGGTTTGCCATCCGGTGTTCCAATCCCCTGTACGGCATCGAAGGCTCGCCGCTCCATGCCCACCAGGGCATCCGAGGTGTTCAGCGACTGTTTGAGCAGCAGCAATTCCAGGGTCGACAGGCCGGTGCTGTCGAGCGCTTTCTGCAGGCTGGGATAGGCGCGCTCAGCACTTGGGGGCGGGAGGGTAAACCCGGGGATGGCCGCCTGATCCCAGAAGCCAAAACTGTGCCCTTCCTGACGGGGCATCTGACCGTTGCGCACCGCCAGCACATAGTTAAAGAGCTGCCGGAAGCGCACCTCACCGGTGACGGCATAGGCCCTTGCAAATTTGCTCAGATGATCGGAGCTGCTGCGGATCTCCTGGGCCAGCGCCAGTCGGTCGGCCGACTGATAGTAGATCTGGTTCAGGGTGCGCTGCTGATGGTCCAACCGCCACGACAACAAGAGAAGGTAAATGAGCAGGGCACTGATGAGGATGAAGAGCAGAAGTGAAACCGCCTTGATGGAACGCATGGATACTTCTCCGGTGAGGTCCATCAGAGTATAGAAGGGGTCTGTTCGGGCAGTGGGACGGCACGCACTGTTGGGGGCACCGGCGCTTTCGGGCCGGGGAGTCGGAGAAAGGAGTAATGAAGAAAAGGGCGCCTGACGGCGCCCTTTCCTGGTTTAGGCCCGGGTATCGATCAGGTAGGGCTCGGGGCGCCCCTGATAGAGGTCGATGATGCGTTCACCAAGGCTCGATTGGGCCGCGCTGACCGCCTGACTCAGGCGCTCCTGGCGCTGCAACTGCCGGCTGGCCTGATAGATGTCGGCAGGCTCGGGCGCAGGCGACGGGGTGCTGGCGTTGCCGCTCGCTTCCAGATAGCGCTCCATGGCCGCCTTGTTCTGGCGCTGCTCCGTGTAGTCTACCGCCAGGGTGCGCTTGGCTTCTTGCTTGGCGCTGGCCGCAGCCTGTTGCTCGGCCCGCTTGTCGAGGGCCTGATTTTCGGCGCGGTTGCGCTGCTCGGGCGTCAGAGAGGGAACCGGCTGGGGGAGAGGGGTGATCTGCATGGATGTCTCCTTGTGAGGCGTCCATTGTACGATTATTGAGCGCGACAGCCAGCACCAACCCACCCGCCAGCAAGGCCGGGTTCAGCTTGCCAGAAGAAAAAGGGCGCCGTCAGGCGCCCTTGTTGCGTCCATGGCCTTAGTCGAAGAACCAGTAGCCACGGTTGACCAGGCGGGTGAAGAGGGTCAGGAAGCCGGCCTGATCCTCGAGAGTCACCATGTCGCTCTGGGTCACCACATCCCGATCGCACAAGAGGGAAATGGCGGCCGGGTCTTCGCTCGGCAGGCGCCAGGCCTCGCCGTCGATGTAGCAGGTGTCGGTGGCGCCGCTAAACCAGACGCAGCGCAGACCCGGCACCCGGATGGCCGGCTCGCCGGCAGCCAGCAGGTTGGCCACCTCCTCTTCGCTGTAGTCCGGGTCGACCGGCACCACGTCGAGATCGTGCTTGGCGTCGGAGATCATGGCGCCGAACCACTCTTTGAGCAGGGCGTCGTCGTCCAGGGCGTGCTGCATCAGCTCGCGCAGGCGGTGCAGCTCATGGGGCTGGATCTCCCCATGGCGCTCGCGGGCCTTGAGGTCCGGGTCTGTGTAGCGCTCGGTGGCGACCTCGTTGTCGATCAGGTGATCGGCAAACAGGGAGAGCAGATCGCGTGCATCGGGGGCGCGAAAGCCCACCGAGTAGTTCATGGAGGGCTCGACCGCATAGCCCTCATGGGGGAACCCGGGCGGGATGTAGAGGATGTCGCCCGGCTCCAGCACCGCATCGATGATGGCGTCGAACGCCTCGCAGTGGCGCAGGGCGCCGTGGGCGGCGAACTCGCTCAGGGCCAGGGCGTCACCGACCCGCCAGTGGCGGCGGCCCACCCCCTGGGTGATAAAGACGTCGTAGTTGTCGATGTGGGGGCCGACACCGCCCCCCGGGGTGGAGAAGCTCACCATGACGTCGTCAAAGCGCCAACCGGGAATGAACTGGAACGGAATGGCCAGCTCGTTCACCTCGGGGGCCCAGTGGTTGCACGCCTGCACCAGCACGGTCCAGTTCTCCTCGCCCAGGTGGTCATAGGCTTCGAAGGGGCCGTGGGAGGCATCCCACTTGCCGTCGAAGCGGGTCACCAGGCGGGATTCCACCTCCTGCTCCATGGCCAGGCCTGCCAGCTCGTCCGGGGTGATGGGATCGGCAAAGTCCTTGAAACCGCCCTTGATAAGGAGCGGGCGCTTCTGCCAGTAGTGCTCGAGAAAGTGGGCGATGTCGAGATTGAGTTCGTACATGGTGTCTCTTCGGATTGGTCTATGGCAAAGGGGCCCGGCGGGCCCCTTTAGGATAATGGACGCTTACTTGAGCTCGTCCACCAGACGCTGGGCGGCGCCTATGTAGTTGGCCGGGGTCAGCTTCTTGAGCTCCACCTTCACCGCGTCGGGCAGCTCGAGGGTGTCGATAAAGGTGCGCATTCCCTCGGCGTCGACGCGGCGGCCACGGGTCAGCTCTTTGAGCTTCTCGTAGGGTTTCTCGATGCCGTAGCGGCGCATCACGGTCTGGATCGGCTCGGCCAGCACTTCCCAGTTGGCGTCCAGGTCGGCGGCCATGGCGGCGCCGTTGGCTTCCAGCTTGGAGATCCCCTTGAGGGTCGCCTGGTAGGCAATCAGGGAGTAGCCCACGGCCACGCCCAGGTTGCGCAGTACGGTCGAGTCGGTGAGATCGCGTTGCCAGCGGGAGATGGGCAGCTTGGAGGCCAGATGCTGGAACACGGCGTTGGCCAGGCCCAGATTGCCCTCGGAGTTCTCGAAGTCGATCGGGTTGACCTTGTGCGGCATGGTGGAGGAGCCGATCTCGCCCGCCACGGTGCGCTGCTTGAAGTGGCCCAGGGAGATGTAGCCCCACACGTCGCGATCGAAGTCGATGAGGATGGTATTAAAGCGTGCCAGGGCGTCAAACAGCTCGGCGATGTAGTCGTGGGGCTCGATCTGGGTGGTGTAGGGGTTCCAGGTCAGGCCCAGAGAAGTAACGAACTCCTCGGAGAACTGGTGCCAGTCAACGAGCGGATAGGCACTGATGTGGGCGTTGTAGTTACCCACGGCGCCGTTGATCTTGCCGAGGAGCTCGACCGCCATGATCTGCTTGAGCTGGCGCTCCAGGCGATAGGCGACGTTGGCCATTTCCTTGCCCATGGTGCTCGGGGTGGCCGGCTGACCGTGGGTGCGCGACAGCAGCGGCAGGTCACGGTATTCGTGTGCCAGGCGCTTGATCTCGCCAATCAGCTTCTCGCAATAGGGCTTGATGACGGTCTCGCGGGCGGTCTTGAGCATCAGGCCGTGGGAGTTGTTGTTGATGTCTTCGGAGGTGCAGGCGAAGTGGATGAACTCGGAGACCGCCTCCAGCTCCGGCAGCTGCGACACTTTTTCCTTCAGGAAGTACTCGACCGCCTTCACATCGTGATTGGTGGTGCGCTCGATCTCCTTGATGCGGGCGGCATCAGCCTCACAAAAGCCACTGACGATCCCGTCGAGCAGTGCGTTGGCATCGCGGCTGAAGGCGGGTACTTCCGGAATCCCGGCGTGACTGGCCAGCTTCTGCAGCCAGCGCACTTCCACTTCAACGCGAAAACGCAGCAGGCCGTATTCGGAGAAGAGGGGGCGCAGCTCGGCCGCCTTGTCGCCGTAACGGCCATCGATGGGGGAAACAGCAGTCAGCGCTGACAGTTCCATGTGGTGAACTCCTGATGGTTTGTGTGGGGGGAAATCAGTATCGCTTGGCGAGCTCCACCATCTTCTTGCGGGCGAAGATGATCTGGCTGCGGCTACCGCCGACCTGGCGCCACAGCACCACGGCGCGGATACCGGCCAGCAGCAGGGCGCGCACCTTGTGCTGCACCATGGGCTGCTGCAGATACAGCGGGGTGCCTGCCACCTGGATGCGCGGGCCTATCGGGCTGATAAGGTCACTGTAGATGCTCGCCATGTTGGAGACGATCTGCTCGTCGAGCAGATCGAAATGTTGCAGCTGTCGGTCGATCTGGCCGATCCGCTCGCTCAGCATACCCAGCAGATCCTTGCGTTTGGCCAGCTTGCGCTCCAGGGCGATCAGGCTGACCACGTAACGGGTCAGCTCGGCATTCTTCTGGCTGCCGTCGGCGCCGAGTTGCTCGACCAGGGCGCGGTAGCCGTCGCGAATGGCCAGATGGGTGTTGTTATAGACCTCGAGTGGCTGGCTCGGATTGGTCACCAGAATGCTGGAGAGGCTCTCGCGCAGGGAGGCCTCGTCGCAGGCGCCGTTACGGGCCACCTGTTGCACCAGGGCGGCCGCCTGGCAGATGCCGGCGAACGCCATGGTTCTATCTTGATACTTGTCGCTCACGTGTCGTCCCTTGTGGTGATGTGGTCAGGGGTGGCGGAAACGCTGCTCGATGACGCCGCCACCGAGACACTCTTCCCCGTCGTAGAAGACGGCAGACTGGCCCGGGGTGACGGCGGCCACCGGCTCATCGAAGGTGACGCGGATGGTCAGATCGTCGATGGGCTCGATGAGGCAGGGGATGTCCTGCTGGCGATAGCGGGTCTTGACGGTGGCACGGCGGGGCTCGCGGATCGGGGTGCGATCGACCCAGTGCAACTGGCTCGCGATGAGGCCGTCGGAGTAGAGGCGCGGGTGCTCCCCTTGCGCCACCACCAGCGTGTTGCGCGCCACCTCTTTGTCGACCACGTACCAGGGCTCGTCGCCGGCGTCTTTCAGGCCGCCGATGCCCAATCCCTTGCGCTGACCCAGGGTATGGTACATGAGCCCCTGATGCTCGCCGATGATCTTGCCATCCACGGTTTCAATGGGGCCCGGCCTGGCCGGCAGATACTGGGCCAGGAAGTCCTTGAACTTGCGCTCGCCGATGAAGCAGATCCCGGTGGAATCCTTCTTCTTGGCGGTGACCAATCCCAGCTCTTCGGCGATGCGGCGCACCTCGGGCTTTTCCAGGTCGCCGACCGGGAACAGGCTCTGGCCGACCTGGGCCTCGCTCAAGGTGTAGAGGAAGTAGCTCTGATCCTTGTTGCCGTCGAGGCCGCGCAGCAGGCGCGGGCGGCCTGTGCTGTCGTCACGGCGCACATAGTGGCCGGTGGCGATGTAGGTGGCCCCCAGCTCTTCGGCGGCAAACTCCAGGAACGCCTTGAACTTAATCTCCTTGTTGCACAGGATGTCCGGGTTCGGCGTGCGACCGGCCTTGTACTCCTCGAGGAAGTGCTCGAAAACGTTGTCCCAGTATTCGGCGGCGAAGTTGATGGTGTGCAGTTCGATGCCGAGCTTGTCGCAGACGGCCTTGGCATCAGCCAAATCCTGGGCGGCAGAGCAGTACTCGTCCGTGTCGTCCTCTTCCCAGTTCTTCATGAACAGGCCTTCGACCTGGTAGCCCTGCTGCTTGAGCAGGTAGGCCGAGACGGAAGAGTCCACGCCGCCGGACATGCCGACGATCACCTTGATTTGGCTGTTGTCTGTCATCAGTAATGGAAATCCTTGAAATTAACGGGGCGCATTCTATCAGAATTTGACGCCCCGGGTCATATCGCGCTGAGTTTCGCTGCCGGGCTACAGATGAGCCTGTAGCGCCTGCAGGGGCAGGCGGGTGCCGGCCAGATAGTTCTCGACGGTCTGCCACACCAGAGGGCTGCGCAGGGCTCCGCGGTGGGCGGCGAGCTCGCCGATACTCCACCAGTGACAGGCGAGCACATCCCCGTCGGGATCCTCTGGATGGTGGTTGCCGGGCGGGTTTTCAAGCTCGAAGATAAATGCAAAGCGCACGAAGGTGGCGGCGCCGTCGCGGGGACGAAACAGGCTGGCCCCGAGCCAGGCGCCCGGGCTGGCCACCAGGCCGCTCTCCTCGCGCAGCTCCCGGCACACTGCCTCTATCAGGGTCTCTCCCTCTTCCACATGACCGGCGGGCTGGTTGAAGCGGCGCTCGCCTTCTATCTCTTCCTCTACCATCAGAAAGCGCCCCTGCCAGTGGACCAGGGCGGCGACCGTGAGCCGGGTCTCCATGGCTTACTCTCCTTGCTTGTGGCGAGCCGGGCGACGGGCCGTGCCACGCCCTTTGCCGGCCGGACGGTTTGCCCGGCTCGCCGGGTGGTGCTCGCGGGTCCTGGTCTTGGTCGGCTGCCGTGGCGCTGTGGCGCGCGGGGGTAATTCGGGGGCCGGCAGGGTGCGATATTCACCCGGCGCCAGATTGTCCAGGGTCCACTGACCGATGGCGTAGCGGATGAGGCGTAAGGTCGGATGGCCGATGTGGGCGGTCATGCGCCGCACCTGGCGGTTGCGCCCCTCGACGATGGTGATCTCGAGCCAGCTGGTGGGGATCGCCTTGCGCTCGCGGATGGGGGGCGTGCGCTCCCACACGGCGGGTGGCGCCATGCGGCGCACCCGGGCCGGCAGGGTGGGGCCGTCGTTGAGGGTCACCCCGGCGCACAGGGCCTGGATCGCCTCGTCCGTGGGCTCCCCCTCCACCTGCACCCAGTAGGTCTTGGGCTGCTTCTCCCCCGGTTGGGTGAGGCGTGCCTGCAGGAGGCCGTCGCTTGTGAGCAGCAAGAGCCCCTCGCTGTCTCTGTCGAGCCGGCCGGCGGCATAGATGCCGGGCTCCTTGATGTAATCCTTGAGGGTCTCGCGACCCGCCTCGTCGGTGAACTGGCACAGCACCATGTAGGGCTTGTTGAAGAGCACTATGCTACGCGCCTCGGGGGAGGGGCGTGGCCTGGTGTCATCGGGACGGCGAGACCGGGGAGGGCGCAAGGGGGTCATAAAAGCGATTACCTGCGGGCGGTAGTTGGATGGCGCGCAGTGTAGCAGATGCCCTTTCCCCACGGCCAATGGCGGCTAATCCGATGAGTCATAAAGCCCTGGTGAGCCATTTCTTTTCAGGGTGGGACGGGCTAAGATGGCCCCGCTCTACTTACACAATGATAACAATCGGATGTTAGGAGATGCCGATGGAAAGCAAAGTAGTTATCCCCTCCCAGGGCCAGAAGATCACCGTCGCCGCCGGCGGCAAGCTGAATGTGCCGAACAACCCCATCATCCCCTACATCGAGGGTGACGGCATCGGTGTCGATGTGACCCCGGCCATGCTCAAGGTGGTCGATGCCGCCGTCGAGAAGGCCTACCAGGGCGAGCGCAAAATCGCCTGGATGGAGATCTTCACCGGTGAGAAATCCACCCACGTCTATGGCGAAGGCGTCTGGCTGCCGGCCGAGACCCTGGAGTTCATCCGCGAATACTGCGTGGCCATCAAGGGCCCCCTGACCACCCCGGTCGGCGGCGGCATTCGCTCCCTCAACGTGGCCCTGCGCCAGGAGCTGGATCTCTACGTCTGCCTGCGTCCGGTTCGTTACTACGAAGGGACCCCGAGCCCGGTCAAGCGTCCGGATCTGACCGACATGGTGATCTTCCGCGAGAACGCCGAAGACATCTACGCCGGTATCGAGTGGAAGGCCGACAGCGACGAAGCCAAGAAGGTGATTGCCTTCCTGCAAAACGAGATGGGCGTGAAGAAGATTCGCTTCCCCGAGTCCTGCGGCATCGGCATCAAGCCCATGTCCAAGGCCGGTACCGAGCGCCTGGTCCGTGCCGCCATCGAGTACGCCATCGACAATGATCGCGACTCCGTGACCCTGGTACACAAGGGCAACATCATGAAGTTCACCGAAGGTGCCTTCAAGGATTGGGGCTACGCCCTGGCCCAGAAAGAGTACGATGCCCAGCTTATCGACGGCGGCCCCTGGTGCTCCTTCAAGAACCCGAAAACCGGCAAGACCATCGTCGTCAAGGATGTCATCGCCGACGCCTTCCTGCAGCAGATCCTGCTGCGTCCGGCCGAGTATGACGTCATCGCCTGTATGAACCTCAACGGTGACTACATCTCCGACGCCCTGGCGGCCCAGGTCGGCGGCATCGGCATCGCCCCGGGTGCCAACATCGGTGACGGTGTGGCCCTGTTCGAAGCGACCCACGGCACCGCGCCGAAATACGCAGGTCAAGACAAGGTCAACCCGGGCTCGCTCATCCTCTCTGCCGAGATGATGCTGCGCCACCTGGGCTGGGTTGAGGCGGCCGACCTCATCGTCAAGGGGATGGAAGCGGCGATCCGCAACAAGACCGTCACCTATGACTTCGAGCGTCTGATGGAAGGGGCCACGTTGCGCTCCTGCTCCCAGTTCGCCCAGGACATGATCGACCAGATGTAAGTCTGTGAAGATGCAAAAGGCCAGCCCCACGGGGCTGGCCTTTTTTATGGGCGCCTGGCGTCAGACGCTGCGCGCGCTCAGGTCGCCGGGGCGAAGCGGCCGAGCAGGGCGGCGCTGGCGTCGCTCACGCCTGTCAGTTGCACCTCGGTGCCGGCAGCCTCGAAGCGGCGGCGCACCGTGGCCAGGGCCTCGGCGGCGCTGAGATCCCAGAAGTGGGCATCACTGACATCGATCACCACCCGCTCCAGGGATTCACCGGTGTCAAAGCCGGCGCAGAACTGCTCTGTGCTGGCGAAGAAGACCTGGCCGTGCACCCGATAGGTGCGGGTGGCGCCGTGGCGCTCGCTGTCGCTGTGTACCAGCAGGGTGCGCGCCACCTTGTGGGCGAAGAAGAGGCAGGCCAGCAGCACCCCGGTCAGCACCCCGAGGGCCAGGTTGTGGGTCACCACCACCACGGCCACCGTGCTCAGCATCACCAGGTTGGTGGCCAGGGGCGTCTTGTGCATGCGCAGCACCGAGCCCCAGGAGAAGGTGCCGATGGATACCATGATCATCACCGCCACCAGGGCCGCCATGGGGATCTGGCGGATCCACTCGTCCAGGAACACCACCATGACGATGAGCAGGGCTCCTGCCACCAGGGTAGAGAGGCGGCCGCGGCCACCGGATTTCACGTTGATGACCGACTGGCCGATCATGGCGCAGCCCGCCATGCCACCCATCAGGCCGGCGGCGATGTTGGCCAGCCCCTGGCCCTTGCACTCGCGGTGGCGATCGCTGCGGGTGGCGGTCATCTCGTCGACGATGGCAGCGGTCATCAGGGATTCGAGCAGCCCCACCACGGCCAGGGCGGCGGAGTAGGGGAAGATGATGGCCAGGGTCTCGAGATTGAGGGGCACCTCGGGCCACATGAAGACCGGCAGGGTGTCCGGCAGGGCGCCCATGTCACCGACCGTGCGCACCTCGAGGCCGAGACCGACGCTCACCGCGGTGAGCAGCACGATGCACAGCAGCGGCGAGGGGAGCAGGGTACCGATGCGCGGCAGGCGCGGGAACAGGTAGATGATGCCAAGCCCGGCTGCGGTCATGGCGTAGACCTGCCAGCTGACGTTGGTCAGTTCCGGCAACTGGGCCATGAAGATGAGGATGGCCAGGGCGTTGACAAAACCGGTCACCACAGAGCGCGAGACGAAGCGCATCAGGGCGGCGAGGCGCAGGTAGCCGGCCAGGATCTGCAGCAGGCCGGTGAGCAGGGTGGCGGCCATCAGGTATTGCAGGCCGTGCTCGCGCACCAGGGTCACCATCAGCAGGGCCATGGCGCCGGTGGCGGCGGAGATCATGGCCGGGCGGCCGCCGGTGAAGGCGATGATGACGGCGATGCAGAAGGAGGCGTAGAGCCCCACCTTGGGATCGACGCCGGCGATGATGGAGAAGGCGATGGCCTCCGGGATCAGGGCCAGGGCCACGACCGTACCCGACAGCAGATCCCCCCTGACATTACCGAACCACTCTTGTTTGATGCGCTCACGCATGGGTTGTGTAGCTCCTTGTGGCGCCCTTGGCGCTCGTTATTGTGATGGTGCGCTGGCCGCGCGGCGCGCGACTCTAACAAAGGGGAGGGGCAGGGGCAAGGCGACAGGCGAATGTGGTGATGGTGGATTGATCGTTTCAATATTTCTTGTATAGTTGAATGGTTGACGCGAATCGAGGATCTCACATGTCACAACCCATGCCTTCCGAGAGCGCCGTCAGGGTGCTCGAATCCCTCGCCTCGCCGGTGCGGCTGGCCGCCTGGCGAGAGCTGGTGCGGGCCGGCCTCGATGGCATGGTGGCCGGAGAGTTGGCCACGGCGCTCGAGGTGGCCCCCAACACCCTCTCGTTTCACTTGAAGGCCATGCTGGGCGCCAACTTGCTGAGCGTCGAGCAGGAGGGGCGGTTCTTGCGTTATCGCGCCAACATCCCCCTGATGCTCGGGCTCATCGGTTATCTCACCGAGGAGTGCTGCGCCGGTCACCCCGAGGCGTGCGAGGCCTTGCGCGCCGATGCCGGCTGCTCCCCGGCCGTGCTGCCCCCCACCTGTTGCAACAAGGAGTGATCTGATGGCGATCCAACTCTTCGATCCGGCGCTCTGCTGCGCCAGTGGCGTCTGCGGCACCGAGGTCGACCCGGCCCTGGTCACCTTCGCCGCCGATCTGGCCTGGCTGCGCGAGCAAGGGGTGGCCTTTGAGCGCTACAACCTGGCCCAGCAGCCCATGATGTTTGCCGACACCCCGGCGGTGAGCGCCTTCCTGGCCCTGGCGGGCGAGGAGGGGCTGCCGCTCACTCTGGTCGATGGTCAGGTGGTGCTGACCGGTCGCTACCCGAGCCGGCGCGAGCTGGCCCGCTTCGCCGGCCTGGCCGCCCCTTCCCCGATCAAGGGGATCGTCAAACCCTGTCAGCCCGGCAGCGGCTGCTGCTAAGGAGAGACCATGTCGGCCTTTTTGCACGATGCGCCCCCCTATCTCTTCTTCACCGGCAAGGGCGGGGTGGGCAAGACCTCGCTTGCCTGTGCCAGCGCCATCGCCCTGGCCGGGCGCGGGCGGCGGGTGCTGCTGGTGAGCACGGATCCCGCCAGCAACGTGGCGCAGGTGTTCGAGACCCCCATCGGCAACCGGATCACGACCATAGGAGTGGTGCCGGGGCTGTGCGCCCTCGAGATCGATCCCCAGGCCGCCGCGCGCGACTATCGCGAGCGGATCGTCGGCCCGGTGCGCGGTCGTCTGCCCGAGGCGGTGGTGCACCGCATCGAGGAGCAGCTCTCCGGCGCCTGCACCACCGAGATCGCCGCCTTCGATGAGTTCACCGCCCTGCTCACCGACCCGGCCCTGCGCGCCGAGTACGACCACATACTGTTTGACACGGCGCCGACCGGCCACACCCTGCGCCTGCTGCAACTGCCCGGCGCCTGGAGCGAGTTTCTCGAGCAGGGCAAGGGGGATGCCTCCTGCCTAGGCCCCCTGGCCGGCCTCGACAAGCAGCGCCATCGCTACCGCGCCGCCGTGGAAGCCCTGTGTGACGGAATGCAGACACGCCTGGTGCTGGTGGCCCGCGCCCAGGGGGCGACCCTGCGCGAGGTGGCCCGCACCGGCAAGGAGCTGGCGGCCCTGGGTATCACCCATCCCCATCTGGTGCTCAACGGCCTCTTCCCCGAGGCGGCCATCGCCGGGGATCCCCTGGCCGCGGCCCTGTGGCGGCGCGAGCAAGAGGCCCTCGCCCAGCTGCCGGGGGATCTCGCCACCCTGCCCCAGAGCCGGCTGCCGCTGCTCGACACCAACCTGGTCGGGGTCGATGCCCTGCGCGCCCTGCTGGCAGGGCAGGGGAGTGGCGCGTCGGCAGCGGTCGAGGTGGCGCCCTCACCCCTGCCGCCCTTGAGCTCGCTGGTGGACTCCCTCGAGGGGGAGGGGCATGGCCTCATCATGCTGATGGGCAAGGGCGGGGTGGGCAAGACCACCCTGGCCGCCGCCGTCGCCCTGGAGCTGGCGCGCCGTGGCCATCGGGTGCACCTGTCGACCTCGGATCCGGCGGCGCACCTGAGCGAGACCCTGGCCGAGGCGTCACAGACGCTGACGGTCAGCCGAATCGATCCCGAGGCAGAGACGATCCGTTATCGCGAGCAGGTATTGGCGAGCAAGGGGGGCGGTCTCGATGCCGCCGGCCGCGCCCTGCTGGAAGAGGATTTGCGCTCCCCCTGCACCGCCGAGATCGCCGTGTTCCAGGCGTTTTCACGCATCATCCGCGAGGCGGGGCGCCAGCTCGTGGTGATGGACACGGCCCCGACCGGCCATACCCTGCTGCTGCTTGACGCCACCGGTGCCTACCACAGGGAGGTGGCCCGCCAGATGGGCAGCAAGGGGCTGCACTTCACCACTCCCATGATGCAGTTGCAGGACCCGGCGCGCACCAAGGTGCTGATCGTGACCCTGCCCGAGCCCACCCCTGTGCTGGAGGCGGCCGCCCTGCAGGCCGACCTGCGCCGCGCCGGCATCGAGCCCTGGGGCTGGCTGGTCAATCAGGTGCTACCGGACACGGTGAGCGCGCCCCTGCTGCGGCTGCGTGCATGCGCCCAGCGGCCGCAACTGGCGGCGGTCACGGCCCAGAGCCTGCGCGCGGCCAGCGTGCCGCTGCAGGTGGTCGAGCCGGTTGGCAGCGCAGCCCTGCTTGCCCTTACTCAACCCTAAGTCCAAGGGTGGCCCGGGTGGCCACCCCCCAATCCGGAGTCTCTATGTTTCACCCCTCTGCCAGCCCCATCGGCTTCTTCGAACGCTACCTTACCGCCTGGGTAGCCCTCTGCATCCTGGTCGGCATCGCCCTGGGCCAGGGGCTGCCCGGTCTCTTCAAGACCATCGGTGCCCTCGAGGTGGCCCGGGTCAACCTGCCGGTCGGCCTGCTCATCTGGGTGATGATCATCCCCATGCTCATCAAGATCGACTTCGCGGCCCTGCACCAGGTGCGCGAGCACGTGAGGGGGATCGGGGTGACGCTCGTCATCAACTGGCTGGTCAAGCCCTTCTCCATGGCCTTGCTGGGCTGGATCTTCATTCGCGGCCTGTTTGCCGATCTGCTGCCGGCGGATCAACTGGACAGCTATGTGGCGGGGCTGATTCTGCTTGCCGCCGCCCCCTGCACCGCCATGGTGTTTGTCTGGAGCCGGCTGGTGAACGGCAACCCCTACTTCACCCTCTCCCAGGTGGCGCTCAACGATCTCATCATGGTGGTGGCCTTTGCCCCTCTGGTGGCGCTGCTGCTCGGTGTCTCCAGCATCACTGTGCCGTGGGATACCCTGCTCACCTCTGTGCTGCTCTATATCGTGGTGCCGGTGATCCTGGCCCAGTGGCTGCGCCGGCGCGCCCTGGCCCGTGGCACCCTCGAGCCTCTGCTGAGCCGGATCCAGCCCTGGAGCATGGCTGCCCTGCTGCTCACCCTGGTGCTGTTGTTTGCCTTCCAGGGGGAGCAGATCCTGGCCCAGCCCCTGGTGATTGCGCTGCTGGCCGTGCCTATCCTAATTCAGGTCTTCTTCAATGCAGGGCTCGCCTACTGGCTTAACCGCGCCGTCGGTGAGCAGCACGCGGTGGCCGGCCCCTCGGCCCTCATCGGGGCGTCGAACTTCTTCGAGCTGGCGGTGGCTGCGGCCATCAGCCTGTTTGGTTTCCACTCCGGGGCGGCGCTCGCCACCGTGGTCGGCGTCCTCATCGAGGTGCCGGTCATGCTGCTGGTGGTGCGCATCGTCAACCGGAGTCAATCCTGGTATCAACAATCACAAGGAGCTCATTGATGAGCATCACCATCTATCACAACCCCGAGTGCGGCACCTCCCGCAACACCCTCGAGATGATCCGCAACAGCGGCGTCGAGCCGACCGTCATCCACTATCTGGAGACCCCGCCCGATCGTGCCACCCTGGTGGGGCTGATCGCCGCCATGGGGATCCCGGTGCGTGCCCTGCTGCGCCAGAACGTCCCCCCCTTCGAGGCGCTCGGGCTGGCCGAGGATCGTTTCAGCGATGACGAGTTGATCGACGCCATGCTGGCCCACCCCCTCCTCATCAACCGCCCGATCGTGGTCACTGCGCTCGGGACGCGTCTGTGCCGCCCCTCCGAGCGGGTGCTCGATATTCTGCCCTCTCAGCAAAAAGGGGCCTTCGCCAAGGAGGACGGGGAGCAGGTGGTCGATGCGCACGGCAAGCGGATCGTAGAGGGGGAATGATCAGCCACCGTTCATGGGTTTGGGGGTAAGATGGAGCCATCTGTCAACCGAGGACAACGACGATGAGAAGAGGGAGTCTGGCCCTGCTGGTGGCCGCCATGCTGGCTCAGCCGGCCCACGCCGACTGGGACAAGATCAAATCCGCCGCCGCCGATCTGGGCAGTGCCCTGAGCGAGACCGGCAAGGAGACATGGCAGAGCGTTTCGGACTTTTCCAAACAGACCTGGGACTCCCTCTCTGCCTGGGGCTCAGATGCCTATAACCAGGCCGGGGAGTGGACCGCCCAGAGTGCCGCCAAGGGCAAGGAGTGGCTGACGGTGGCGGACAAGAAGCTCGACGAGATGCTCGAGCCCACCACGCCCGAGCAGGCTCGTACGGCCCTCGACACCATGGCCGACACCGCCCTGGTGCGCCTCTTTAACGAGCAGCCCTCGGCCAAGCTCCTGTTTGACAGCGCCTACGGCTATGCGGTCTTCGACTCGCGCAAGTTCTCCCTGATGTTGCACACCAATCAGGGGGCCGGGGTGGCGGTCAACCGCAAGAGCGGCCAGCACACCTATATGAAGATGTTCGGCGCCGGGCTCGCCGCCGGCTTTGGCGGCAAGTTCTACCAGCAGGTGATCCTGTTCGAGAGCCGCGAGACCTTCGAGCGTTTCGTCACCCAGGGGTGGGAGGCGACCTCCGAGGTGGGGGTGGTGGCCGGCAAGGAGAGTGCCGAACTCAAGGCCAAGTACAACGGCGGCATGGCCATCTACCAGATCGGGGAGAAGGGGTTGCTGCTCGATGCCAACATCTCGGGCTCCAAATATTGGGTGGACAAGGATCTCACCCCCTAAGCAGGAGGGCGGCCATGGCCGCCCTCCCTTTTTGCACCGAGCCTGTTGCCATCGCCCTCGACGCTACTGCATCAGCGCCTCCAGGGCATCGGCCAGGGGGGTGACCAGCGTGAGGGGCAGGGAGGGTCTGACCGGACGGCGCAGCAGCCGCTCCTCGAGTTGGAACAGCCCCGAGATGGCACCGTAGCCGAGCCAGGGGATGGGCTCGGCTTCCCAGCGTCTGAGGTGGGTGGTGAGAGAGCCGCGATAGGCCCAGGGCTGGGTGGCAAGCGAGCCGTCGCCGCCCAGGATCAGCTCGCTCAAGGTGTCGGCGAAGAGCAGGCTGGCGCCCACCCCTTCTCCCCCGTAGCCGCCGAGGGTGGCGAGCCCGAGGCGGGGGTCGAACAGAGCGTGGGGGCGAAAGCGCCGTGCCATCCCCAGGGTTCCCCCCCAGCCATGGGTGATGGCCACCCCGGCGAGATGGGGGAAGAGGGCGAGCAGCAGATCCGCGCGCAGATCGAACTCATCCCCCTTGGGCGCATCCCCCAGGTGCCGAGGCGTGAAGGGAAAGCGGGTCCTGACTCGGCCCCCGAAACGGTAACCGCCACGGGCACCAAACACCAGGCGCCCATCGGCGCTGCGCTGGCCATAGGTGACAAGGCGTGAGGCGTCGGCAAAGGTCTCATGGCGGTGCAGGCCAATGCGTTGCCACTGGGACTCGCTCAGGGGCTCGGTGGCGAGCAGCAGGCTCTGCACCGGCAGGGTGGCCCCTTGATCGAGCCCAAGCAGCCGCTGGTATCCCTCCAGTGCCGAGACGATCACCCCGGCGCGTACCGTATGTTCCTTGAGATGCACGCTCCCCGGAGAGAGGCGTAGCACCGGACTCTGCTCATAGAGGGAGATGCCGGCCGCCTCCACCGCCCTTGCCAGGCCCCGCACCAGCTTGAGGGGATGGACCCGGGCGCAGTGAGGGGTGTAGAGGGCGAGATCCCCGTCCGGCAGCTCGAGCGCCTCTCGCGCCTGAGCCCCCTCGAGGCGCCGCACATCCTCCTCCCCGAAACCGGCCTGGCGCAGGGTGGCCAGCTCCTCCTCGAGGCGCAGTCGCTGCTCGGGGTAGCGGGCGGCCATATGCAGGTTGCCCCCGTGCTCGAGGTCGCACGCGATCCCGAGCCCTGCGAGCTCGGTCGCCGCCCTGGCCACGGTACCTGTGATGAGACGCCGGGTCTGTTCACGCCGCTCTCCATCGAGCATGGCCAGATAATTCAGATCGCCCGAGAAGCCGCCCATGAGCCAGCCCCCGTTGCGCCCCGAGGCGCCTTCGCCGGCAATCCCGGCCTCCAGCAGGGCGATGCGCAGGGAGGGATCCCGTCGTTTAAGGAGCAGGGCGCTCCACAGGCCCGAGTAACCGGCACCCAGGATGGCGATATCCACGTCGAGATCCCGGGTGAGAGGGGGACGAGGGGTGAGGGGCTCCCCCAGGGTGTGGGCCCAGAGGGTGTCTGTCAGGGTATGGGGCATGCAGCGAACTCCGTTTCGACTGTTTGCATCAGCCTACTGGGAGGGGAGACCCGGACCAAGTAAAAAAAAGCAGGTCCGCACCGTGCGGACCTGCT
This sequence comes from Aeromonas sp. R6-2, assembly GCF_040908155.1. NCBI lineage: Bacteria > Pseudomonadati > Pseudomonadota > Gammaproteobacteria > Aeromonadales > Aeromonadaceae > Aeromonas > Aeromonas sp. R6-2. The sequence continues at coordinate 85,070 of NZ_JBFODE010000029.1, read as the reverse complement.
TGGCACACTTGGATGGTGCTTACAGCACCTTGGCGATGGCGTCGCAGAGGGGATCGATGTTGGCGCGGGTGATGCCGGCCACGCTGATCCGGCCGGAGCCGACGATGTAGATGGCAAACTCTTCCTTCAGGCGAGCCACCTGCTCCTTGGAGAGACCGGAGAAGGAGAACATGCCGTTCTGACGAGCGATGAAGGAGAAGTCCTCGCTCACGCCGCGCTCGGCCAGCTTGGCCACCAGCAGTTCGCGCATCTCGCGGATGCGCTCGCGCATCTCGGCCACTTCGCTGACCCACAGCGCGTAGAGGGCGGGATCATTGACCACGGCGGTCACCACGGCGGCACCGTGAGAGGGCGGGTTGGAGTAGTTGGCGCGGATGACGGTCTTGACCTGGGTGAAGGCGGTGTCGGCCACGGCCTTGTTGGCGGCAACCAGGGTGAAGGCGCCGACCCGCTCGTTGTAGAGACCGAAGTTCTTGGAGAAGGAGCTGGCCACCAGCAGCTCGCCGTGGGAGCGGGCGAAGATGCACAGCCCCTCGGCGTCCTCTTCGATGCCGCGGGCGAAGCCCTGGTAGGCGAAGTCGAACAGGGGCAGCCAGCCGGCGGCGGCGCTCTGCTCGGCCAGGGCCTCCCACTGGGCGGTGGTGGGATCGATGCCGGTCGGGTTGTGGCAGCAGCCGTGCAGCAGCACCACGTCACCGCGCTCGACCTCGCGCAGGGAGGCCTGCATGGCGGCAAAGTCGAGATCCTTGCTGGCGGGGTCGTAGTACTTGTACCACTTCACCTCGAGCCCGGCGGCCTGGAACACGCTGACGTGGTTGGCCCAGGTGGGGTCGGAGATCCAGACCGTCTTGGCGAGCTGGTTGCGCGCGATGAACTCGGCGGCGATGCGCAGGGCACCGGTGCCGCCCGGTGCCTGGGCTGTCTTGGCGCGGCCCGAGGTGATGAGCTCGGCCCCCTTGCCAAACAGCAGTCCCTGCACGATGCGGGCGTACTCCTGGTTGCCCTCGATGCCGAGGTAGTTTTTGGTCTTCTCGTCGGTCAGCAGTTTCTGCTCGGCCTGCTTGACGCACTTGAGGATGGGGGTGGCTCCCGATTCGTCCTTGTAGATGCCGACACCCAGATTGATCTTGTGCTCACGCTCGTCGCTGCGAAACGCTTCGGTGAGGCCAAGAATGGGGTCTGCGGGGGCGGCTACAACCTTTTCAAACATGATGATCCCTGTAATTCCGTTGTGGTAGTGGGGGCGGTCCTTGGAGGCAAACAGAGGCGCCCGCCCCAACTGCCGTGCGGACGCCTCGGTCGCTTCTTTATACCACTGCCGAAGTAGGGGGAAAAGCGCTGTACGGCGCCCGTGCGTGGGGCGCCTTGAAACTAATCCCGTTTAGCCGACGGCGTCCCAGTGACGGGCCAGGGCGAGCAGCTCGGCAGGCAGGGTGAGCCCCTGCTCGATGAGGGGGGTGAGTCGCGCCAGCAGGGGGCGTGGCAGGCGGCTGGGCTCCCAGCTGGCGCCCTCCAGCGGCTTGCCGTAGTGGCGCAGGTGTGCGCTCAGATCGGTGGGTAGCCAGCAGGTCAGTGGACGGCCGGTGCGTTCGGCCAGGGTGCGGGTGCGCTCGATCCCGGCCGGATCGAGATCGGTGAGGTGGCTCCAGCTCACGGCGGCGGGCAGGGCGGCGCACAGGTGTTCCATCAGATCCTGTCCAGCCGGAGGCAACCAGGCGAGCAGGGTGGCCGGCGGCAGGGGCAGGGTGGTGAAGACGCCGGTTCTGTCCGTGGTGATGAGGCGCGCCATGGGCTCCCCGTTGCTGATGAGCTTGCCCAAGCCTGGCAGGGTGCGCTCGGGCAGGGCGATCTCGCCCAGGGTCTCGAGCAGGGGGGCGCCATCGACCAGGCGCCCTCCCGCGAAGAAGAGGCTCAAGGGGAGGGAGGCGCGCAGGCGCACCACCCTGTCCTGGCTGGTCTCGACCCCCCGCTCGGCCAGACGAACCTGCTCGTCAGGGGTAAAGAGGGGATGACGCCCCTGGCGCCGATAGAGGGCGGCCAGCAGGCGCAGATTGACCGGGGTGGGGAGGGTGAGCCCCTGCTCGTGGAGCCACTCCTCCGGATCCTGAGGGGCCTGCTCGAGTTGCCCCAGGGCCAGGGCACGGGTGAGGTAGCGCCGGCCCGCTTCGGTCAGCCCATAACGGTGGGGCGAGTGGGTCAGCAGCAGTCCGTTTTCCAGCATCAGGCTCACCAGTGGCTGCAGGTTGCGCGAGCGGATCAGCACCGAGGGCTGAGTCATCAGCTGCTCGGCCACCTCCTTGAGCATGCCGGAAGAGAAGTCGATGTTGGTCATAGTCCCTCCAAACCAGCGCACTACTCTACTGGCCCCTCTTCGGGACGCAAGGGGGAGGGGACTGGCGCGTGATCCGGCGCCGATTTGTGGCCGCCGCACCTTCCCCGTACAATCCCTTTTTTCCCCATTTCGGAGTCCGTATGTTTCGTGAACTGGTCCGCCACCCCGACTTTTTGCTGATCGACAAGGGGCCCGGGATCGGCATGCACGAGGAGGACGGCGCCCCCGGCATCGTCACCCTGGTGCGCGAGGCGACCGGGCTCGAGCTCTACCCGGTGCACCGGCTCGACAAGATGACCTCGGGGCTGCTGTTGCTGGCCCGCCACCCACAGGCCAACCGCGCCCTGAGCCAGGGCTTTGCCGAGCGGCGCATGAAAAAGCAGTACCTGGCCCTCTCCGATCGGCGCCCCTTGAAGAAGCAGGGGCTCATCAGGGGGGACATGAAGAAGGGGCGCGGCGGCAGCTGGATGTTGACCCGCACCCTGGATAATCCCGCCATCAGCCGTTTCGACTCGACCCTGGTGCGCGAGGGGCTGCGGCTGTTTCGCATCCGCCCCGAGACCGGCAAGACCCACCAGATCCGGGTCGCCCTGAAAAGCGTCGGCGCCCCCATCCTCGGCGACGAGCGCTACGGCGGCACCCCCGCCGATCGCGGCTATCTGCACGCCTGGCGCCTGGGGTTCGAGCACGGCGGTGAAACCTTTGACTTCGTCTCTTCCCCCGAGTGGGGGGCGCTCTTCGTGCTGCCCGAGACCCGCGCCGCCATCGAGGCTCTCGCCCCGTGAACCTGATCCTGGCCGACTATGACGGCACCCTGACGGCGGGGGACAGCCATGGGGCTCTGCTGCGCCATATCCTCCTCCGTCGTCGCTGGCCCCTGCTCCTGGTGCTGTTGCTCAGCCCCCTGCTCTTGCTGCTCGGGCTGCTTTCCCGCCCCAAGGCGGTGTGGCTGCTCTGGTGGTGCGCGACCCTGGGGGGTGACGGGTGGAGCTGGCGGTGCTGGGTGGCGGATTATGCCCGGCGCGAGGCGTCGCTCTTTAGCGAGGCCAGGGAGTTGCTCGTCCGAGAGGGAGAGAGGGTCTGGGTGGTGAGCGCCTCACCGCGCGCCCTGGTGCGGCGCAGGCTCCATCACCAACTGGGCGGCCTTCGGGTGGGACGGGTGCTGGGTAGTCGCATGAGGTTTTCTCTCGGGGCCATAGTGCCACGCCACTACAGCTTCGGGGCGGCCAAACGGGATCTGCTGCCGGGAATGGAGAGTGGCTGCGCCGAGCTGGCGCTCTCCGATGCCCTCTCGGATCTCCCCCTGCTCGCCCTGGGGCGGCAGGCCTGGCTCATCAACCCCTCGCCGAGGCGATTGGCGCAGGGACGTGAACGCTTGCCTGAGTTGATGGCCCGTCACTGGCACTGAGCACCCCTGTCAGCTTTTGCTGACAGGGAGGACGGTCCGAGTGGCCTTTCGTTGCCGCAAGTAACATCTTCTTTACATCCTGTCGCAGTTTGCCTCATCCAGAGTGGTGAGCTCTCCCCTTCCTTTTCCCTGTGTTGACGGTCTAATGAAACAAACCGTTAACATTGGGACAAGGAGCCACCCATGACTGAGTACAACCCCCTGGGAACCGACGGGTTCGAGTATGTGGAATACACGGCCCCCTCGACCGCCGGCATCGATGCCCTGAAGCAGCTGTTTGCCTCTCTGGGCTTTGCCGAAGTCGCCAAGCATCGCAACAAGCAGTGCTGGCTCTATCGCCAGGGCGACATCAACTTCGTCATCAATGCCGAGCCCCACTCCCAGGCCGAGGCCTTCGCCGAGCAGCACGGACCGAGCGTGTGCGGCATGGCGTTTCGGGTGGCCGATGCGGGCAAGGCCCAGCGCCATGCCCTGGCCCAGGGGGCCAAGCCGTTTGTTGGCAAGATAGGGCCGATGGAGCTCAACATCCCGGCCATCTACGGGATCGGCGAGAGCACCCTGGCCTTTGTGGATCGCTACGGGGAGAAGGGCTCCATCTACGAGGTGGATTTTGTCTTCTACCCGGATTGGCAGGCGCGCATGGCCGCTGTGGATGCGGGGCTGACCGAGATCGACCACCTGACCCACAACGTCTATCGCGGCAACATGGACTTGTGGGCCCAGTTCTACGAGCGAGTCGGCAACTTTCGCGAGATCCGCTACTTCGACATCGAGGGCAAGCTGACGGGCCTGCATTCGCGCGCCATGACGGCTCCGTGCGGCAAGATCCGCATCCCCATCAACGAGTCGGCGGACGACAAGTCCCAGATCGAGGAGTACCTGCGTCAGTACAAGGGAGAGGGGATCCAGCACATCGCCCTCGGCACTCGCGACATCTACCACACCATTCGCACCCTGCGCGGCCGTGGCACCGGTTTTATGCCGACCCCGGAGACCTACTACGAGCAGGTGGACGAGCGGGTGGCGGGCCACGGTGAGCCCCTGAATGCCTTGCGTGAGCTGCGCATCCTCATCGACGGGGCACCCGAGAAGGATGGCATCCTGTTGCAGATCTTCACCGACACCGTCATCGGTCCGGTCTTCTTCGAGATTATCCAGCGCAAGGGTAACGAGGGATTCGGTGAGGGCAACTTCAAGGCCCTGTTTGAATCGATTGAGCTGGACCAGATTCGCCGCGGGGTATTGAGCGATGCGTAAATGGATTAGTTTCCCCCACCGTGAGGGGGTCTGCTCGCGCCAGGCCCACGCCGACTTCCCCGAGGAGGGGATCTACGAGCGGGAGCTGGGGCGCGGCGGTTTCTTCGGGCCCGCCTCCCACATCCACCATCGCCACGCCCCGACCGACTGGGTGAGCTGGGAGGGGCCACTGCGCCCGCGCCTGCTCGACCTCAATGGTCTCAAGGAAGAGAGCAGCGCCCTCTCTCCCTGGGTGGTGCCGGATATCCTCAGCAACCCCCACTGCAAGATGCGAGTGTGGCGCCTCGCCGAGCCCATGCCGTTTCTGGTGCGTAACGCCGACGGGGATGAGCTGCTCTTCATCCACGAAGGCGCGGGAGAGCTCTTTTGCGACTATGGGCACTTAAGCTTCTCGGAAGGGGACTACCTGCTGATCCCGCGCGGCACCATGTGGCGTCTCGAGCCGAGCGCCCCCCTGTTTGTGCTGATGATCGAGGCGACCAACGACAGCTTCCAGCTGCCGGAGAAGGGGCTGGTGGGCAACCACGCCATCTTCGACCCCGCCGCCCTCGGGGTGCCGGCCATCGACGACGCCTTCCTCGCCCAGCAGAGCGAGGAGCCCTGGTCGCTGCAAATAAAGCGCCACAGCCAGGTTTCGGTGGTCACCTGGCCCTTCAACCCGCTCGACGCCATCGGTTGGCACGGGGATCTCTGCGTGGTGCGCCTCAACTGGCGCGACATCCGTCCCCTGATGAGCCACCGTTATCACCTGCCGCCGTCGGCCCACACCACCTTCGTGGCGAGCCGCTTCGTGGTCTGCACCTTCGTGCCGCGCCCCATCGAGAGCGATCCGGGGGCCCTCAAGGTGCCCTTCTACCACAACAACGATGACTTCGATGAGGTGCTCTTCTACCACGCGGGGGATTTCTTCAGCCGCGACAACATCGAGAAGGGCATGCTCACCTTCCACCCGGCCGGCTTCACCCATGGCCCCCATCCCAAGGCCTTCGCCGCGGGCCAGGCCTATGCCAAGAAGTTCACCGACGAGGTGGCCGTGATGCTCGACACCCGGGATGCCCTGATGCTGGGCGAGGTGTGCGAGCGGGTAGAAAACCGGGAATACGTCAACAGCTGGCAGCGCCAGAGCAAGGAGCAATGAATGAAACTGGCGACACTGAAGAATGGCCGTCGTGATGGGGAGCTGGTGGTGGTGAGCCGGGATCTGCGCCGTGCCTGCCGGGTGGGTGCGATCGCCCCCACCCTGCAGGCGGCCCTCGACGACTGGGCCGCCCTGGCCCCGCGTCTGGAGCAGGTCTATCGCGCCCTGTGTGACGATGCCGTGGCCGATGCCTTTGCGTTTGACCAGGCCCAGTGCCTCTCCCCCCTGCCGCGCGCCTACCAGTGGGCGGACGGCAGCGCCTATGTCAACCATGTGGAGCTGGTGCGAAAGGCTCGCGGCGCCGAGATGCCCGAGAGTTTCTGGCACGATCCCCTGATGTACCAGGGGGGGAGCGACAGCTTCATCGCCCCGCGCGATCCCATCCTGATGGCCGATGAGGCCTGGGGCATCGACTTCGAGTCCGAGGTGGCGGTCATTACCGACGATGTGCCCATGGGGGTGAGCGAGGCGGCGGCCCTCGGCCACATCAAGCTGTTGATGCTGGTTAACGACGTGAGCCTGAGAAACCTCATTCCCGGAGAGCTCGCCAAGGGGTTTGGCTTCTTCCAGTCCAAGCCGTCGAGCGCCTTCTCGCCGGTGGCGGTGACGCCCGATGAGCTGGGGGACGCCTGGCAGGGGGGCAAGGTGCACCTCAAGCTCGAGACCTGGCTCAACGACGCCCTGTTTGGCGCCCCTGATGCCGGTGTCGACATGACCTTCGGGTTTTCCACTCTGGTGGCTCATGCGGCCCATACCCGGCCGCTCGGAGCCGGCGCCATCATCGGCTCGGGGACTGTCTCCAACTACGATCGCAGCGCCGGTGCGTCGTGTATCGCCGAGCGGAGAATGCTCGAGATCATGGATTCGGGTGCGCCCGCTACGCCCTTCCTGCGCTTTGGTGATAGAGTGGTCATCACGATGCGAAACGAGTCCGGTGGGGAGATCTTCGGACGCATCGAGCAGGAGGTGCGGCCTTACGAGCCGCGCTAGGGCGGGGTAGCCCGTGACATTGAGGTATCTTATGTTGAAGCTGTATGGATATTGGCGCTCGTCGGCCTCGTTTCGGGTGCGGATCGTGTTGGGACTCAAGGGCATAGTCTATGAACAGATCCCGGTAAACCTGAGGAGCGGTGAGCAGGGAGAGAAGAGCTACCGCCGTCTCAATCCCCAGGGGCTGGTCCCCTTTCTGGTGGACGGGGAGTGGGGGCTGGGTCAGTCGGTGGCCATCATGGAATATCTGGACGAGACCTATCCGGCTTATCCTCTGCTCCCCTCGTCTCCCCAGGAGCGGGCCCGGGTGCGCCAGATCGTCGGCATGATCGCCTGTGATGTGCACCCTCTCAATAACCTGCGCGTGCTCAACTACCTGGAGAGCGAATTCGGCGTGCGGCAACAGCAGCAAGAGACCTGGTACCTGCACTGGATCCGCGAGACCTTCCGGGCCCTGGAGCAGATGCTGTCGGCCTGCAGCGGCATCTACTGTGTGGGTGACGAGGTGACCCTGGCAGATTGCATGCTGGTGCCCCAGATCTACAACGCCCGCCGCTACAACATGGATATCTCGGTGTTTCCCAATATCCAGCGGATCCATGACAACTGCATGGCCCTGCAGGCGTTTGCCGACGCCGCCCCCGAGCGGCAGCCGGACGCCCAGTAACGAGCCGTCTGTCACGGGAGCGGGGCCTTGGGCCCCGCTGTTTTATCTCACATTCCCACCGTTCGCCCCTTGCCAGTGTGCTCCTCTCTTTGTAACGTCGTTGCGCCAGCAAGGAGGGATCTATGCGTTTTATCGATTTACGAAGTGATACGGTCACCCAACCCACCGACGACATGCGTCGGGTGATGCTTCACGCCCAGGTGGGAGATGATGTCTACGGGGAGGATCCCACCGTCAACCGGCTGGAAGCCTATGCGGCCGGGCTGCTCGGCAAAGAGGCAGCCCTGTTCGTGCCAAGTGGCACCATGTCCAATCTGCTCGGCGTCATGAGCCACTGCCAGCGCGGCGAGGCGGCGCTGGTCGGCCATCATGCCCATATCTACCGCTACGAGGCGGGTGGCAGCGCCGTGCTCGGCTCTGTGGTGCTGCAGGCTATCCCCATGCAGGCAGACGGTCAGCTGCCCCTGGAGGCCCTGCAGGCTGCGGTGGCCCCCGACGATGCCCACTTCGCCCAGGCGCGTCTGGTGTGCCTCGAGAACACCCACAACGGTCGCGTACTGTCGGCGGACTATCTCGCCGAGGTGACCTCCTGGGCCAAAGGGCAGGGGCTCTCGCTGCATCTGGACGGGGCTCGCCTGTTCAATGCGGCCGTCGCCTGTGGCCGCTCGGCCCGCGAGATAGCCGCTCCCTTCGATTCAGTCTCCATCTGCCTCTCCAAGGGGCTGGGTGCTCCGGTCGGCTCCGTGCTGGTGGGGTCGCAGGCGCTGATCGCCCGGGCGCGTCGCCTGCGCAAGATGGTCGGTGGCGGCATGCGCCAGGCCGGGGTGCTGGCGGCGGCCGGACTGTTTGCCCTGGAACACCATGTGGAGCGCCTGGCGGATGATCACCGCCGCGCCGCACGCTTGGCCGAAGGGTTGTCGGCCATTCCTGGTATCCGGGTGGAGAGTGCCCAGACCAATATGCTGTTCTTGCATATGGACGGGCGCGAGCTGGCCGAGGTGGGCCCCTTCATGCGCGAGCGTGGCATCCTCTGCTCGGGGTATGGGCTGATGCGGTTGGTGACCCATCTGCAGATCAGCGATGACGATGTGGAGGAGGTGATCGACGCCTTCGCCGAGCTGATGGGCAGTCGTTGAGGGAAAAGGATGAGGGCGCCGTTGGCGCCCTCACTTATTGCTGGCTGGCCAGCATGGCCTCGTCGGTGACGTCGTAGATCATGATGGCGATGTGGCTCACCTGGCCGCCGAAGTCGGCCAGAGGCACCAGGGTCAGGTTCTGGTACATGTGCGGCGCGGCCCCTGTGATGGGTCGGTAGTTGGAGAAGCGCAGCAGGTAGGGCTTTTGCTCCCAGGTACTGAAGGCGCGGTTGTTGAGCTTGAAGACCATGTTGGCCTTGCGCTCGAGCCATTTTCTATCCACCTCGGGGAAGAGATCGAACAGGTTGCCGTCGCGCACCTCATGGGTAAAGCGGCCGCTGTGGCTCTCCATAAAGCCGTTCCACACCTGGATCTTGAAGTCGCGGTCCAGCACCACCAGCCCCACGTCCAGATTCTGGACTATGTTCATCAACCAGTGAAATTCCCTGATATCCATGGGCACTCCTACAGCATGTGCATGATCTTGTTGTTCATGGTGGTGATCGAATCCTCGGTGAAGAGCAGCAGCAGGTCACACTGGACCGCATACCCCTCTACCCGATAGTTGATCTCGATGGCCAGGGTGCGACGCCAACGGCTCTGGTTGGTGTGGATGAGCTCCTTGATCGGTCTGTGTTGCCCCAGTATGACGGGGTGCCCCTGGCTGAAGGGGGTATCGAGCTGCTCGGCATAGCCGCGCAAGAAGGCGCCGATCAGCACGTTGGCGGTGTCCATCAGCAGCTCCAGTTCGGCGCTGCGATCCAGCGGGCCCTCCATCTTCATCAGACGGGCGAGATCGTTGAAGCTGGAGTCGTGAAACAGAAGCAGTGCCTCACCGGCGATCCCGGCACCGATAAATCCCTGGCAGACGGCGGAGAGGGTGTCCTGATCGGCGGCGGCATTGAGGGCCATGTGCAGCTCGGAGACCTCGAGCACGTTGACGTTGGGGATGGGCAAAACCACGAAGGCGTCGAGCAGGCGTGCCAGCAGGTCGGCCGCCTGTCCCATGGCCACATTGGCGATCTCCTGATAGGCGTCACGGGTCTCGCTGCCGAGCAGCAAGCCGCTGCCGGTGTTCTCGGCGGAGCTTTCGGTCGGCCGGGTCAGGATGGGCGCGGGAGCTTGTCCTCCCGGCTGCCACAGACCGTGGTGGCGCAGCAGGGCCGCGATCTGCTCGGCGGTGGCCGGCTTCTTGATGAAGTCGATGGCCCCCAGACTCATCACTTTCTGGTGCGCCTCGGGCTGAATATCCCCCGAGACCACGATCACCTTGGACTTGATCCCCTCGCGTTTGAGGGTCTCGAGCACACCGTAACCGTCGAGCTCGGGCATGGTGAGATCGAGGAAGATCACCTCTCCGTGTCCCATCAAGGCCTGCTCTACCCCGGCGACACCGTGCTCGGCAAAGTGAACTGTGACCGGCCAGTCCGGGGGAAGCGCCCGGGCCATTTGCTTGCGGGCAAACCCCGAGTCATCACAAATCAATACATTCATCGTCATCCCTGATTGGCTGAGAGGGGTTCGTTATATAGTGTGACCAGCCATCGTCAGGGCGCAACCCAAATCAGACCGGTTGGTTGTAGCGCAGGGCCTGCTTGTGGATGAACTCCTGCAGCAGACGCACACGCAGCGGGGCGAAGTCGGGATTGTTCACCAGCAGGTGGAAGGCTCGCTCACCGGCACGCCAGTCGGGTAACACAGGGACCAGTTGACCACGCTTGAGCTGACTCTGCGCCGAATGGCGCGGGGCGTTGATGATACCCAGATGATTACAGGCGGCCAGCACAGCCGCCTGAGACTGGCTGACCGAGAGCCGCCCCGGCTGGTTGATGTCTATCGCCTCGCCATCGAGATGACGCAGTTGCCAGGTGGAGTAGGGCCAGCAGTAGATGAGCGCATGCTCGGCCAGTTGCCGAGGATGGCTGGGGGTGCCGTGTTGCTCCAGATAGAGAGGGGAGGCATAGAGGGCATACTGGATTTTGCCGAGGCTGCGGGCATGGGCCACCCGCTTGGGCAGGTCACCGCTAAAGAGCACCAGGTCCCACTGGTTATCGAAGAGCTGCTGGTGATCGTTGGTCTGCTCCAGCTCGAAGCGGATCTGGGGGTAGGCCCGACTGAATTCGGCCAGCAGATCGATGAGCAGGGTATTGGAGACCGAGATAGGGGCGGCGAGCTTGATAAGGCCGCCCAGCTCCTGCTTGTGTCCACGGATCTCGCCCGTGGCCTGCTCCAGTTGCTGCAAAGGGCCACACAGGCGCTGATAGTAGTGCTGTCCCTCTTCAGTCAGGCGCAACTTGCGTGTCGAGCGGTGTAGTAGCGCTGTGCCCAACTGCTCTTCCAGCTGGCTGATGCGACGACTGATGGTGGCGGTCGGAATATTCAGGGCGGCGGCGGCATGGGAGAAGCCCCCTTCCTGAATGACTTTGACGAACAGATAAAACTCTTCGATGTGCTTCATGGGCAACAACTGTCAAATGCACCAAACGGCTGAATCTAGGGGCTCATGCCCCCCTTGGCAAGTATTAACTGGCTCTTAATTGATCTGGGGAAGGGTGCGCTGATAGTCGCGCAGCAGCCTGAGAAAGGCATCCGGCTCCCGATCCAGACTCCCTTCCGGGAGCAGCAGATCGAGGCCGGTGAGGGTGCGCAGGCGGGCCATGCGATTGGCAAACATGGCCACGACTCCGTGATAGTGACGCCCGTTGGACGAGCGATAATGGCTCTCTTCAAACAGCTCCTCTGCCAGCGGTTGGCAGGTGCCATTGCTACAGCCCTGCTCCTGATGGATCAGGGTGACGAGCAGGGCGCGTTGCTCGGTTAGCAGATGGACGGCCAACCTGGGTGTGACCCACGTCAAAAATTCGTCATAATTGCGAATGCGTATGCCAATGTATGGCAAAGGGTGCCATGCAAGACCTCTTCTGACCGATGGGCGATCAAAACGCTGAATATTTCTCCATTTGAGCACCCAGCCGCCCCATTTGTGGTGATATTGCAGACAATCGTGACACAAGGAGAGGCTCACTCTGGGCTCAAGGAGTTTGAGAAGGCCGATAAATGTGCAGCAAATTCCTGTCAGTAACAGACTGATAACCGCCACAACAAGTTGTTCTTCGAGGAAAAAAAGTATAAAAATCATAATGCTGGTAACGAGCAGACCGAGCAGGGTCAAAGAGATCCCGTTTCGCTTCGTCAGGGGGGAAATGTGTAGTGTCGTCATGGCAGACCTCTTTCTACCAGATATCTAAACACTAATGCGTGATCTCCCCGTATGCCAGGCGAGGGAGCCATCCCGCTGTGCTGGCGCCGACCTAGATGACACTTCCATGATGCCGTTTGACGAAAGAAGTTTGACCACGCTGGACCTGCTGCACACGCCGATCTGGATCTATGACATCCAGCAGCACCATATTTTTTGGGCCAATCGGGCGGCACTCTCGGTCTGGGAGGCCGACTCCCTGGCCGAGCTGCAAGAGCGTGACTTCTCCCGTGATATGGCCCCCGCCGTGGATCTCCTGTTACAGCGTTATCTGCGGGAGTTTCAGAGTGGTCGCAGTTTCTGCGAGTGGTGGAGCATCTCCCCAAAGGGGATCAGCAAGAAGGTCTATCTGCGCCTCTCCGGTATCGAGATTGCCGAGCGTCTGATGATGATTGGCGAGGCGGTGCTCGATGCCGATACCCTGAGCCATGAGGCCGCCATGGTGCAGGGGGATACCCTCGCCTGCCTGTTTGACGACAGGGGGCATCTCATCAGCGGTAACCACTATTTTCAGAAGTGCTTCGGTACCCGGATCCGCAGACTGAACCAGGTCTATGGGGGGGATGACGAGCACTTCTACCGCCGCTTGCGCCTGCATGAGGAGCTGGTGTGCGAGGGGGAGGGGCGAACCCTCAAGGGGATGCGCTGGTTTCAGTACCAGTTTCGTTATGTTCAGCAGCGCTCCCAGATCCTGCTCACCCTGCGTGACATTACTGCCCGCAAGCTCGAGGAGCTGGAGCACCGCCACCTCGCTCGCCACGACTACATGACAGGTCTGCTCAATCGCTACGGGTTGATGAAGTCACTGGAGGTCAACTGCAGCATGGGGGCTCGCTTTGCCCTGCTGTTTATGGATCTCGATAACTTCAAGCTGGTCAATGACAACTTCGGCCACCGTGCCGGAGATCGGCTTTTGGAGCGCGTGGCCGGCCGCCTCAAGGAGATCTGCCCCTCCGATGTCGAGCTGGCTCGTCTCGGGGGAGACGAGTTCACGGCACTGGTGCCGCTGGGGAGCGATACCGAGCGGGCGCACCGCTTTGCCGACCTGATGCTGGAGCAGATGGCCAGGCCTTTTACCCTCAATGGACTACCCGAGGTCACGATTGGCGGGAGCATCGGCATCGCGCTCTATCCCGATGATGCGGATGACGGAGACAACCTCATCACCCGTGCCGATATGGCCATGTACCAGGCCAAGCATCTCGGTCGTTTCACCTGGCAGCGTTTTACGCCCAATCTGCAGCACGCCCTGCACCGCAAGCTGACCGTCAAACAGTTTTTGGCCAAGGCCGCGGGACGCGGAGAGCTCTCCCTGGTCTTTCAGCCCAAGGTCGACTTGATCGCCGCACGGGTGATCGGCTGTGAGGTGTTGTTACGTTGGCACAGCCCCATTCTGGGTCAGGTCTCGCCGGCCGAGTTTATCCCCCTGGCCGAGGAGATGGGGTTGATCCGGGAGCTGGGTGAGTGGGTGCTGAGCTCGGCCCTGACCCAGATGGCCAGTTGGCGTGAGCGTTTCGGTCTCGCCGTGCCCCTCGCTGTCAACCTCTCGGGTATGCAGATCTCGTCCGAGCTGCCGGCCTGGGTTGCGGCCGAGCTGGCGCGTCACGCCGTCTCTCCCCATTTGTTGACTCTGGAGCTGACTGAAACCGTGTTGATGGTGGACATGGAGGGGAGTCGCAAGGTATTCGAAGCGCTGGGCGAGCTGGGTATCAACATCTCCATCGATGATTTCGGGACCGGTTACTCTTCGCTGGCCTATCTCAATTGCCTCCCCATCAACGAGATCAAGCTGGATCGCTCCTTCGTGGTAGGACTCAACTTACCCGTGATCCGGGCCACGGTCGCCATGGCGGCGGGCTTGGGATTGGACATCATCGCGGAGGGGGTAGAGACCGACGAGGAGCTGGTGGCCCTCAAGGCTCAGGGGTGCCACCGTATTCAGGGTTACCTCATCAGCCATCCGCTGACGGCGGCCGAGCTGGAGGCGAGGGGCTTTGTGATAGAGAGCGAGACAGGTTGCTTCACAATTGAGTCTTGTATCGAACATTAAGTCTGCTTTTTGTCACAATACTGGTTTTTTGTGTCGGAATGTCACCTTGTTTTGTTCATTATCATTACTCATCTGTGATTAAAATTGGTAGGCTACTTACTCCTTTATTAGTATCACACCGTCATGGAGTAAGGATCGATGCAACACATCGAGGTTAGTTCTCCCTCATCCTCCCCCAAGGGGTGGCTGAACCGTTTTCTCAATGGCATTGAGCGAGCCGGTAACAAGCTGCCAGACCCGGCCATGCTGTTTCTCTACGCATTGGCACTGGTCTGGGTCGCATCTGCGATCCTCTCCCAATTTCACTTTGATCTGGTCAATCCGCGTACCGGTGAGGCCGTGGTGGTCAACAATCTGTTGACCGGGTCGGCCCTGGCCGATTTCCTGGCCAACATGGTGACGACCTTCACCGGTTTTGCCCCCCTCGGTATCGTGCTGGTCGCCATGCTGGGCGTCGGTGTCGCCGAGCAATCGGGCTTTATCGATACCGGGCTCAAGAAGCTGCTTCGTGTGACCCCGGCACGTCTGCTGACCCCCATGCTGATCCTGGTCGCCATCGTCAGCCACACGGCGGCGGATGCGGGCTATGTACTGGTGATCCCCATCGGCGGCATCATCTTCCATGCGGCCGGGCGTCACCCTCTGGCCGGGATTGCGGCGGCTTTTGCCGGCGTCTCCGGTGGTTTTGCGGCCAACTTCCTCCCCTCGGGTGGGGATGCGTTGCTGCAGGGCTTTACCCAGACCTCGGCACAGTTGCTCGACCCCAACTACATGGTCAACACCCTCTGTAACATCATCTTCACCGGCGCCTCCTCCCTGTTGATCATCCTGGTCGGATGGTACGTCACCGAGCGGATCGTCGAGCCGCGTCTGCAAGCGGTGAAGCTCGATGAGGATCTCGAGAGCGGTGCCGACATGGGACGCTTTAGTGAGCAGGAGAGCCGCGCCTTTAACCGTGCCGGTCTGGCCATGTTGATCGGCCTGCTGGCCCTGGCGGCGGCCCTTTGGCCGGCCGACTCGCCCCTGCGAGCGGCAGATGGCTCTCTGACCACCTTCGCCGCCCCCGTGATGAAGTCCATCGTCCCCCTCATCTTCCTGCTCTTTATCCTGCCCGGTATCGTCTATGGCTTTGCTGCCGGCACCTTCAAGCAGAGCAAGGACGTGATCGATGCCATGTCGGCCACCATGAACAAGATGGGCTCCTACATGGTGATGGCCTTCTTCTGTGCACTCTTCATCAAGGCCTTCGGTGACTCCAACCTGGGGACCTTGCTGGCGCTGGCCGGTGCCGAGGTGTTGCAGGCCATGGCGCTGCCCGGACAGGTGACCATAGTCGGCATGATCCTGCTGACCGCCTGCGTCAACCTGGTGGTGGGCTCGGCGTCGGCCAAGTGGGCACTCATCAGCCCGATCCTGGTCCCTATGTTGATGGCGGTAGGCATCTCCCCCGAGTTGACCCAGGCGGCCTATCGGGTGGGTGACTCCTCCACCAATATCATTACTCCCCTGATGGTCTTCTTCCCCCTGGTGGTGGTCTACTGCCAGCGTTATGTGAAGAGCACCGGGATCGGCACCCTGGTCTCCATGATGCTGCCCTATTCCATCGCCTTCCTGGTGAGCTGGACCCTGTTCCTGCTGACCTATTGGGCTCTGGGGTTCCCATTGGGATTACAGGCGCCCTACACCTATCCCGCCCCTTAAGGGGAAAGACGGGGAGGCTTGGGCCTCCCCGTTTCTTTGGGGTAGAGTGGCATGAAACTGTCTGGAGGCATCCATGAATCCCGTCGTCGATCTCATCCTCAACCATAGATCCATTCGCAAATTCACCTCCGAGAGGGTGCCACAGGTCCAGCTCGACGCTATCCTGGCCGCGGCCCAGAGCGCCTCAAGCTCGAGCTTTCTGCAGGTCACCACTATCTTGCGAGTCACGGACCCCGCTCTGCGTGCCCACCTGGCAGTGTTGGCCGGCGAGCAGCCCTATGTGGCCGAGGCGGCCGAGTTTTTGGTCTTCTGTGTCGATTACCATCGCCACAGGGTCGTGGCCCCCGATGCCATGACCGGTTTCACGGAGCAGTTGCTGATCGGGGCCATCGATGGGGCCATCATGGCCCAGAATGCACTGCTGGCGGCTCAGTCCATGGGGCTGGGTGGAGTCTATATCGGTGGGCTTCGCAATCACCCCGACCAGGTGGTCGAGGCGTTGGCCCTGCCCCAGGACGTCTTTCCCCTGTTTGGTCTCTGTCTGGGTCATCCGGCCCAGACACCCGAGCGTAAACCGCGACTGCCCCGGGATCTGGTGGTCTATGAGAACCGCTATCCCGAGCGGCTCGACGAGGCGTTGCTGACCCGATACGATGCGCAGATGCTCGCCTATTATCAACATCGAAGCAGCAACCAGAAGCATCAGGGCTGGAGCGGCCAGATCCGCCGCATCCTGGGCAAGGAGTCACGCCCCTTTATGCTGGCGAGTTTGCAAAAGCAGGGTTTTTTGCTCAAGTGACTCAAGAAGAGGGAGGTTGGAGCCGATGGAGATAAGGGTCTTCTCTCCCCCTGGGTCAGACCGGGCTACCGAAAGCAGACTTCATGTTGTAGGATCAAATGATTAGGACAAGGGCTGAACGAGGAACGTCATGATTTTAACCTTGGTACTGCTGTCGATAGGCGCGCTGCTGTTTCTGGTGATCGCCTATAACGTGGTACAGCAGTACAAACAGAAGGTCGAGTCCGACAAGCGTGCCACCATCGCCCGTCACAAGGCTATCGCCGACGAGACCGAGGCGGTTCTGCTCAATGTCAATCTGCTGCCCTTCTCCAAGGCGCTGGTGCTGATCCTGCAGCACCGCATTCTGGATGCCTATCGCGCCATCGCACAGGTCTCTCCCGGCCATGCCCAGATAAAGCAGCGGATCGCCGATACCCAGAATCAGATCAACAACGTGCAAGAGAACTACCGCACCCCGGATGAGGCATTTCGCGCCCCCGACTCAGACCGACAAGCGATCCAGATGTTGCAGACGGTCAAGAAGATGAGGGCGGTGTTGAGGGTGGAACACAACAAGGGGAAGATAGACCCCCAAGGATTTGCCCAAGAGGATCGCCGTCTCGAGCTGATGCAGCTCAAGGTCAATATCGCCAACCTGACCCAGAGAGCACGTGAGGCCCAGTCGAGCGGTCAGTTTGGCTCTTGCCGTCAGATGTTGCTCAAGGGGCTGACGGTGCTGGGAAATGTCGCCGACAAGGATGCCTACCTGATTGCCCGGGAAGAGGATATGCGCCAGGCGATCCAGGATCTCGACAGCATGCTGCAGAGCGAGAGCCAAAAAGAGCTGCAAAATATCAAGGACAAGGAGGCCGATGAGCTCGATGTCCTGTTTCAACCCAAGAAAAAGTGGTAACTCATGTCTCATCCGCTCGATTCCATTCTGGGGCCGCAAGGCCCCTTCGTTTCTCTGCTGCTTTCACAACTTGCCGAGCTGGGAGTGGAGACAGGGTATCCGGTCGATCACCTCTGCTATCGAGCCGCCGACAACCAGGAGTACCTGCGCCTGAGAGCCCTGCTCGAGCAGGCGGGTGAGCTACTGGTTGAGGGAATGATCGGGGGCAGGCCCATCGCCACCTATCGCTATCATCAGCCGGTTGTGAGCGGGGTGGTGAGTGTACCCTGTATCGAATTGGCGGCGCCCAAACCGGGGCGCTCCCACCAGGCGGGGCTCGAACACATCGAGATGGTGATCCCCTCTCTCGAAGCGTTCATGGCCGCCCATCCCCATTGTGTATTTCGTACCGACAACCAGCATGACCTGCGCAATCCCGATATCGCCCTGACCCTGGGAGGAGGGCAGGTAAAGTTTCACCTGCGTACCCTGGAGGCGGTGATCGCCGAGGAGGTCAGTCGGGGAGAGGTGTGCCAGGTTCCCGGGGACTACTGGGGCTGAGTCTGCTTGTAACGGGTAGCCTCACTGACCGAGTGCCGGCCCAGAGAGAGGCTAATCCCCAGGGTGAGTAGCAATACCATCACCATGCCGATGACCATGCCCGTGAGGCCGGCCCACTCCCAGAAGGGGTGCAGGTAAAGGCCCCCCAGGCTGGCTCCCAGGTAGTAGGCGATGAGATAGAGAGAGGAGGCGATGGCGCGGTGCTCCCTCACATGTTGTCCCACCCAGCTGCTGGCGCTGGCATGGGTCAGGAAGAAGCCGAAGCTGGCCACCAGCAGCCCCCCCAGGATCCCCGCCAGAGAGCCCAATAGCAGGAGTAGAGCGCCACTTATCATGATGATGATGCCGCCGGCCATGGTGTGCGCCGTGCCCAGATAACGGTTGATGCGTCCGCTGAGGGACGAGGCCAGGGTACCGCTCAGATAGGTGAGAAAGAGCAAACCAAGCCACTGGGTGGGTACAGAGAAGGGGGGCTGACTCAGCAGAAAGGTGAGGTAGCTGTATTGGTTGAGAAAGACCATGAAGTTGAGGCCGCCGATGAGATAGGCCCCTACCAGTAGCGGCGAGCCCAGATGTTGGCGAAGGGCCATGACCAGCTCTCCCGGTTGCGCCATGGCGGGGCGAAAACCCTGTTGGGGAGGCAACAGCCAGCAGACCAGCGGCAGCAGCAGCAGGCTGATGAGGCCGATCCCGAGAAAAGCCTGGTGCCAGCCTCCCAGTGCGCCGGCCAGCATGCCTGCCACCACTCGTCCGGCTATGCCACCCAGAGAGTTGGCGGCGATGTAGATCCCCACCGCGCTGATCAGTGCCCGTTTACTGAACTCCTCCCCCATATAGGCCACCGCCGTGGCCGGCAATCCCGCCAGCAGAACCCCTTGCAGGAATCGCAGCAACAACAGGCCGGTGAAGTGAGTGATCTGAGACAGCCATAGCGAGAGGAGGATGGCCCCCAGCAGTGATCCCAGCATCACGATGCGCCGGCCGTGACGATCGGCGATGCGCGCCATGGGTAGCAGACCCAGTGCCAGTCCGGCTGTTGTGGCCGAGAGGGCCGCGCCGGCCTCAAGGGGAGGAATCGCAAACTGGGCGGCCAGCAGCGGAAGCAGGGGGTGGGCTTGATAGAGATTGAGAAACACCAGAAACGATCCCAGCCCCAGAGCCAGGGTGGCGCGCCACCAGTGCAGAGTTCCTTGGTCGATCATGGGATGCCTCCTGTCGATGAGCACAGGGTAGTGGGCACGTGGTTATAAAAATAATATATTTAAATGATGTTAATCATCACTGGATGTGATGGATGGATCTGAAACAGCTCACCTATCTGGTCGCCGTAGCCGACACCGGCTCCTTCACGGCGGCTGCCCGGCGCCACCATGTGGCGCAATCGGCCATCAGCATGGCCATCGCCCGGCTGGAGCAGCGCCTCGAGCTCAAGCTGTTCGAACGCCAGGAGCGACGGATTCGCATCACCCCGGAGGGGGAGGTGCTGCTGGCTCATGCCAGGCGATTGCTCCAGCAGGCGGAGCGCGCCGAGCGGGAGATGGAGGAGCTCAAGAGTCTGGTGCGGGGTGAGGTGCGTATCGGGATCCCCTTTATGATGGGCTCCTACTTCTTCCCGCCGATCCTGATGGCGTTCAAGCACCGCTATCCTGGCCTGCGCATCGAGGTGGATGAGGCGGGGACCCGGGAGCTGTTGTCGCGCATGGCGACCGGAGAGCTGGACCTGGCGATCCTGATCGCCTCAGACCTGCCCGGCGAGCTGATGGGGGCCCGCCTGGTGCGTGAGGAGATGGTCGCCGTGGTGGGGGAAGAGCATCCCTGGCGTGGCAAGTCGGGCATTACCCTCGGCACCTTCTTCGAAGAGGAGTTGGCCCTCTTTCGCCAGGGCTTCTATCACAGGGAGCACATGGAGAGTCTCGCCACAGAGGCGGGCGTGATCCCGAGGATTGCCTTTGAGAGTAACCTGATCCCCTTGCACAAGGCGGTGGTGAGACAGGGGTTTGCGGTGAGCACCTTACTGAGAATGGCCATCGAGGAGGATGATGATCTCTTCGCCGTCCCGTTCACCCCCCCCATCTATCTGGATCTGTGTGTGGCCTGGCACCGCGATGAAACCCTGTCGAGGGCCAATCGCGCCTTGCGTGACTTCCTGCTGGAGCAGTGTGAGCTGGCCTGACAACACGTAACGAGGCCCCGCAGGGCCTCGCCAAATGGGGTGTGATCGCCTCACTTTTTCAGCATGTGATCGAGCTTGTTTGCCTTGGTCGAGAGGTAGAACTCGTTGTAGGGATTGCGACCCTCTTGCAGGGGCACCCGCTCGGCAACCTTGATGCCGAAGGACTCCATCGCCTTCACCTTGCGCGGGTTGTTGGTCATCAGACGCAGGGCGTGAACGCCAAGCTGCTCGAGCATGTCGGCGCAGATACGATAGTCGCGCTGATCGGCGGCAAAACCGAGTGCCACATTCGCCTCGACCGTATCGGCACCCTGATCTTGCAGATGATAGGCCCGGATCTTGTTGAGCAGACCGATGCCTCGCCCCTCCTGGCGCACGTAAAGCAGTACGCCGCGCCCCTCTTTGGCGATATTTTGCAAGGCCGCCTGAAGCTGGAAGCCACAGTCACAGCGCAGGCTGAAGAGCGCGTCGCCGGTGAGACACTCCGAGTGGATCCGTCCCAGCACCGGGCTGTCGGTGGTGATGTCCCCCATCACCAGGGCGACGTGATCTTTATCGGTACCCGCCTCCTGGAATCCAACCATGGTGAAGATACCCCAGGGGGTGGGAAGTTTGGATTGAGCGATCAGGGTGACGCTGCTCACGGGGACTCCTTTACAACAATCGAGACCTAAGAGGGGGCACAGTGTAACGTGACCCAGTCCCCTGAGCTACCCTGACAACCCGCTGGTTGGGGTGGGGAGCGGGGTGGAAAGGACAAAAATGCAGCGATTAATCCATGGCGGGCACTTTGCGTCTCCCCCCGACTCCCTCACTTCCGATATACTCCCCCTCCAATCATGGTTAACCGCTTGTGGCGGTGTAATTGAGGAGGATGTATGCCAGTTCCGGCTCCCGTAATGACGATTGATGGCCCCAGTGGGGCAGGCAAGGGAACCCTGTGCCAGTTGCTCGCCGAGCGCCTGGGATGGCATCTGCTCGATTCCGGCGCCATCTATCGGGTGCTGGCGCTTGCTGCCCTGCATCACGATGTTGAGCTCGATTCCGAAGAGGCGCTGGTACCGCTGGCTGCCCACCTCGACATCCAGTTTGTGGTAGAGGAGGGGCAGGTGCGTGCGGTGCTGGAAGGGGAAGATGTTTCCCGCACCATCCGCACCGAAGAGGTGGGGAATGCCGCCAGCAAGGTCGCCGCCTTCCCGCGGGTTCGCGAGGCTCTCCTGCGCCGTCAGCGAGCGTTTCGTCAAGGGCCCGGCCTCATCGCCGATGGTCGTGACATGGGCACCGTGGTCTTTACCGATGCCGAGGTGAAGATATTCCTCGATGCCAGTGCCGAGGAGCGTGCCAACCGACGCTATAAGCAGTTGCAAGATAAGGGCTTTGATGTTAGCTTTGAGCGTCTTTTGACCGAGATTAAAGAGCGTGACGATCGCGACCGCAACCGCGCTGTCGCACCGCTGCGCCCGGCAGAGGACGCTCTGGTGGTGGATTCCACCAGCATGACCATCGACGAGGTTGTCGAGCAGGTCATGTCCTATGCTGTCAGTAAATTAGGTGATGTCGGTTCGCGCTGACATCGGTTGTCTGTTTCATGGATGGAACAGATTAGTAAAAACAGCCCCGCTTGAGCCGGAATGCCGAGTGGATGTTTATTTTTGTGACATAAACAATGACTGAATCTTTTGCTCAACTCTTTGAAGAGTCCCTGAAAGCCGTAGAAACCCGTCAGGGCTCTATCGTTAAGGGTACCGTAGTTGCCATCGAGAACGGTTTCGTTCTGGTTGACGCCGGTCTGAAATCCGAATCTGCCATCCCGGCAGAAGAGTTCAAGAACGCCATGGGCGAGCTGGAAATCAACGTGGGCGACCTCGTTGACGTAGCGCTGGACTCTATCGAAGATGGTTTCGGCGAAACCAAGCTGTCCCGTGAAAAAGCCAAGCGCCACGAAGCCTGGCTGCAGCTGGAGAAGGCCTACGAAGAGCAGGCCACCGTTATCGGTGTTATCAACGGCAAGGTCAAGGGTGGTTTCACCGTTGAACTGAACGGCATCCGTGCCTTCCTGCCGGGTTCTCTGGTTGACGTGCGTCCGATCCGTGACACCGCTCACCTGGAAAACAAAGAGCTGGAATTCAAGGTCATCAAGCTGGACCAGAAGCGCAACAACGTTGTCGTTTCCCGTCGTGCCGTGATCGAGACCGAGAACACCTCCGAGCGCGAAAGCCTGCTGGCCAACCTGCAAGAAGGCCAGGAAGTCAAGGGTATCGTTAAGAACCTGACCGACTACGGTGCCTTCGTTGATCTGGGCGGCGTTGACGGCCTGCTGCACATCACCGACATGGCCTGGAAGCGCGTCAAGCATCCGTCCGAGATCGTGAACGTCGGCGACGAAATCACTGTCAAGGTACTGAAGTTCGACCGCGAGCGTACCCGTGTATCCCTGGGTCTGAAGCAACTGGGCGAAGATCCGTGGGTTGCTATCGCCAAGCGTTACCCGGAGAACACCCGTCTGACCGGTCGTGTGACCAACCTGACCGACTACGGCTGCTTCGTTGAGATCGAAGAAGGCGTTGAAGGCCTGGTACACGTTTCCGAGATGGACTGGACCAACAAGAACATCCACCCCTCCAAGGTTGTTAACGTTGGTGACGTGGTTGAAGTAATGGTTCTGGACATCGACGAAGAGCGTCGTCGTATCTCCCTGGGTCTGAAGCAGTGCAAGTCCAACCCGTGGCAGCTGTTTGCAGAAACCCACGCCAAGGGTGACCGCGTATCCGGTAAGATCAAGTCCATCACCGACTTCGGTATCTTCATCGGTCTGGAAGGTGGTATCGACGGTCTGGTTCACCTGTCCGACATCTCCTGGAACAACCAGGGCGACGAAGCCGTTCGCGAGTTCAAGAAGGGCGACGAGATCGAAGCCGTTGTTCTGCAGGTTGACCCGGAGCGTGAGCGTATCTCCCTGGGCGTGAAGCAGATCGAAGAAGACCCGTTCAACAAGTACCTGTCTGATAACAAGAAAGGTGCTATCGTGAAGGGTAAGGTAATCGAAGTTGATGCCAAGGGTGCAGTGATCGAGCTGGCCGACGGTGTTGAAGGTTACCTGCGTGCTTCCGACGCTTCCCGTGACCGTGTAGAGGACGCGACTCTGGTTCTGTCCGCCGGTGATGAAGTTGAAGCCAAGTTCATGGGCGTTGATCGTAAGAACCGCACCGTAAGCCTGTCTGTCCGTGCCAAGGACGAGGCCGAGGAGCGCGTTGCTATCGACAACCTGAACCAGCAGCAAGACGATGCCGTGTTCAGCAACGCCATGGCTGAGGCTTTCAAAGCCGCCAAGGGTGAGTAATCCTTGAGCCATGAAGAGGGCGGCATTGCGCCGCCCTTTTTTGTCTCAATGTCTCGCGAATGATTGAGGAAAGGAGAGTAAATTCCATGACCAAGTCAGACCTCATCGAACAGTTGGCCGCCAGCCGTATGCAAATGCCCGCCAAGGATGTTGAGGCCGCCGTGAAGGAGATCCTCGAGCAGATGGCGTCGACCCTGCAGAAGGGGGATCGCATCGAGATCCGTGGTTTTGGCAGCTTCTCCCTTCATTACCGTGCACCCAGAGTGGGGCGTAATCCCAAGACGGGTGACAAGGTTGAGCTCTCCGGCAAATATGTTCCTCACTTCAAGCCGGGCAAGGAGCTACGCGAGCGGGTTAATGCCGCAGACTAGGATGTTGCAGAAACGGCATACTCGGGTATGCCTTTTTTCTTTTGGCTTCCTACCGCCCCCTTTTCCCTTCCCATCGTGTATTCGCGCTAGTCTCTTACTGCTTTTTTGGGGATAATCATCAGGTTAACCGCAAGCAATAGGGGATGCTTATGAAACGTATCGTGGCCCTGGTCGTCCTGGCCCTGGTGTTTGTCGTGGCCCTCGCCCTGGGCTCTCAAAATGGTCAGGTTGTTCAATTTAACTATCTGATTGCCCAAGGGGAATTCTCTCTTGCCTCCCTGCTTGGCCTCTTCTTCGGGATCGGTTTTGTGGCCGGTTGGGCCGTCTTTGCCATCTTGTTGCTGCGTCTTAAGATCCAGAACCGAGCCCTCAACCGCAGCGTGCGTCGTCAATCCCGTGAGCTCGATGCCATGAAGGCGCCCGAGGCGGCCAAGGAATAACGCCTCTCGATGCTAGAGTTACTCTTCCTGCTGCTGCCTATCGCCGCCGGATATGGCTGGTACATGGGGCGCAGGAGTGTCCGCCAGGATACCCAGAAGCAGAGCAATCAATTCTCCCGCCAGTATGTGGCGGGCCTGAACTACATCCTGTCGGATCAGTCTGACAAGGCAGTCGATCTCTTCATTCAGCTACTCGAGGTGGATGATGAGACCATAGAGACCCACCTCTCTCTCGGTAACCTGTTTCGTCAGCGTGGCGAGGTGGATCGGGCCATCAAGATCCACCAGAACCTCATTACTCGCCAACTTACCATGGAGCAGCGTCAATTGGCTTTGCAGGAGTTGGCGCGTGACTTCCTGGCCGCCGGCCTGCTCGATCGGGCCGAGAAATTGTGGCTCGAGCTCACCGAGGACAGCGACTTCGAAGAGACCGCCCTGGCCCAGTTGCAGCTTATCTATCAGCAATTGCGTGATTGGGAGAAGGCCATCGAGGTCAGTGAGCGGCTGCAGAAATTTCAGGGCAAGAAGCCGGCCCCCGCCATTGCTCACTACCATTGTGAGCTGGGGGACATGGCCCTGCGTGAGGGCGATCGCAAACTGGCGCAGAGCCGCTTTCGCAAGGCACTCTCGGTGGAGCCGGCCTGTGTGCGGGCCTCCCTCGCCCTGGGATGGCTGGTGATGGGGGAGGGGGAGTTCGCCCAGGCCGTCCGCGAGTTTGAGCGGGTGCTCGAGCAGGATGTGGATTTTGTCGGTGAGGCCATCTCTCCCCTGTGTGAAAGCCTGGAGAAGAGCGGACAGGCTGAGCGGATCCCCGAGTTGTTGGCTCACGCCCAGGAGGCGCGGGCCGGTTTCTCCGTCACCCTGCGTCTGGCCGATTACGTCGAGCAGCACAACGGTCGCGAGGCGGCCTCCGAATTGGTGCTGCGTCAGCTCAGACGAACCCCCTCCATGCGTGGCTTCTATCACCTGATGGAGCTTCAGCTGCGCGGTGCCGAGGAGGGACAGGCCAAGGAGAGCCTCGCCATGCTCAAGAGCCTGGTGGGGGAGCAGATCAAGATAAAGGCGACCCACAAGTGTCGCCAGTGTGGCTTTGCCAGCCACTCCCTCTTCTGGCAGTGCCCGTCGTGCCGCCAGTGGGGCACCATCAAACCGGTCCGGGGTCTGGACGGGGAATAACGTTAATCAAGCTAACAAGACAGGAAGAGACATGAGCGAGCCCAAAGTAGTGGTGGCGCTGGATTTTGCGCGCGAAGAAGAGGCCCTGGCCCTGGTTGATCAACTCAGCCCGTCGGCATGCCGCCTCAAGGTGGGCAAGGAGATGTTTACTCTGTTTGGCCCCCAGTTTGTTCGCCAACTGGTCGCCAGAGGCTTCGATGTGTTTCTGGATCTGAAGTTCCACGACATCCCCAATACGGTGGCAAAGGCCGTGGCAGCCAGTGCCGAACTGGGTGTCTGGATGGTCAATGTGCATGCCAGTGGTGGACGTCGCATGATGGAAGCGGCCAAGGCAGCCCTGGCTCCCTATGGGGAGAAGGCCCCGCTGCTCATCGCGGTGACTGTATTGACCAGTATGGAGCAGAGCGATCTCAATGAATTGGGCGTTCGGCTCACCCCTGCCGAGCAGGTGTTGCACCTGGCCCGTCTGACCAAGGCGGCCGGCCTGGATGGCGTGGTCTGCTCGGCCCAGGAGGCCAGCTTGCTCAAGGCCGAGTGTGGTGCCGACTTCAAACTGGTGACTCCGGGAATTCGTCCCGCAGGCAGCGAGCAGGGGGATCAGCGCCGCATCATGACGCCAGCACAGGCGGTGGCAGCGGGGGCCGACTATCTGGTGGTGGGACGTCCCATCACTCAGGCCGACACCCCTGCCAGTGTGTTGCAGGCGATCAACGCCGAGCTCGGCTGAGAAGGCCCAGCAAGAGACCGGCCATTGCGCCAATAAGATGGGACTCTACGTGGACCCGGGCGCCGATCAGTGCGGCACTCGGGCCACCCGAGTCTCCACCCTGCCAGTCGATGTAGAGCTTTAGCAGCAAGCCAATCAGCAGCAGGCCGGCGCTGCGACGACGCCCCAGCTCTTGTACTACCCCCCAGGCAAAGAGGCCGTGGAGGGCTCCCGAGAGCCCCATGTACCATTGGGTCTGAGGGCACCAGAGCCAGATCCCCAGGGTGACCCCGAGGGCACAGAGTCCCAATACGGTGAGCAGGCACCTTGAGTTCAACTCGTCATGAAAAATCTGCGCCAGGAGCCAGAGTCCGACCAGGTTGAGCGACAGATGCCAGCCATTGGTGTGAACGAGGTTGCCTGTTATGATGCGCCACCACTGCCCATGGGCGATGGCCTCACGCTGAAACGAGAGGGCATCGCTTGGTACGCTCAGCCAGAGCAGCAGCAATAACAGCGAGAGCCCGGCAGCTGCCGGCCATCCGGAAATCTTTGTGAACACGAGTGATCCCACATCAACCCACACCAGCCGCTACTGTACTCATTGTGGCCGCGCACTCAAGGCCTGTCTGTGTGCCACGTTGCCCCGTATCGCCAACCCGACGCCATTAATGGTGTTGCAGCACCCCAAGGAGCGTCTGCATCCCAAGGGGACGGCCCATCTGTTGGCCGGGGCTCTGGAGCTGGCTGAGCTGAGGGTGGGCAGTCAGTGGCAGGAGGATGAGGCGGTGCAGCAGTTTGTCAGCCATCCCCCTTGCTACCTGCTGTGGCCCGGTGAGGGGGCGCTCACCCTCGACGAGTTGCCACGGGAGAGGGGGGCGCGCTTTGTGCTCCTCGATGGCACCTGGCGCAAGTGCTATCGCATGCTGATGGAAAATCCGGCCCTGGCGGCGTTGCCCCGGGTGGCATTGACGCCACGCAGTGGCCACTATCATATTCGCAAGGCACCCTTCGCCGGTGCCTTGTCGACCCTGGAGGCGGGGTATCACCTCTTGTGCGAATGGGAGCAAGAGCCCGGGCGTTACGCCCCCCTGTGGGACCTGTTCGTTCGTTTCAACCAGCAATGGCTTACCTTTAGCCAAGTCAACCGAGGAGCGTGACATGAGTATCGCCGTGGTCGTATTCAGCGGAGGCCAGGACAGCACGACCTGTCTGGTACAGGCCCTGCAGCATTATGATGAGGTCCATGCCATCACCTTTGACTATGGCCAGCGTCATGTCGCCGAGATCGAGGTGGCCAGAGCACTGGCCGAGCGCCTGGGGGTCAAGGCCCACAAGGTGATGGATGTTTCCCTGCTCGGTGAACTGGCCCTCTCGTCCCTGACTCGCGATGAGATCCCGGTCAGCCGTGAGCTGCAAGAGAACGGCTTGCCCAACACCTTTGTACCGGGTCGCAACATACTGTTTCTCACCCTGGCGGCCATCTATGCCTATCAGGTGGGAGCCGAGGCGGTCATTACCGGCGTCTGCGAGACCGATTTTTCCGGCTATCCCGATTGCCGGGACGAGTTTGTCCAGGCACTCAACCGGGCCGTGGTGCTGGGGATGGACAGGCCGGTTCGCTTTGAGACGCCGCTTATGTGGCTCGACAAGGCCGAGACTTGGGCACTGGCCGACCGTTGTGGCCACCTTGACACTGTGCGTCACCACACCCTGACCTGCTATAACGGCATTCAGGGGGATGGTTGCGGTGAGTGTCCCGCCTGCCTGCTGCGCGCTCGTGGCCTGCAAGAGTACCTTGAGCAGGGTGAGGCCGTGCGTGCCCGCCTCGCCACCAAGCTGGCGCCGGCATCGTAAGTCGGCCCTTTCACCGAATTAGACAGAATGTGATGATTCACTACCCGATCAACGAAATTTTCCAAACCATCCAGGGGGAGGGGGTCTATACCGGCCTTCCCGCTATCTTCGTACGCCTGCAAGGCTGCCCGGTGGGCTGCCCCTGGTGCGACACCCGCCATACCTGGGTGGTCGACCCCGAGCGTCAGGTGCCGAGCCGCCAGGTGCTGGATCGCTCCAACGAGTCCGATGCCTGGAGCGCCATGAGTGCAGCCGAGATCCGCGAGAGCTTCCAGCGCCTCGATTACACGGCTCGCCACGTGGTGATCACGGGGGGTGAACCCTGTCTCTATGACCTGCGCGAGCTCTCGGTACTCTTGTTGGCCGAAGGATTTACGGTGCAGGTCGAGACCAGTGGTACCCATGAGATCCAGGTGCATGACGAGGCTTGGGTCACCGTCTCTCCCAAACTGGGGATGAAGGGGGGGCTGGAGGTATTACCGCAGGCCCTCGCCCGTGCCAACGAGATTAAGCACCCGGTGGCGACCGAGCATCATATCGAGGAGCTCGACGCCCTGCTTCACTTTGCGACCCTGCGCCCCGATGTGCAGATAGGATTACAGCCCATTAGTCAGAAGAAGCATGCGACCGAATTGGCCATGAGGGTGTGTATCGAGCGTCACTGGCGGCTCTCAATACAGACTCATAAATATCTGGATATCGATTGATGACCCATCCCGATCCAGAAGTGTTGCTTCATTTGAATATGAACATGCCTTATGGGAAATATCAGGGACGGCGCCTTATCGACCTGCCCGAGCCCTATCTGGTGTGGATGGCCAGAGAGGGGTTCCCGGCCGGGAAATTGGGCAGTGCACTGGCCTTGGCCCACGAGATCAAGGTCAATGGTTTGGAATCTGTGGTATTACCACTACTCAACGGGACACAGGGATGAGGATATATACCAGACAGGGTGATGGAGGAATGACCAGGCTGGCCGATGGGACCGTATCTGCCAAGACCCATATGAGGGTTGAATGTTATGGTCTTGTCGACGAGCTCAATTCTCATATTGGTTTGTTGATTGCACTATTACCCGACGAGGCTCTCCATATGCAGTCCACGCTGCAATTGTTACAGCATGAGCTGTTCGATCTGGGGGCTGAGTTGGCGCTTCCCGGCTCGGCACAAAATAAGGATGTGTGGCGAGTCACTCATGAATGGACCTTTCGTCTCGAGCAGGAGATGGATCGGATGAGTCAGGATTTGTCACCACTGAAGCAATTTATTCTGCCCGGTGGCTCACTGGTGGCGGCCCAGGCCCATGTGGTGAGAACCCTGACGCGGCGCTGCGAGCGGCAAGTGGTGATGCTGGGTGAGCATGAGCGGCTCAACCCCGCTCTGCTTCCCTACCTTAACCGTCTGAGTGACTGGTTCTTTGTCCTGGCCAGGTGGTTGATCAGGTGCGAGGGGCTCAGGGAAGTCATTTGGCAAAAAGAGAGTGAGCGCAAATAAAAAAAACCTCGCCATGGGCGAGGTTTTTTATTGGGCGATGTCACGTTAGATGGCGAAATCTTCCAGGGCCTTGCCCTCTTCCAGCGCCTTGGCAATCACGGCAGGGGTACGGCCCTGACCGGTCCAGGTCTTTTCTACGCCATTATCCATATAGCGGTATTTGGCAGGACGCGGAGCACGCTTGGCGCCTTTCTTCTTGCTTTCGCTAACAACCGGGCTACCGACCAGTTCGGTCGGGTCGATACCGGCTTCTTTGAGCATTTCGCTAAATTCTTGCAGTTTACGCTGATGCTCGGCCTGAGCCGCCTGGCTGGCAGCGGCTTCTTGCTGACGCTCGTCAACGATAGATTGCAGCTTTTCCAGACCTTCAACCAGTTGTTCCATGGTCATCTCACGGCACGCAGCACGCAGGCTGCGGATATTCAGCAGTACTTTCAAAAATTCGTTCATAAGGACACCACTCGAGCAGTTATTGATTTTTACACAGATGAAGTGTAGCTATTTCGTCGCAATTTAAACAGGGAATATGAGCAAGTCAAGTCGGAGATAATTATTAATTAATATTTCCTGACGTAAACCCATTTATTTACTTTCACGCTATTCCCGTTTGGGGGGGCAAGCGGGAGAAATCGGTCATCATGAGGGAAGGGTAAGATGTTTCTGCTGCACTTTGCGATAGAGTGTGGTTCATATGAGTAGTCATTCATAAAACTTGCGATTAATCTCTCGATTGATAAAATGCATCGCGAATACCTTTAAGTAGAGGCGCGCTGCCTATGAGTAACCGAGCGGAGGGTGATGCCTGTGATGCTCGAGGAAAGGAGTCAGCGCCGAAGTGGCCAGGCCATCATACCGGGCTGCTGGTTCTGCATCGAAGAGGTGCAGGACTGCCATAGTCATCCACTATGGAGCGCTACCTGAAGGGTGAGGAGTATGTCCGCCCCCGGTGGATCTTGTTTCTTTATCCTCTCGGTAGATCTCCACCTGAGTCTGTTGTAGGTGCAAGAGATCATGGAAATCACCCATTACGCCACGTCGGCATTGTCACTCGCCCCCCCCCTGATTGCGGTTATTCTGGCAATCTGGACCCGTAAGGTTCTGCTCTCCCTCGGAATGGGCATTCTCGCCGGCAGCATTCTGGTGAGCGGTTTTTCTCCGCTCGGTACTGCCGAATACATTGGCGATGTCGCCAAAGGCATCTTCTGGGCCGACGGTGCCGTTAACAGCTGGAACGTCAATATTCTCCTCTTTTTGTTGCTGCTCGGCGGCATCATCAGCCTGATGACCGTTTCCGGCGCGACCCGTGCGTTTGCCGACTGGGCCGCGACCCGTATCAAGAGCCGCCGCGGCGCCAAGATACTGACCGGTTGCCTGGTCTTCCTCTTCTTCATTGACGATTACTTCCACAGCCTCTCGGTGGGTTCGGTCTGCCGTCCGGTGACCGATCGTTTCCAGATCTCCCGTGCCAAGCTCGCCTACCTGCTCGACTCGACTGCCGCACCGGTCTGCGTGCTGATGCCCATCTCCTCCTGGGGGGCCTACATCATCGCCATCATAGGTGGCATCCTGGCGGCCCACGGTCTGACCGACCAGACCCCCATCTCGGCCTTTATCCAGATGATCCCGATGAACCTCTACGCCGTCTTTACTCTGGCGATGGTTCTGGTCGTGATCTTCTATCAGCTCGACATCGGCGCCATGCGTCAGCATGAGGAGTGGGCGGCCGAAGGCAAGCTGTGGGACGAGAGCAAGGGGGCGCCGGCCGGTGCCAGCGGCGAACTCTCCAGCTCCGACAAGGGGCGGGTGCTGGATCTGGTGCTGCCGATCCTGACCCTGACCCTCTCCACCGTCTACTTTATGGTGGCCTCCGGCGCCGCAGCCCTGGCCGAGAAGGGCACCCCCTTCACGCTGCTCGGTGCCTTTGAAAACACCGACGTGGGAGCCTCTCTGGTGAATGGTGGTCTCTGTGGTCTGGCCGTGGCCATCCTGCTCTCCCTGCGCCTTGGACTGGGTCTCAAGAACTGGATGCTGGCCGCCAAGCACGGTGTAATGGCCATGCTGCCGGCTATTTATATCCTCATCTTCGCCTGGGGGATCGGTGCCGTTATTCGCGAGGTCGAGACCGGCAAGTACCTGGCATCCCTGGCCCAGAGCGGTCTGCCTATCGCCTTGCTGCCGGCAGTCTTGTTCGTGCTCTCCGGCGCCATGGCCTTCTCCACCGGCACCAGCTGGGGTACCTTTGGCATCATGTTGCCGCTTGCCGGCGACATGGCTGCCGCCAGCGACATCACCATGCTGTTACCCATGCTCTCGGCCGTGCTGGCCGGTGCCGTGTTTGGCGATCACTGCTCGCCCATCTCGGACACCACCATCCTCTCCTCCACCGGAGCCGGTTGCCATCATATCGATCACGTGGTGACCCAGTTGCCTTATGCCCTCACCATCGCCTTCGGTGCCGTGCTCGGTTACCTGGCCCTCGGTCTGATGCACTCGGTGCTGGCCGGTGTCGTGGTCAGCGGGATCTGGTTTATGGCATCGAGCCTCTTCTTTATTCGCCGTAACCAACCTGTTCTGGCCAATGCCTGAGCAAACGGCGATCTCACCATGCGGGGGCCTTAGGGCCCCCGCTGGTTTATGGTAGTATTCGCCCCAGTTAAAAAGACCCTTCGGAATGCGTGCCCATGGCCTCTCTTCACTATAAATTTGCCGCCATGAACTCCGGCAAATCGACCCAGCTCATCCAGGCTCACTTCAACTATTGCGAGCGGGGGATGAATCCCCTGGCCATGACTCCTGCCATCGACGATCGTTTCGGTGTCGGTGTTATCTCGGCGCGGGTTGGTCTGACCCTGAAAGTCGAGGTATTTGGCGAGGAGAGCGATCTCTTCGAATTACTGCGTGAACGCAACGAGCAGAAGCGTATCGATGTCTTTATCGTGGACGAGGCCCAGTTTCTGACCAGGGAGCAGGTCTATCAGCTGGCGCGTATCGTCGATGAGCTCGATATCCCGGTGGTGGCCTACGGGCTCAAGACCGATTTTCGTGCCGAGCTCTTTCCCGGCTCCTACCACCTGCTCTGCCTCGCCGACAAGGTGGAAGAGCTCAAGAGCATCTGCTGGTGTGGCAACAAGGCCCACATGAATGCCAGGGTGAGCGCCTCGGGAGAGGTGATGCGCGACGGGGCACAGGTCGAGATCGGTGGGAATGACCGCTACGTCTCCCTTTGTCGAAAGCACTATCTGGAAGGCAAGGCCTACTCCTGATAAAAGACCCCGGCTGATGCCGGGGTCCTTGTATCAGTCGATGTCCACGTCTCCCTGGGGTTCGTAGAGGGGAGCGGTCTGGGGGAGGGTGTGGAACAGCTGGCGAAAATGCTGCTGTACCCGTCCGATGTCGATGAGGCTCATGCCCGACGAGAAGCCGAACCAGACGTAGAGGCCGGTCAGGTTTTTAAACATGGGGGGGAGGAAGCGCGGCGCCTCGATAAGCCCCTCCAGATAGTGGCGATAGAGCACCGGGATATCATCCAGGCTCACCTTGCCCACGAAGAGCATGGGCAGGATTTCGGGCACCCCTTCGAGTACGGCGCTGCGAATGAAGTTGACCGTCTCCACATAGCCGCGCACATAGGAAAGATCCTTGGTAAAGCAGGCGCTGCCGTCGACCGCGCCACCACGAAACACCCGCTGGGCCACCTTGTAGGCGTCGTGCTGACCCATGCCCCGGGCATGGAAGTGGCGATAGAGCTCGATAAAATCGGCCCCCTGCTCGGCCATATCGATGGCCATCACCCGATCCGAGATGCGCCTGGCCCGATCCGGGAAGGAGCTGAAGGTGAGGGTCTCGATAAGCACGGCCAGCCCCTCCTGACAGGCGGTGATGCGCGGGGAGCCGGCGCTGAGCCAGCTGGCCCAGGGTTGGGCCCGGCCGTTGAGGGTGGTGCCCACATGGACCCACCCTTCGTGGACCTCGAGTACCTGAAGATCCAGCTCGGAGAAGCGGGCGTGACTGCTGAGCTTGATATAGTCTCCGCCGGCGGCGGCATCCGAGACGATGCCATCGCTGAGCTTCACCCGCACCGTCCCCTCATCGAAGTAGTCGGTGAGTTTCTCCTGCAGTCGCGTCACCGCGCCCTCTCCCTGATAGATCTTGGGCCAGGGGCGGGTCAGGTGGCGGGCGCCGGGCAGGGAGAAGATCTGGCACAAACGCTCTCCCAGCTCCTTGAGGGTCTTGCGATCCCCGCGCAGGTGATCCCGGGCCGAGCCATAGAGCAGGCGGCTGTAGCGCAAAAAATCGGGCGTACCTCGTGAGCGCAGCATCTCGCATACCACCATGTATTGCTCGACCGTCTGCTGCAGGATCTGCCCCAGCTCGTCATGGGCTCCCAGGTGGCGGACAATCCTCTCGCGCAGCTCTCTTAGCTCCCGGTAGGTGTGGTGAGGATCGAAGGAGAGGGGGATCGCCTCATAGAAGTGGCGATCGACCCTGGGCAGGTGGCAGGCACCCGAGGCGAAGAACTCCTCCTCGAGCTGGCGCGGCCATTTGATGGCGTCGAGGATGCGGATGGGTTTTTGGATGGCCAGCAACTCGTCGGAGAGGCGGCGAAGTTGTTGGCGGTACTGTTCCTGATGGCTCATGGCGGTGTGAAAAGGGGGAGATGAACTCTATCTTATCGCCAATCTTGCGCCTGCGCCTGCTCCTTGCTTGCCATGGCCTGAATCGAGCCGACAGCGGGTGACGATTTAGCGGGGAGATGCGTTTGTTCCACTCTCACAATGGAGTAACATGACGGCTTCGTTTACCTGCTGGATCTTCAATGTCGATGCGTCACCTGGCTCTCTTTCTTCCCATCATTCCTCTTGTTACCGCCTGCAGCAGCACCCCGGCTCCCGCCGCGCCCAGTGAGCCCCAGGCACCCAAGGGGGGCTTTCTGCTCGATCCCGAGCATGTGCAGACACCCCTGATGGGGGATTTCTCCGCCAATCCACAGACGGCCCGTTTTATCGACAAGATGGTGCAGCAGCATGGTTTCAACCGGCAGCAATTGCACGATGTGCTGGGGCAGGCCAAGCGTCTCGACTGGGTGATCCGTCTGATGGACAAGCAGGCCCCCACCACCAAGCCGCCGGTTGGACCGAACGGGGCCTGGATACGCTATCGCAACAACTTCATCACCCCGGGCAATGTGGAGAACGGCGTCGCCTTCTGGAACCAGTATGAGGAGGCCCTTGACCGTGCCTATGCCCAGTATGGGGTCCCCCCCCAGGTGATCGTCGGCATCATAGGGGTCGAGACCCGCTGGGGCCGGGTGATGGGCAAGACCCGAATTCTCGATGCCCTCTCCACCCTGGCCTTCGACTACCCCCGCCGCGCCGCCTATTTCGAGGGGGAGCTTGAGACCTATCTGCTGATGGCCAGGAGTGAGGCGATCGACCCACTGGATCCCCAGGGCTCCTTCGCCGGGGCCATGGGTTATGGCCAGTTCATGCCCTCTTCTTTCAAGAATTATGCGGTGGACTTCAACGGTGACGGTCACACCAACCTCTGGGATCCGGTGGATGCCATCGGCAGCGTGGCCCACTACTTCCAGGCTCATGGCTGGGTGAAGGGGGACAAGGTGGCGGTACAGGCGAGCGGCCAGGCTCCCGGCCTCGAGCACGGCTTCAAGACCCGCTACAAAGTCAGCCAGCTCTCGGCCGCTGGCCTCACACCGCTGGCTCCTCTCGGTCATCACAGGGAGGCGAGCCTGCTGCGCCTGGACATGGGCAAGCAGTACCAGTACTGGTACGGCCTCTCCAACTTCTACACCATCACCCGTTACAACCACAGCACCCACTATGCCATGGCGGTGTGGCAGCTGGGTGAGGCGGTGCGGGTCGCCCGTTAAGGGAAAAAAGAGAGGGAGCGTCTGGCTCCCTCTGCACGCTTCATCGTGTCAGGCGTTTTTTCATCTCGTCGACGAGCCCCATCACCATCCAGGCCGCGCCTCCTGCCGAGGTGGCGGCGCTGTACTCCCGGCTGAGGTAACCAAAGCCCTCCCTGTGATGGGCGATGGCCTCTTCCCGGGTGGCCGCGTGGAAATATCCCCCACCACCTCCAGCCCCTGCTCCAGCAGTTGTCTCTTCTCCTCGAGAAAGGTGGGCGAGTCCATCTCCAGCAGGGTGAAGTCGGGGGCATCGGGGCGAGTCGCCAGAACCTGATACTTGCTCATGGGGTGCTCCATCATTAAGAGTGCCTGATGAGTACCACTTTGTGGGGGGATTGTCATCCCCCCGAAGGGGAGGGGGCGCCAGGCCAGCCTCCTGTCACCCCTGCCGATGCCGCTCGAAGAGGCGCTGCACCACGTCCTGCAGGGCCAGCCCCTCGTTTTGCAACAGCACCGTCAGGTGGTAGAGCAGATCTGCTGACTCGTTGATGAGCTCTTCTCTGTCCTTGGCCATGGCCGCCAGGGCCACTTCGACCCCCTCTTCCCCCACCTTCTGGGCGATGCGCTTGGTGCCCTTGCCGTAGAGGCGGGCGGTGTAGCTGCTCTCGGGATCGGCCCCCTTGCGTGCGGCCAGCAGTTGCTCGAGCTCGGCGAGAAAGCCCAGCGGCGGCAGCGGGTGGCCATCGAAGCAGGAGGCGTTGCCCAGATGGCAGGTGGGGCCGACCGGCTCGGCGGCGATCAGCAGGCTGTCGCGATCGCAGTCGGTGGTGATGGCCTTGAGGACGAGCACGTTGCCCGAGCTCTCCCCCTTGGTCCACAGGCGCTGCTTGCTGCGGCTAAAGAAGGTGACCTGGCCACAGGCCAGGGTCTTTTCCAGGGCTTCCTGGTTCATGAACCCCTGCATCAGCACCTGGCCGCTGTGGGCGTGCTGCACGATGGCGGGGATCAGGTTGTCACACTTGGCCCAGTCCAGGCTCTGGCTTTCGAAAGAGATGGTCATTGCACGCCCTCCTTAACTGCGAATGGCGATGCCCTGGCCCTTGAGCCAGGACTTGAGTTCGGGAATGGGGATGATCCCCTTGTGAAAGACGGAGGCGGCCAGCGCCCCGTCCACGTCGGCCAGGGTGAAGGCGTCGCGAAAGTGCGCCATGGCGCCGGCGCCGCCCGAGGCGATCAGTGGCACCCTGCACAGGGCCCGCACCGCCTTGAGCTGATCGATGTCATAGCCCTGGCGCATGCCATCCTGATTCATCACGTTGAGGACGATCTCGCCGGCCCCCCGCCGTTGCACCTCCTGTACCCACTCCTGGGTGGTCCAGGTCGTGGTGCGAGTGCGGCTCTCGTCGCCGGTGAACTGCTTGACCTGATATTGACCGCTCTGGGCGTCGAAGTAGGAGTCAATGCCCACCACCACGCACTGCACCCCGAAGCGCTCGGCCAGCCGGGTGATGAGGGTGGGATCGGCCAGGGCCGGTGAGTTGATGGAGATCTTGTCGGCGCCAAACTCGAGGACCTGGCGGGCGTCATCGACGCATCGGATGCCGCCGGCGACGCAGAAGGGGATGTCGATCACCTCCGCCACCCGGCTCACCCAGCTCTTGTCGACCACCCGGGCGTCGCTCGAGGCGGTGATGTCGTAAAAGACCAGCTCGTCCGCCCCCTCGGCCGCATAACGGCGGGCCAGGGCGACGATATCGCCCATTACCTCGTGATTACGAAACTGCACCCCTTTGACCACCACGCCATCTTTGACGTCGAGGCAGGGGATGATGCGACGTGCCAACATCAGCGCACCTCCTGGTTGGCCCAGCAGGCGATCGCCTCGGCCACGGTGAATTTGCCCTCGAGCAGGGCGCGCCCGAGGATGATGCCGGCCACTCCCGATCCCTTGAGCGCTTCGATGTCGGCGAGGGAGCCGATACCGCCGGAGGCCTGAAAGGCAACCTGCGGGAAGCGGGCGCAGAGATCCCGGTAGAGATCGACGTTGGTGCCGGCCAGGGTGCCGTCGCGGCTGATGTCGGTGCACAGCACATGTTTAAGCCCGGCGGGCAGGAAGGCCTCGATGAGCGACTCTATGGTGGTGTCGCTCTGCTCCTGCCAGCCGGCCACGGCGATACGGCGCACCCCATCGCTCCCTATGTTCACATCCAGCGCCAACACGATGCGCTCGGGGCCGTATTGCGCCATCCAGCCCATCACCAGTGCCGGGCTCTTGACGGCGGTGGAGCCCACCACCACCCGGTTGGCGCCGGCGGCGAGCAGGTCGGCCACATCCTGCTCGGCGCGCACGCCACCGCCGACCTGTACCGGGGCGGCAGTGCTGGCCAGCAGCTCGCGCAGCAGGGGAAGCTGGCGGGCGGCGGCGTTCTTGGCACCGTCGAGATCGACCAGGTGAAGCTGCTGCGCCCCCTGGTCCACGTAGTCGTCGAAGCGCCCCTGGGGATCGCTCGAGTATTCGGTCTTCTGGCCGTAGTCCCCCTGATAGAGGCGCACCACCTGGCCGTTTATCAAGTCAATGGCGGGAATGATCATGCCGGTCACAGCTCCAGAAAGTTTTGCAAAAGGCGGGCCCCCACGGCGCCGGAGCGCTCCGGGTGAAACTGCGCGCCGAAGAAGTTGTCACGCCCGGCGATGGCGGTGAACGGCTGGCCGTAGTCGCAGGTGGCCAGGGTCGCCTCGGTCACCTCCAGCGCGTAGGAGTGGACGAAGTAGAAGTGGCTGCCGCTCGGGATCCCCTTGAGCAGGGGGTGGGTCTCGTCGTGCCACACCTGGTTCCAGCCCATATGCGGCAGGCGCAGATCGCCGACCTGCATCAGGCGGATCTTGCCCGGAATGATCCCCAGGCACTCGATATCGGTCTCGCCCCCCATGCGCTCTTCGGAAGAGGCGGCCAGCATCTGCATGCCGAGGCAAAAGCCGAGCAGAGGCTGGGTGGCGGCGCGAATGAGCGGCACCAGAGCGCGTTCATTCAAGTTCTGCATGGCCGCCACCGCCGTGCCTACCCCGGGCAGGATCAGCTTGTCGGCGGCGGCGATAAGGTCTGCCTCGCGGCTCACCACCGGGTTGACCCCGAGCCGCTCGAAGGCCATGCGTACCGAGGCCAGGTTGGCGCAGCCTGTGTCGATGATCACCAGCTTCATTCAGAGCACCCCCTTGCTGGAGGGGAGATCGCTGCCCTCGACCCGCACCGCCTGGCGCAGGGCGCGGCCGAAGCCCTTGAACAGGGCCTCCACCTGGTGGTGGGTGTTGCCGCTGCCCACCTTCATCTGCAGGGTGATAGCCATGGCGTCGGAGAGGGAGCGAAAGAAATGGGGCACCATCTCGGTGGCCAGATCCCCCACCTGGTCGCGGCCAAAGCCGGCCG
This sequence comes from Aeromonas sp. R6-2, assembly GCF_040908155.1. NCBI lineage: Bacteria > Pseudomonadati > Pseudomonadota > Gammaproteobacteria > Aeromonadales > Aeromonadaceae > Aeromonas > Aeromonas sp. R6-2. Next base: position 46,051 of record NZ_JBFODE010000029.1, on the reverse strand, counting down.
GGCAGTCGAACACGAAGTAGGGGCGGCCGCTCAAGTCCATGGCCGTGGCCACCTCCTGCTCGGTCAGGGGGCGGGCGTCGATGACCGCCTGCACCTCGTCCATGGCGAGCACGAAGCCAAAGCGCCCGATGCCGCGCTTGGTGCCGAGCGCCGCCTTGAGGGCCTGACCCAGGGCGATGCCGGTGTCTTCCACCGTGTGGTGATCGTCGATATGCAGATCGCCGCTCACCTCGACTTCCATGTGGATCCCGGCGTGGGTGGCAATCTGATCGAGCATGTGATCGAAGAAGCCCAGGCCTGTGCTGATGCGGTTGCCGCCGGCCTGGTCGAGATCCACCGCGATGCGGATCCGGGTCTCTCGGGTGTTGCGCTCCACCTCGGCCTTGCGGCCGCGCCCGAGCAACTGGTCGCGAATGGCGAGCCAGCCATTTTCGGTCGGGTGGTAGCGAATGCCGGCGATCCCCATGTTCTCGGCGAGTTGCAGATCGGTCTGGCGATCGCCGATGACAAACGAGTTGCCACGGTCGATGCGGCCCGCGGCCAGGTACTCCCTGACCAGACCCAGGTTGGGTTTGCGACAGGCGCAGCCGTCACCCGGGAAGTGGGGGCAGATGAGCACCTGCTCCCAGTGCACTCCCTGGGATTCGAAGAGGTGCATCATCAGGTCGTGGGGCGGCTGGAAGTGCTCCAGGGGCAGGCTGGCGGTGCCCAGGCCATCCTGGTTGGTGACCATCACCAGGGTGTAGCCGGCGGCCTGCAGCTCGCGCAACACCGGGATCACCATGGGCTCGAAGCGCAGCTTGTCGAGGCGGTCTACCTGCTTGTCGCTGACCGGCTCCTCGATGAGGGTGCCGTCACGGTCGATGAAGAGGATTGGGGCAGTCATGGGATCTCCTTATCGTATGTCGCGCAGCACGTTGACCACGGCGTCCATCTCGCCGCGATAGCTCACCGTAATGCGCACCGAATCATTTAAACCGGGCTTGCTCGAGAAGTCGCGCAGTATGATGCCGGCCTCCTTCATGGCGGCGAACACCCGGGCGCCATCGTCAAAGCGCACCAGCACGAAGTTGCCCTTGTCCTCGAAGATCTCGGTGACGCAGGGCAGTGCCGCGAGCTCGGCCTTGAGCCGCGCCTTCTGGGCGTTGAGTTCACGTACCCGCTCCTGCATCAGGGTTAGTCCCTTGGCCGAGAGGGCCTCTGCCGCAATCTGGGCCACCGGATCCGGGATGGGGTAGGGGGCGATCACCTTGGAGAGCAGGGCGATCACCTCGCCGGCAGCCAGGGTGAAGCCGCAGCGGATCCCGGCCAGGGCAAACGCCTTGGAGAGGGTGCGGGTTACCACCAGGTTGGGGAAGCGCGCCAGCAGGTCGACCACGCTCGCCTCGGGGCAGAACTCGATGTAGGCCTCGTCCACGACGATGAGGGCGCGATCGCTGGCGGCCTCGAGCAGTGCGATGAGCCCCTCGCGCCCCACCAGATCCCCGGTCGGGTTGTTGGGGGAGCAGAGAAACACCAGCTTCACATCCGACAGGCGGCTCTTGATCTCGGGCCAGTTGGGCTGGCGGGCGGCGGTGAGGGGTACCTCGACAATGCCGACGCCGCAGGTCTCGGCGCTGATGGCGTACATGCCGTAGGTGGGGGGACAGATGAGGATCTGATCCTGCCCCGCCTCGCAGAAGGTGCGGATGAGCAGCTCGATCGCCTCGTCGGCACCGCGACTGACCAGCACCTGCTCGTCCGCTACTCCGGCGTAGGCGGCATAGGCGGCGATCACTGCGGGGGGTTGGCACTCGGGGTAGCGGTTGAGTCGCTCTCCCTCGATGGTGAAGGGGTAGGCCAGGGGGGCCTCGTTGGCGTTGAGCCAGACGTTGCCCTTGCCGCCGATGCGGCGGGCCGACTGGTAGGGGGTGAGTGCGCGCACCGCGCGCCGTGCCAGGTCCTTGATACTCATGCTCTGCTCCTTGTTATTTCAGCGCGGCCAGACGCAGGGTCACGGCATTCTCGTGGGCGCCCAGCCCCTCGGCGCGGGCGATGCACTCGACCACGGGGCCGAGCCCCTTGAGCCCCTCGGCGCTCAGCTCCTGCACCGTGTAGCGGCGCTGGTAGTCGGCGAGCCCCAGGCTCGAGCAGGTGCGCGCGTAGCCGTAAGTGGGCAGGGTGTGGTTGGTGCCGCTGGCGTAGTCACCCACCGACTCCGGGGTCCAGGGGCCGAGGAAGATGGAGCCGGCATTCTCGAGCTTGTCGAGCAAATCGCGCGGCGCCCGGGTCTGCACGATGAGGTGCTCGGGGGCGTAGGCGTTGGAGATGGCGCACGCTTCGTCGAGATCGCGGCACAGCAGGATCAGGCTGCTGCGAAGGGCCTCGGCGGCGATGTCGCGGCGTGTCAGCACGGCGAGTTGGCGGGAGAGTGCCTCCTGCACCTGGTCGGCCAAGGCCGGGGCATCGGTCACCAACACTACCTGACTGTCCGGACCGTGCTCGGCCTGGGAGAGCAGATCGGCGGCCACGAACTCGGGGTTGGCCGACCCATCGGCGATCACCAGCACCTCGGAGGGACCGGCCGGCATGTCGATGGCGGCGCCACGCACGTCCTGGCTTACCTGGCGCTTGGCCTCGGTCACGTAGCTGTTACCAGGGCCGAAGATCTTGTCGACCTTGGGGATGCTCTCGGTGCCGTAGGCCATGGCGGCGATGGCCTGGGCGCCGCCGATGGCGAACACCTTCTCGACCCCGCAGGCGCGGGCGGCAAACAGGATCTCGTCGCTGGCCGGCGACGGGGTACAGAGCACCACCTCACGGCAGCCGGCAAGGGCCGCCGGCACGGCCAGCATCATGACGGTGGAGGGGAGCGGGGCGCTGCCCCCCGGTACGTAGAGGCCGACCCGGCCGATGGGCTGGGTGCGCAGCTCGCACACCACGCCGGGTTGGGTCTCGATACGCAGCACCGGCTGGGCCTGGGCGGCGTGGAAGGTACGGATGTTGCCGATGGCCTGGCGGATGGCGGCTTTAATCTCCTCTCCCAGGCGCGCCTCTGCGGCGTCGAACTCGGCGCGGCTGATGCGCAGGGTCTCGCGAGGAGCACGCTCGAAACGGGCGGAGAGCTCGCGCAGTGCCGCATCACCGCGGCGCTGCACCTCGCTGATGATGCCGCGCACCGTGCTCTCGAGGGTGTCGGCGTTGGCCAGGGCCGGGCGGGCCAACAGGCTGCGCTGTTGCTCCGGGGCCAGGGTGTTCCAGATCAGGGTCTGCATGGCGTTACTCCATCATCTTTTCGATGGGCAGCACCAGGATAGAGCTGGCCCCCAGGGCCTTGAGACGCTCCATGGTCTCCCAGAACAGGGTCTCGCTTGAGACGACATGCAGGGCCACCTGGTTGGTATCGCCGGCCAGTTGCATGATGGTGGGACGCTCGGCTCCCGGCAGCAGTGCCGTGATGGCCTCGAGCTTCTCCTTGGGAGCGTGCAGCATGATGTACTTGCTCTCGCGCGCCTGCAGCATGCCCTGGATGCGCGGCATCAGCGTGTCGATAAGTTGCTGTTTGCTCGCCTCGAGAGGTTGGGCAGCCTGCACCAGCACCGCCTTGGAGCGGTAGATCACCTCGACCTCCTTGAGGCCGTTGGCCTCCAGGGTCGCCCCAGTAGAGACCAGATCGCAGATGGCGTCGGCGAGTCCGGCGCGCGGGGCCACCTCGACCGAGCCGCCCAGCATCACGCTCTTGAAGGGGAGGCCACGCTCGGCGAAGAAGCGTCCGAGCAGGCCGGGATAGGAGGTCGCGATGCGCTTGCCGGCCAGGCACTCGGCGCCTGTGTACTCCATCTCGCGCGGCACGGCGAGTGACAGGCGGCAGCCACCGAAGTCGAGTTGTCTGAGTACCTTGACATCGGCGGCCTGACCCAGGGCGCGGCGGCTCAGCTGCTCCTCTTCGAGCACGTTCTCGCCGATGATGCCGAGATCGACCACGCCGTCCATCACCAACCCCGGGATGTCATCGTCGCGTACCCGCAGGATGTCGATGGGCATGTTTTCCACGTGGGCGATGAGACGCTGCTCCAGGAGGTTGATCTTGAGGCCGCAGCTTTTCAACAGGGCCTGGGAGTCCTGGCTCAGGCGACCGGACTTTTGCATGGCGATGCGCAGACGTTGTGTTTCCATTGCTCGATTTTCCTTCGTATTAAAAACAAAAAACCCTCGGAAGCGGTGCTTCCGAGGGTCTGTTGATCGAGGGCCTGCAGGAAGTCACCAGTATCGGTCTTCCAGCAGCCAACCTCCTGAAAGACTAGTCGGGATGATGGTGGTGATGGTGACGGGTCTTCAGCAGGTTAGACATGATGTAAATCTCTCTTTACGAATTGGAGTGCCAGTGCACAATGGGTTTTAACTTACCCGTCTGGTCAGAAATTGCAACCCCGCCCCCGAAAAATAGTCGCGCATATCAAGCAAGCGGTTTTGCGGTCGATAAGTGATCAGTCCATCTTTAGGGGAGTCCGGCCCTCTGCCGGATAGGGAGCGCACCATGGCCAACCAGGATCTGATCTTCTCCATCCTGCCCCGTGCGCCGGCAACGCCGGGCAGTGAGCCTATCTCCCGTGAGGTGAGGGCAGTCGGCAAGAAGCCCAGAGTTGCCGAGAGCACGGCCGATCCCAAGGAGCGGCGCAAGGAGCAACCCCCTGCCGGCAAGCCGGTGAAGCGGGTGGCGAACGAGGTGGAAGAGGAGGCGTCGCCCCCGGACGATCCCCCCCATCAGATCGATCTCTTCGTCTGAGCGGCGCTTTTGGTATACTCGGCCTTTTCGCCGGAAGACCTGCCTTGACCACTGTCTCGACCCTGTTTGCCCCCGATGGCTCCCTCTCTCGTCACATCGACGGCTTTGTCGCCCGCGCTCCCCAGCTGGAGATGGCCAGGGCGGTGGAGCGCGCCATCGATAGCCACGGGCGCCTGTTGGTGGAGGCGGGGACCGGCACCGGCAAGACCTACGCCTATCTGGTGCCGGCTCTTCACTCTGGCAAGCGCATCGTCATCAGCACCGGCTCCAAGAACCTGCAAGAGCAGCTCTACCACCGGGACTTGCCGACCATCATAGGCGCCCTCGACTATGCCCGCCCGGTGGCCCTGCTCAAGGGGCGCAGCAACTATCTCTGTCTCGAGCGGCTCAACAACCTGATGAGCGAGTCTCATCTGCAAAAGGCCGAGGTGCTGGCCGATCTGGTCAAGGTCAAGTCCTGGTCCGGTACCACCAATACAGGGGATGTGGGGGATATTCCGGGGCTGCAGGAGAACGCCGAGATCCTGCCCCATATCACCAGTACCAACGACAACTGCCTGGGGCGCGACTGCCCCTACTACGACGATTGCCATCTGGTGATCGCCCGTCGCCGGGCCATGGAGGCCCAGGTGGTGGTGATCAACCATCACCTCTTCTTTGCCGATCTGGCGGTGAAAGACACGGGATTTGGCGAGTTGGTGCCCGAAGCCCAGGTCTATGTATTCGACGAGGCGCACCAGCTGCCCGAGATCGCCACCAGCTACTTTGGCAAGTCGCTCTCGAGTCGCACCCTGCAAGATCTTGCCCAGGACATCCAGCTCGCCTATCGCAGCGAGGCCCAGGACATGAACCAGCTTGGCAAGGGGGCCGACCGGCTGCAGATTGCCAGCCAGGACCTGCGCCTGGCCTTTGGCATGGAGAGCGGACGTGGCAACACCCGCGACATGATGAAAAGCAGTCACTGGGGCCAGGCGCTGGCGCGCCTCACCGATGCCCTGTCGCTCTGTTACGACGTGCTCAAGATAGCGCTCGGGCGCGGCGAGCGGCTCGACCAGTGCTTCGAGCGGGTGAGTGAGGTTAAAAGCCGCCTTGGCGAGGTGCTCTCGCTCGGGGAAACCGGCTGCTCCTACTGGTATGAGTGCACCCGGCTGCACTTCTCATTGAATCTGACCCCCCTCTCGGTGGCCGAACGCTTCAATGGCGAGGTGCAGCGCCCCGAGGTGAGCTGGATCTTTACCTCCGCCACCCTGACGGTGGATGGCCACTTTGGCCACTTCGCCGGTGAGATGGGGCTCGGTGGCAGCGCCGAGCTGACCCTGGAGAGCCCGTTTGATTATGCCGAGCAGGCGCGCCTGTGTGTGCCGCGCTCTCTGCCCGAACCCAACGCCTTCGGGCGTGGGGAGCGGCTTGCCACCATGATGATTCCGCTTATCAACCGTACCCCGGGCGGTTGTTTCTTCCTCTGTACCAGCCATCAGGCAATGCGCCAGGTGGCCGAGGTCCTGCGCCGCGAGATGGGCCGCACCGTGCTGCTACAGGGGGAGGAGAACAAGTCGCAGCTGCTCAGGCGCTTCGTCGAGAATGGCCGTGCCGTACTGGTGGCCACCGCCAGCTTCTGGGAGGGGATCGACGTGCGGGGGGCGGCGCTCTCGTGTGTTATCATCGACAAGCTGCCCTTCGCCTCTCCCGACGATCCCCTGCTCAAGGCGCGCATCGAGGATTGTCGACTGCGCGGTGGCGATCCCTTCTTCGACGTGCAATTGCCCAAGGCGGTCATCGCCCTCAAGCAGGGGGTGGGGCGCCTCATTCGCGACAGAGGGGACCACGGGGTACTGGTCATCTGCGATCCGCGTATGGTCAACCGCGCCTATGGCGCCACCTTTATCAAGAGCCTGCCCCCCATCCCCCGTACCCGGGAGTTGGCGCGGCTGGGTGAGTTTTTCCGCGAGGGCGCTGGGCCCTCGCCAAGCAATGTTTAAGGAAACAGCGTGTTGAAGATCCTGGCCGTCGATACTGCCACCGAAGCCTGCTCCGCCGCCCTGCTGGTGGGTGAGCAGGTGTTTGCCCGTTATGAAGAGGCGCCCCGCGACCATACCCGCAAGATCCTGCCCATGGTGCAGTCCCTGCTCGACGAGGCGGGTATCACGCTGGCGGATCTCGACGCCATCGCCTTTGGCCGCGGGCCCGGCTCCTTTACCGGGGTGCGTATCGGTATCGGCGTGGCGCAGGGGCTGGCGCTGGGGGCCGAGAAACCCCTCATCGCTGTCTCTACCCTGGCGGCCATGGCTCAGGGGGCCTGGCGTCGTGATGGCGCCCGCCGGGTGCTCACCGCCATCGATGCGCGCATGAACGAGGTCTATTTCGGACGTTTCGAGGAGCAGTCGGGTCTGATGGTGCCGGTTCAGGAAGAGTGTGTTATTGATCCTCAACGGCTGGCAGCCGAACTCGCCCTGGAGGGGGAGTGGCACGCCATCGGCACCGGTTTTGCCACCTATGGGGAGGTGCTGCAACTGGCAGGCGAACAGGTGCCTGCGAGCGCTCCCTGGCTACCGATGGCCGAGGACATGTTGCCGCTTGCCCGCGCCGCCTGGTTGGCCGGTGAGGCGGTAGCGGTTGAGGCCGCAACCCCCGTATACTTGCGGGACAAGGTGACCTGGAAGAAGCTGCCGGGTCGGGAATGACCGGAGGGGGAGCCCCCCTCTTTCGAGGAGGGTTGTGCATGGGTTATTCATCGAAACCGTGGAGCAGACTACTGTTGGGCGCGGCGACCCTACTGCTCGCGGCCTGCGGCACTGTGCCGCGGGAGCTCGCCTACGAGCCTGAATCGGCGCTGGTACCGTTCAAGCCCGCGCTGGAGCAAAGTGGTGCCATGGCGCGCTGGAGCGGGGTCATTGCCGAGGTGCGCAACGAGCCGAGCCGCAGTGTGCTCGAGGTGGTGGAGTTGCCGCTCAAATCCAACGGGGTGCCGCAGCAGACCGAGCAGAGCGCGGGGCGGTTTCTCGCCATCATGCCGGGCTTTGTGGATCCCACCCTCTATGCCAAGGGGCGCTCCCTGAGCGTGCTCGGCAAGGTGGCGGCCCCGGTGGATGGCAAGATAGGGGAGCATCCCTACCGTTTCGCGGTCCTAGAGGTGGACAAGAGCAAGCTCTGGCCCCCGGTCAAAGAGGTTGAGGTTCGCTATGTGGATCCCTTCTTCTATGACCCCTTCTACGATCCCTTCTGGCCGCGGCGCTCTATCCATGCCCTGCCACGCTGACACCGGCGAGATCCGGCTCGATGATGGCCGCCGGGTCGCCTTTCAACGTTGGGGGGAGCCCGGCGCTCCCCTGATCCTTGCCCTTCACGGTTGGCTCGATAACAGCGAGAGCTTTCGACCCCTGGCCGCTCACCTTCAGGGGTGTCAGCTGGTCGCCATCGATCTGCCCGGTCACGGTCATTCGGACCACAAGTCGACCCCCTATGTGTTTGTGGACTGGCTGGATGATCTTCATCGCATCATCCGGGCGGCGGGGTGGCACCATGTCATCCTGCTCGGCCACTCTCTCGGTGCGCTGATCGCCTCGGCCTATGCCGGGGTCTTTCCCGAGCCGGTCTCTCACCTCATCCTGCTCGAGGGACTGGGTCCTCTCACTGCGCCCGATGAGGAGGTGCCGGGGCAGATCCGCCGGGTACTCGAGAGTCGTACCCGCACCACCCGGCGCCAGCACCCCGGTTTTTCGACACCGGAGCAGGCGGTGGTGGCCCGCTGCCAGGTGGGGGATCTGGCTCCTCATCTGGTGCGTCTCATCGTGGAGCGAGCCCTGATCGAGCGGGCAGGGCGTTGGTATTGGCGCAGCGATCCCGCCTTGCGTGAGCGCACACCCCTGCGCATGAGCGAGGGACAGACCAGGGCGCTGCTCGGGGCGATCACGGCGCCCGTACTGCTGTTGCAGGGGACACGCGGTTATCCCGAGCTCAGCCATCAGTTGGTGGCGCGTCGTGATACCATAGGGCGCTTGGAATCCGGCATGGTGGAGGGAGGACATCACTTCCATATGGAAGATCCTGCAATCACCGCAGCTTGTATCGAAAAATTCTGCCTTATCCGGTAGAATCCCCGCCCTACGTCACTATTCTTTCAATTCAATCCAGTCTCACTCTGTTAAATCGCTGTTAATTCAATAATCCTTGTGTCACCATGTGACTACCTTAGAGCTCTAGCTCAAAACAGCCGATTGAATGATCCAGGGATGGAGGAAACAGGGTGAGCGCACAGGTGCTTTATATGCAGGAGAATCACGTGGAGAAGGTCTGGCTCAAGCGTTACCCGGAAGGGGTTCCGGCCGAGATCGATCCGGACAAGTACGGCTCTCTGGTGGAGATGTTCGAGGAGTCGGTGAGCAAGTTTGCCGACATGCCCGCCTTCGTCAACATGGGACAGACCATCACCTACCGCCGCCTCGAAGAGCAGTCCCGGGCCTTCGCCGCCTACCTGCAAGATGAACTCAAGCTGGAGCGGGGTGATCGGGTCGCGGTCATGATGCCCAACCTGCTGCAATACCCCATCGCCGTCTTTGGCATCCTGCGCGCCGGCATGACGGTGGTGAACGTCAACCCCCTCTATACCCCGCGTGAGCTGGAGCATCAGCTCAAGGACTCGGGCGCCAAGGCAATCGTCATCGTCTCCAACTTCGCCCACACCCTGGAGAAGGTGGTCTACGATACCCCGGTCAAGCACGTCATCCTGACGCGCATGGGCGATAACCTGGGGCTGGCCAAGGGAACCCTGGTCAACTTCGTGGTCAAGTACGTCAAGAAGCTGGTACCCAAATACAACCTGCCGGGGGCCAGCACCATGCGCCATGCCCTCGCCAAGGGACGCTTCCTGCAGTACGTCAAACCCGAGATCAAGAATTCGGACATCGCCTTCCTGCAGTATACCGGCGGTACCACCGGCCTCTCCAAGGGGGCCATGCTGACCCACCGCAACATGATTGCCAACGTCGAGCAGTGTCTGGGTGTCTACGGGCCGCGCCTGCAAGCGGGCAAGGAGTTCGTGGTCACCGCCCTGCCGCTCTACCACGTGTTCGCCCTGACCGTGAACTGCCTGCTCTTTATGCGCCTCGGTGGTTACAACCTGCTCATCAGCAACCCGCGCGATATTCCCGGGTTTATCAAGGAGATCAGGAAATATCCCTTCACCTGCATCACTGGGGTTAACACCCTGTTCAATGCTCTGGTGAACAATCCCGATTTTTCCTCCATGAACTTCGAGCGCCTCAAGCTCACCATTGGTGGCGGCATGGCGGTACAGCGCGCGGTGGCCGAGAAGTGGCAGCAGACCACTGGGGTGCCCCTGCTCGAGGGCTATGGCCTGACCGAGTGTGCCCCCCTGGTGAGCGTTTGCCCCTACGATCTCACTACCTACAACGGCTCTATCGGCCTGCCGGTCTGCTCCACCGAGATCCGCCTGGTCGATGACGAGGGTCAGGTCGTGAGCGAGCTCGGCAAGCCGGGCGAGATGCAGGTGCGCGGTCCCCAGGTGATGACCGGCTACTGGCAGCGCCCCGAGGCGACCGCCGAGGTGATCCAGGATGGCTGGCTCTGCACCGGTGACATCGCAACCTTTGACGAGCAGGGTTTCTTCAAGATCGTCGATCGCAAGAAGGACATGATTCTGGTCTCCGGCTTCAACGTTTATCCCAACGAGATCGAAGATGTGGTGGCCATGCATCCCAAGGTGATGGAAGTGGCCGCCGTCGGTATGCCTCACAAGGTGTCCGGCGAGGTGGTGAAGATCTTCGTGGTGCGCAAAGACCAGAGTCTGAGCGAAGAGGATATGATAGCCCACTGCCGCACACATCTGACTGCCTATAAGGTGCCGAAGCTGGTAGAATTCCGCGACGAACTACCCAAGACCAATGTGGGCAAGATCCTGCGCCGCGTGCTGCGTGACGAGGAGCTTGCCAAGCAGCAATAAGGTCCCTGCCTTCCCCGGCGCCGTGGTTCCCCCACGGCGCTGTTGTTTTCGGGGCCGGTCAGCACAAGGCGACGCCATGCAATACCAACTGATTTTTGAGCAGCCCCGTCTCGAGGCCTACCTGGCCGAGCTCGCGGACGGGCCGCTCGCCATCGATACCGAATTTGTACGTACCCGCACCTATTACCCCCAACTCGGCCTGTTCCAGATCTACGACGGCCATCAACTGGCCTTGATCGATCCCCTGGCCGTGGACATGTCCCCCTTGTGGAAGATCCTCGGTGAGCCGGGTCGTCTCAGCGTGCTGCACGCCTCGGGCGAAGATCTCGAGCTCATTCAGCACGAGGCGGGCCACCTGCCGGCCCTGATGCACGACACTCAGCTCGCCGCCGCCTTCCTCGGTTACGGCGTGTCGGTGGGCTTTGGTGCCCTGGTCAAGGATTTTATCGGGGTGGAGCTGGTCAAGGATCAGGCCCGCACCGACTGGCTGGCCCGTCCCTTGAGCCCGCGTCAGCTCGATTATGCGGCGGCTGACGTCTTCTATCTGGTGCCTCTCTACCGGCAGGTGATGGCGCGGCTCGCCGAGAGTGGCAAGCTGGCCTGGTTCGAGGAGGAGTGTCGTAGCCACTGCGCCCGCAAGGTGGCCATCAGCGATCCCTATCAGGCGTATCTGGACATCGGCAACGCCTGGCAGCTGGGGCGGCGCGAGCTCGCCATCCTGCGCGAGCTGGCGGCCTGGCGCCAACAGGAGGCGGTACGCCGGGATCTGGCAGTCAACTTCGTGGTCAAGGAGCTGCATCTCTACAAGGTGGCGGAGCGCCGACCGGCCTCTTTGCGCGATCTCAACGAGCTTGGCCTGCTGCCCATCGAGATCAAGATCCATGGCAAGCGCCTGCTCGATATCGTCGCCAAAGCCCAGGCCGGGGATCCGCAGCTGTGGCCCGAGCGTATCCGCCGGCTGGTAGACTTTCCCCAGTACAAGGGGGAGCTCAAGCGCATCAAGGCCCTGGTCGAGGAGAAATCCAAGGAGTGTGGCGTGCCGCCCGAACTTATCGCCAGCAAGAAGACCATCCACCAGTATTTCACCTGGAGCTGGCGCCTGAGCGAGGCCGAGCGTGCTGCACTCGAGCCTCCTGCTCTGCTCACCGGCTGGCGCCGTGAGCTGGTGGGGCATCTGCTGCAGGAATAGGGAGCAGGGAGATCTCTGCCCCGAAGCGTTTGAGTATGTTCTCATAACGCCGCTTGTCGACGAGCAGGGCCCGGATCGAGGCATCGATCCGGGCCTTTTGTCGCTCATCGGTACTCGCGAGGCTCATGATGAGGTGCACCGGGGTGGCCCGGGTCGTTATCAGCGGGTAGAGCTCATCGAGGGGAGGGCACTTTGTCTCAGGGTGATGAGATTACCCGGATCTATGATGATGCCCTGGATCCGATCAGAGAGCAGCAGTCGAACCAGTGGCTCGAGGCGCATACGAACGATCAGCTGTTTCTGAAGGCGGGGATCGGCCAGCAGGGGGCGAAAGGTCTCACCGTAATCAAAGCCTTTGAGCACCCCGAGCAGGAAGTCGTCGCGTTCCACAAGCTCCTGTAATCCCTTGAGGTGCTGCCACTGGGGCAACTGGGGGCGGTGGATCATCAGGGCGGTCTGTTCGGTGCGGTAGGGGAGAGAGAAACGGGCATAGCGGGCGCGCTCTTCGGTGTTGTTGGCCGACATGCCGATATCTATCGAGCCAAATTCGATCTCCCGCAGCACCCTGGCCCAGGGCATCTCGATAAATTGGGGGGTGAAGCCTGCCTCTTCCAGGATGAGACGGGTCAGCTCCACATCCAGGCCGGTCAGGTTGCCTGCGCTGCGATAGGAGTAGGGATACCAGTCGGTCCAGCCGACGCGCAGGGGTTGATGCATCTTGTTGGCCTCATGGGCCGCAAGAGGAAGAGCCAAAAAAAGAAGCAGGAGTAAACGAAGCACGATACGCCCCCGGCTGGAGTCACTCCCCAGAGTATTGAGCAGGGGAGAGCGGCTCACCAGCCAGAGGTGGCATCCATTACAATTCGTGGGCGTGGTTGCCCTTGCGATAACGACTCTCGCAGCGCGGGCAGCGCTGCAGGGCGGGATCCTGATCCAGTGCGGCGACGGAGAGCGGCTCCTCGCAGTCGGCGCAGAGACCATAGAGGCCCAGTTCCATCTGACAGAGGGCGGCCTCCACATGGAGCAGCCGGGCGGTCAGGGGGGCGCTCTGATTGGGCAGGAGTCGCTGTCCTATGCTGATCAGCTGCTCGGTATCACACTGGGCCAGCTCGGGCCCCATTTCGCCAACCTGCGTCGCTTCCATCCGGGCAACCAGCTCGGCGCGGGCTTCGGCCCAAAGGGATTCGAGACGGCGACGCCATTCGATCAGGCGTGCCTCACTCAGTTCACACACAATGCCCCCATCAGGCTAACAACAGTGCGCTCAGTATAGGGAGGGCGAAGGGGGCTCAGAATGATATGAGTCAAGTTAGCCATGGTTAGCCCAGCTTTTCTGCCGCCTGCAGCAGGGCCTCCCGGATTGGCGCTATCTCTTTATAGGTACGCAGGGAGAGAAACAGCGCATCGGCCTCAGGGTATTCCCGCTTGAGGTAGCTAAACCACTGCTTGATGCGGCTCGGGTAGTAGTCGGCCTTGTCACTGGCCAGATCCTGATCGCTGTAACGCACCATGAGTCGCAGCACCTCGGGCCAGCTCATGTGGGGGCACCCTTGCTTCATCACATCGGCAAGGTTGGGCAGCGACAGGGCGCCGCGTCCCACCATGAGGCGATCGCAACCCGACACCTCGCGGCAGCGGACGGCGTCGGCGTGGTTCCAGATCTCGCCGTTGGCGGTGACCGGGATGGGCAGGGTGCGGCGGATGGCGTCCACGTATTCCCAGTGGGCCGGAGGACGGTAGGCCTCGACCTTGGTGCGGGCGTGGACTGCCAGCTCGTTGGCGCCCCCCTGACAGACGGCGTCGGCGTTCTCCATATAGAGGGACTTGTCCTCGAAGCCCAGGCGGATCTTGGCGCTGACCGGCAGGTGCGCCGGCACCGCATCGCGCACTGCCCGCACGATGGCGTGTACCGTCTCGGGGGTTTTCAGCAGCACGGCGCCCCCCTGGCTCTTGTTGACCGTGGGAGCGGGGCAGCCAAAGTTGAGATCGACCCCGGGGGAGCCGAGCTCCACGGCGCGCAGGGCATTTTCGGCCATCCACTGTGGGTGTTGTCCCAACAGTTGTACCCTGACCGGCGTGCCGGCACGGGTCTTGCCGCCTTGCTTGAGTTCGGGGCAGAGGCGGTGATAGACCTTGGCAGGCAGCAGCTGATCGACCACCCGCACGAACTCGCTGATGCACAGGTCGTAGTCGTTGACGGCGGTGAGGGTCTCGCGCATGAGATGATCGAGCACCCCCTGCATGGGGGCCAGAGTGACGTGCATGAAGATGGCTGCCTGCGTGAAAAAGGAGGCGAGATTGTAGTGGCAAGGGGGGCGCCTGTCAGCCACCATCTCAGCCAGGATAGTCGTACTCTGGGGAGGAGCGAGATGAAGACACTCTTGATGCTGCTTGGCTGGCTCAGTCTTGTCACTGGTGTGATTGGGATGGTGCTGCCTCTGTTGCCGACAACCCCGTTTGTATTGCTGGCCGCCGCCCTCTTCGCCCGCTCGTCACCGCGCTTTCACGCCTGGCTGTTGGCCCACCGCTACTTCGGCCCCCTGATCCTGGACTGGCAGCAACACAGGGGGATTCGTCGTTCGGCACGGCGGCGGGCCAACCTCTTTATATTGATGACCTTATCACTCTCGCTGATCCTGATACCCGATATCCGGGTGCGTGTCCTGCTTGTGGTGATAATGGTGATCCTGCTCACCTGGCTCAATCGTTTGCCCCTGGTCGAGCCAGTTGCATTGAAGGAGTGAAGTGCCTAAGCTATGGCGGCAAAATGCAATGGAGTGGGCCTGTCATTTTTGCGATGACGGGCTTTTTTGTTTTTCGCCGAGGCGAGTCGAATCAACGGTTACAACATGAACCCGGATACCCTGAAGTTTCTCGAAAACAGCATCAAGACCATTCCCGACTATCCCAAGCCGGGCATCATGTTTCGCGATATCACCAGCCTGGTGGAAGATGCCGAGGCATTTCGCACCACCATCGATCTGCTGGTGAAGCACTATCAGGATCAGGGGATCACCAAGGTAGTGGGTACCGAAGCCCGTGGCTTCATCTTCGGTGCACCGGTGGCCTGTGCCCTCGGCGTCGGCTTCGTGCCGGTTCGCAAGCCCGGCAAGCTGCCGCGTGAGGTGATCGAGGAGTCCTACGAGCTGGAATACGGTCAGGACACCCTGCAGATGCACACCGATGCTATCGTGGCCGGTGACAAGGTGCTGGTGGTCGACGATCTGCTGGCCACCGGTGGCACCGTGGATGCGGCGGTGAAGCTTATCCGCCGCGCCGGCGGTGAGGTCACCGATGCTGCCTTCGTCATCTCCCTGCCCGAGCTGGGTGGCGATGCCCGCCTGACCGCGGCCGGTGTCAAGGTGCTGAGCCTGGTTGAGTTCGAGGGGGAGTGATCCCCTCGTGCTGACAAGGGCCGCCTCAGGGCGGCTCTTGTCGTTTATGGGTGCCGCAAATCCGCGCACTCGATCCCCGGACGGTATTGCCGTCGTCCCCTTTGTGTTAGCATCCCCGCCATTACCTTCCCAGCCCCAGATGGAGTGCGATGAGCTATCAGGTTCTGGCCCGCAAGTGGCGCCCCCGTACATTTGACCAGGTGGTAGGTCAGCAGCATGTGCTGATGGCCCTCACCAATGCCCTGGAGCAGGGGCGATTGCACCATGCCTATCTGCTAAGCGGCACCCGAGGGGTCGGCAAGACCACCATCGCCCGCATTCTGGCCAAGAGCCTCAACTGCGAGCAGGGGGTGAGCAGCCATCCGTGCGGCGTCTGCGACACCTGCCGGGAGATCGACCAGGGTAACTTCGTCGACCTGCTGGAGATAGATGCGGCGTCGCGCACCAAGGTGGAGGACACCCGTGAGCTGCTCGACAACGTCCAGTACCGACCGGCCCGCGGGCGCTTCAAGGTCTATCTCATCGACGAGGTGCACATGCTCTCTCGTCACAGCTTCAACGCCCTGCTCAAGACCCTGGAGGAGCCGCCCCCCTATGTGAAGTTTCTGCTGGCGACCACGGATCCCCAGAAACTCCCCATCACCATACTGTCGCGTTGCCTGCAGTTTCACCTGAAGAGCCTGGATCAGACCCAGATCGCCAAACAACTCGAGTGGGTGCTGGACAGGGAGGCGCAGCCGTTTGAGCCGCGCGCCCTGTTGGCCCTGGCCAAGGCGGCCGATGGCAGCATGCGCGATGCCCTGAGCCTGACCGATCAGGCCCTGGCCCACGGCAACGGCAGCGTGCGCCTCGAGAGCGTGCTCTCCATGCTCGGTACCCTGGATCATCGCCACCTCTACCAGCTGGTGGAGGCGGTGCTGCGCCAGGATGCGCCGGCTGCCATGGCCAAGGTGGCCGAAATCGCCACCCTGGGCCCCGATTTTGATCAGCTGCATGCCGAGCTGGAGGCCCTGCTGCACCGCACCGCATTGGCGCAGATGCTCCCCTCCAGCGTGCAGGAGGAGGGGGGCGATGCCGATGCCCTGCGTCTGTTGGCCCAGACCATGAGCCCCGAAGAGGTGCAGCTCTGTTACCAGATTGCCCTCAATGGTCGCAAGGAGCTTCCCTGGGCCCCGGATGGTCGCTCCGGCCTCGAGATGACGGTGCTGCGCATGCTCGCCTTCTCGCCCCGCCGGGTTGCGCTGCCGCCGGCGAGCTTCAGTCCGGCGCCCCAGGCCATGGCGCCTCTGGGGACCATGACGGCGGTGCCCGCCCAGGTGACGCGCTCTGCCGATGAGAGTGCCCCTGCCCGGCCCCAAGGGTTGGCGCAAGAGCAGAGTATCAGCCCGGCGCCGGTGGTCGCGGACGAGACGGGAAAGTCGTCACCGGCGGGAGAGCCTGAGCCCGCCGAGCAGGCCCTCTTTGCCGAGCAGGCCGAGTTGATGCAGCAGGCCGAGCAGATGGGTTATGCGCCCTCTTCGCAAGAAGAGGTACAGGCCGTGGCGCCTTCCCCCGTGGTCGACTCCCCTGAGCCTGAGCCCAGGGTCTCGGGGGCCCTGGCACTGCTTGGCAAGAAGAATATGCTGCGCAGCCGCTCCCGTGGTGAGCCTGCGCCGGTGCGGGTACCGTCGGTCACACCGCCTCGCCAGGTCGAGAGTGCCCCGTCCCCCGCGCCGCGAGCAGAGCCTTTGCGTCCCGCGCCGCCTCGTGTGGATCCGGCCTTCGCCCCCCTTGAGGAAGAGGAGGATGACGGTCAGCTCTGGAGCGACTACGAGGCGGCCATGGCCAGTGCCGAGCCGCCCATGAGTGCCCCGCCCGCGTCGGCGGCATCCGTCGACGATCTGCCGCCTTGGCCGCTGGATGATGGTCCGGCGCCCATGCCGGCCCCCGAGCCTGTCGCGATGCCAGTGACCGCGCCGGTTGCGCCGCCTGTTGCAGAGCCTGTGATTGCGACAGAGGCGCTTGCCTCCCCCGAGCGACTGCCCATCGACTGGGATGAACTGGAGAGCGACGAGGAGCAGGGGGACTTTGGCGAGCGCCTGATGCCGGCCAGCCTGCTGGCCCACTGCGGCGATCCCTGGGCCGAGCTCATCTCCCACACCCAGGTGGGGGGGCGGCTGCGCCAGCTTGCCATTAACTCGGTGTTGCGCCGGGAGCCGGGTCTGTTGCACCTGACCCTCAAGCCCGAGCAGCGTCACCTGGTGAGCGACAAGGCGTGTCAGGCTCTGGCCGAGCATCTGACGCCGGCGCTCGGTGAGGCGGTGCGAGTCGAGGTGGAGCTGGGGGTCGTCGAGGGGCAGGAGACGCCGCTTGAGATCGAACATCGCCTCTACATGCAGGTGTTGGAGCAGGCGCGAGGGGACATGCAAGGGGATCCCCATATTCAGTTTTTACGTCAGCGCTTCGGAGCCGAACTTCATATCGACTCCATCGAACCTCTGACCGATTGATGTCAGTCACGCTGATGTCACCTTCGGGCCCGCCCGGCTTGAAAAAATGCTTGCCGCCCCCATATTGTTCGGTAAGCCCCGCGGCCTGGCCGCATCCGTTCACGATGAGAGACGAGAGATATGTTTGGTAAAGGTGGAATGGGTAACCTGATGAAGCAGGCGCAGCAGATGCAAGAGCGCATGCAGAAGATGCAAGAGCAGCTGGCCGAGATGGAAGTGATCGGCGAATCCGGCGCGGGTATGGTCAAGGTCACCATGACCGGCAACCACAGCGTACGTCGCGTCGACATCGACCCGAGCCTGATGGAAGATGACAAGGAGATGCTCGAGGATCTCATCGCGGCCGCCTTCAACGATGCGGTGCGCCGTGTCGAGGAGCAGAACAAGAGCAAGATGGCCGAGCTGACTGGCGGCATGCAACTGCCCCCCGGCTTCAAGATGCCGTTCTAATCCCGATGGGCCCCGCTTCGGCGGGGCCTTTTGTATCCGATTCAGGCTCATAGGCTATGATTGTGATGGTTTTTACGGGAGATCATCATGCGCACGCGACACGCTTTCTGGATTGGACTGCTGCTACTGGCCCCCTCGCTTCGGGCCGAGCCGCTGCTCACCATCGAGGCAGGCACCGGTGGGGTGGTGAGCCTGACTCGCGAGCAGTTTACCGCTTTGCCCCAACATCGTTTAACGACCAAGACACCCTGGACCGAGGGGATGCACGCTTACCAGGGGGTGTTGCTGCGGGACTTGCTGAATCAGGCCGGGCTCAAGACCCCCGAGGTGTGGGCCGTGGCACTTAACGACTATGCGGCGTCTATCCCCAGGGAAGATGCTGACCGTTACCCCGTGCTGGTGGCGGCCGAGCAGGATGGCGCTGTGCTCACGGTACGCAACAAGGGGCCGCTTTGGATCATCTATCCCTTAAGCGATTTTCCCGAGCTCGACAAGGAGCGCTACCACAGCCGCATGGTGTGGCAGGTCAAGCGTCTCGAGGCCCGCTAGTCTTCCGTATCGACGCAGGTCTTCGCCCATGACAAGGTGGGGCGGGTTTGGGTATAGTCCTGCCCCACACCGTGAGCAAAACGAGAGCGCGATGAAATTCAGTCCCCTCCTTGACGAGATGATCAAGGCCCTGCAAGTCCTGCCCGGCGTCGGCCCCAAGTCAGCCCAACGGATGGCGTTCCAGCTGCTTGAGCGCGAGCGCAGCCGTGGCCTGCGGCTGGCCCAGACTCTGACCCGGGCCCTGACCGAGATCGGTCATTGCAGCCACTGCCGCACCTTCACCGAGAACGAGCAGTGCGATCTGTGTGCCAGCCCCAAGCGTGCCGAGAACGGCCTGCTCTGCGTGGTGGAGAGCCCGGCCGATGTCGCTGCCATCGAGCAGACCGGCCACTACAGCGGGCGCTACTTCGTGCTGATGGGGCACCTCTCGCCGCTCGACGGTATCGGCCCCGAGGAGCTGGGGCTCGAGATCCTCGAGCGCCGGTTGCAAAACGAGGCCATCGAGGAGCTGATCCTCGCCACCAACCCCACCATCGAGGGGGACGCTACCGCCTGGTACATCGCCGAGATGGCCCGCTCTGCGGGGGTCAAGGTGAGCCGCATCGCCCACGGGGTACCGGTTGGCGGCGAGCTGGAGCTGGTGGACGGCACCACGCTCTCCCACTCATTGATGGGGCGTCAGCCCCTCAACTGAGTCGTCACTCCCGCCACCGGGTCGTCAGGCCCGGAAGATCCGGGCCCTGCACATGCGGGGCCTTTTTCTGCGGGCCAGTGGTGAAATATGCAGCGGTCGGTGCGGCATTTTATCTGTCACCCCTTGAAAGCCGTCAGGGCGCCCCCATCTTCCTTGTCGAATCCGTTCAACCTGAAATCGTCAAGGAATTGCCGATGACCCAAGCCGTTCATGCAGAAACCCACGGGTTTCAGACCGAAGTCAAACAGTTGCTGAGCCTGATGGCCCACAGCCTCTACTCCAACAAAGAAGTGTTCCTGCGCGAGCTCATCTCCAACGCCTCCGATGCCGCGGACAAGCTGCGCTTCAAGGCGCTCTCCGAGCCTTCCTTGTATGAGAACGACGGTCAGCTGCGCGTTCGTCTCATCGTCGACAAAGAGGCGCGCACCCTGACCATCTCCGACAACGGGATCGGGATGAGCCGTGACCAGGTGATCGAGCACCTGGGGACCATCGCCCGCTCCGGCACCGCCGAGTTCTTCAAGAACCTCTCCGGCGACCAGAGCAAGGACTCCCAGCTGATCGGCCAGTTCGGGGTCGGCTTCTACTCCGCCTTCATCGTTGCCGACAAGGTGACCGTGGTTTCCCGCGCCGCCGGCGAGCCGGTTGATCGCGCCGTGCAGTGGGAATCGGAGGGTGAGGGCTCCTTTACCGTCGCCGACGTGACCAAAGAGGGTCGCGGTACCGACGTGATCCTGCACCTGCGCGCCGAGGAAGAGGAGTTCCTCGATGACTGGCGTCTGCGCTCCGTGGTGGGCAAGTACTCCGATCACATCTCGATTCCGGTGGAGATGTACAAGGAGGGCACCCCGGATCGGGAAGAGGATGGCGAGACCATCGTCGGCACTCCGGGTGAGTGGGAGCAGGTCAACCGGGCCACCGCCCTGTGGACCCGCAACCCGAAAGAGATCAAGGACGAAGAGTACCAGGAGTTCTACAAGCACATCGCCCACGACTTCGAGGATCCGCTCTTGTGGGCCCACAACCGGGTCGAGGGGGCTCAGGAGTACACCAGCCTGCTCTACGTGCCGGCACGCGCCCCGTTCGATCTCTACAACCGCGAGCAGAAGCACGGCCTCAAGCTCTACGTGCAGCGCGTCTTCATCATGGACGACGCCGAGCAGTTCATGCCCACCTACCTGCGCTTCGTGAAGGGGGTGCTGGACTCCAATGATCTGCCGCTCAACGTGAGCCGCGAGATCCTGCAAGACAACAAGACCACGGCGGCTCTGCGCAAGGCGTGCTCCAAGCGGGTGCTCTCCATGCTCTCCAAGCTCGCCAAGGACGATGCCGAGAAGTACGCCACCTTCTGGAAAGAGTTCGGCAACGTGCTCAAAGAGGGTCCGGCCGAGGACTATGCCAACCGCGAAGAGATCGCCAAGCTGCTGCGCTTTGCCAGCACTGCCGGTGACGGCGAGGCTCAGACCGTGTCGCTGGAAGATTACGTCGGCCGCATGAAGGAAGGTCAGCAGAAGATCTACTACATCACCGCCGACTCTTACGCCGCCGCCAAGAACAGCCCGCATCTGGAGATCTTCCGCAAGAAGGGCATCGAGGTGCTGCTGATGTGGGATCGCGTCGACGAGTGGCTGATGAGCCACCTAAGCGAGTTCGACGGCAAGCAGATGATCTCGGTCACCCGAGGTGAGCTGGATCTCGGCGAGCTGGAAGATGCCGCCGACAAGGAGGCCCAGGAGGCGTCCGAGAAGGCCAACGCCGACCTTATCGAGCGGGTGAAGCAGAGCCTGGGCGATGCGGTCAAAGAGGTGCGCGTCACCCATCGCCTGACCGACTCGCCGTCGTGCATCGTCACCGACGCCTACGGCATGAGCACCCAGATGCTCAAGCTGATGCGCGCCGCCGGCCAGCCGGTGCCGGAGCAAAAATATATCCTCGAGCTCAACCCCGAGCACGCCCTGGTCAAGAAGCTGGGCGATATCGAGGACGAGTCCCTGTTCGGTGACTGGGTGACCCTGCTGCACGAACAGGCCCAGTTGGCGGAGCAGGGAGGACTGACCGATCCGGCCAGCTTCGTGGCCCGCGTCAACCGGCTGCTGCTGAAGTAATAGTGCAAGGCCCACCTCGGTGGGCCTTCTGTTTTTTGCATGTTCACGCACCACGCTTTCGGTTGCGCGAAGCAAAAAGGGCGTCACAAGGAGCGGGAACTGGTGGTAAATTGTGCGCTTGTCCCCCCGAAACTTGTGGAAGCAGGGGAAAGCGTGTAGCTTTTCTTGCGCTTAATTTTGAATAACCAATCAATAGGAGCGTGTATGCGCATTGTTCTGCTCGGGGCGCCGGGTGCCGGCAAGGGTACCCAGGCTCAGTTCATCATGGAAAAACACGGTATTCCGCAGATCTCCACCGGCGACATGCTGCGCGGTGCGATCGCGGCGGGCACCGAGCTGGGGCTCAAGGCCAAGGCGGTGATGGACGCAGGTCAACTGGTCTCCGACGACATCATCATCGGTCTGGTTAAAGAGCGTATCGCCCAGTCCGACTGCGCCAACGGCTTCCTGCTGGACGGTTTCCCGCGCACCATTCCCCAGGCCGAGGCCATGAAGGAAGCGGGCGTCAATGTAGATTTCGTGCTCGAGTTCGATGTGCCGGACGAAGAGATCGTCAAGCGCATGAGTGGCCGCCGCGTACACCCGGGCTCGGGCCGCACCTACCACGTCGTCTTCAACCCGCCCAAGGTGGAAGGCAAGGATGACGTGACCGGCGAGGATCTGGTGATCCGTGCCGACGACGAAGAGACTACTGTGCGCAAGCGCCTCGACGTCTACCACACCCAGACCGCCCCGCTGGTCGGGTTCTACAAGGCAGAGGCCGATGCCGGCCGCACCAGGTACCACAAGATCGACGGTACCCAGAGCGTCGATGCGGTGAGTCAGCAACTGGCTACCCTGCTGGGCTAAAGTCTGGTATTAAAAGAGGGCCCATCAGGGCCCTTTTTTTATAACGATGACTCAGAGAAGCAAAGTGACAACCAAAACCGGGATCCTGCTCGTCAATCTGGGCACGCCGTCTGCCCCGACCACTGCGGCCGTCAAGGCCTTCTTGCGCCAGTTTCTGCACGATCAGCGGGTGGTCGATGTCCCCCGCGCCCTCTGGTGCCCGCTGCTCCACTTTATCATTCTGCCGACGCGCTCCCCCAAGGTGGCCAGGCTCTACCAGTCTATCTGGAGCGCCGATGGCTCTCCCCTGATGGCCATCAGCCAGCGTCAGCGCGCGGCGCTTGAGCAGGAGCTCAAGCGCGAGGGGGTCGAGGTGCCGGTGGCCCTGGCCATGACCTACGGTTCACCCTCCATGAGCGAGGGGTGGGAGAGCCTCAAGGCGCAAGGGGTGAATCGGGTCATCATATTGCCCCTCTACCCCCAATATTCGGTGAGCACCACCGCCAGCGTCTTCGATGCCTGGGCCAAGGCGATGAAAAAAGAGCGCAACCTGCCGGTGATGCGCCTCATCCACGACTATCATGGCCACCCCGACTATATCCGTGCCCTGGCCCAGAGCGTGCGCCGCTACTGGGAGCAGCAGGGGCAGGGGGATCACCTGCTGATGTCGTTTCACGGCATTCCCGAACGGTATCAGGAGGAGGGTGACCCTTACGGCTATCAGTGCCGTGAGACGGGCCGCCTGCTGGCCACCGAGCTGGGGCTGGCCGAGGGGAGCTGGAGTGTCACCTTCCAGTCGCGCTTTGGCAAGGAGGAGTGGCTCAAGCCCTATACGGACGAGACGGTCGCCGCCTTGCCGGCCAAGGGAATAAAACGGCTCGATGTCGTCTGCCCCGCCTTCTCGGCCGACTGCCTCGAGACCCTGGAGGAGATCGATGGCCAGAACCGCGAGCTGTTCCTCGAGCACGGCGGTGAGGCATTTCACTATATCCCGTCCCTTAACGACGATCCGGCCCATATCCGCATGATGGTGTCGCTCATCTGCCGCGAGCTGGCCTGAAGGAGAAGCCAAGATGCTGCACATTACCTTGATCTATGCGGGCCTGCTGGGCCTGCTCTTTCTGTGCCTCTCTGCCTGGGTGATCCGCTGTCGTCTGCGCTACCGGGTATCCCTGGGTGACGGTAACGAGCCGGTGCTGCGCTCTGCCATGCGCGCCCATGGCAATTTTGCCGAGTATGTCCCCCTGATACTGCTGCTGATGGGTGGCGTCGAGCTGGCCGGTGCCTCCCCGGTCATGGTGCACGCCATCGGTCTGCTGCTTCTGGCGGGACGCCTGCTTCATGCGGTGGGGATCCAGCAGCGGGCTGCCCCCAATCTGGCCCGCAAAGGGGGCATGATACTGACCTTTACCGCCTTGCTGATGGCCAGTGTTCAGGGCATCTGTCTGGGCTGGTGAGCCCGGGGACGCAGACTTCGGCGGTAAACGTTTTCCTTTTTCGTGCCTGCGTTGTCTTGGTAAGGAAAGTGAAACGGGCGACTTTTCGCACCGCCGTGATGTGGTAGAATCGCGCCCCACTTTTTCCCCTTCAGCCGAAGATCAGAGCCATGAAATTTCCCGGTCAGCGCAAGTCCAAACACTACTTTCCGGTGGATCGCCGCGATCCCCTCATCTCCCAGAGTGCAACCCTCGGCGAGCGGGGCAAGGCGTATGTGGTGGGGATTGATCAGACGCTGGTCGATATTGAAGCTCATGTGGATGTCGCGTTCCTCGAGCGCTATGGCCTGAGCCGTGGCCACTCCATGCTCATCTCCGACGAGGTGGCCGAGCAGATCTACGACGAGCTCAAGAGCAACAACATGGTGGTGAGCGAGTTTGCCGGTGGCACTATCGGCAACACCATGCACAACTATTCGGTGCTGGCTGACTCCCACTCCATCCTGCTCGGGGTGATGAGTCAGGACATCCGCATCGGCAGCTATGCCTACCGTTACCTGTGCAACACCTCGTCCCGGGTCAACCTGGACTACCTGCAGCCGGTCGATGGCCCCATCGGTCGCTGCTTCACCTTCATCACCGAAGGGGGTGAGCGCAGCTTCGGCATCAACCCCGGCAAGATGGACCATCTGGATGTGGCCCACATCCCCGAGAGCATCATCAAGGAGGCCTCGGCGCTGGTCATCACCGCCTACCTGGTGCGCGGTGAAGATGGCACCCCCATGAAAGAGGCGGCCATGAGTGCGGTGCGCTACGCCCGTGAGGCAGGCGTCCCCGTGGTGCTGACCCTCGGCACCCGCTTCGTCATCGAGTCCGATCCCCAGTGGTGGCGCGACTTCATCAGCGAGAACGTCACCGTACTTGCCATGAACGAAGAGGAAGGGGAGGCCCTGACCGGCTTTGCCGATCCCCTGGCCGCCGCCGACAAGGCGCTGGACTGGGCCGACATGGTGCTCTGCACCGCAGGCCCTGTGGGTCTTTACATGGCGGCCTACACCGAGGATGACTTCAAGCGCGAGACCACCTTGCCACTGCTGCCCGGTGTCATTCCCGAGTTCAACATGTACGAGTTCAGCCGCCCCATGACCCGCAGTGGCTGCCGCGTGCCCAAGCGCATCTACTCCCACATCTCCCCCTACATGGGTGGGCCGGAGAAGATCAAGAACACCAACGGTGCCGGCGACGGGGCCCTGTCTGCCGTGTTGCACGACATGGTGGCCAATGCCTACCACCGCGGTGCCGTGCCCAACTCCGCCAAGCACGTGGCCGATTTCCTCACCTACTCCTCCCTCTCCCAGGTGTGCAAGTACGCCAACCGGGTGAGCTATGAGGTGTTGGCCCAGAGCAGCCCGCGTCTCTCCCGTGGCCTGCCTGAGAAGGAAGACAGCCTGGAAGAGGTGTACTGGGAGCGGTGATCCCGGCATGTGTGAGAAGGGGCCCTTGGGCCCCTTTTTCGTGTCCGCTATCAAACTCTTGATGCATAAGTTCGGAGTCAAATGGACTATTCAATCCCAATGCCATAGCGTAGCTAGACCTGTTCAACGGAGGAACTCGGTGTGCTAAGAACGCTCTCCATTCGCCAGCGTCTGTTGCTGGTGTCGCTACTCATTGTCCTCTCACTCGTCCTGTTGACCCTGCTTGCGGCCACCCTGGACTACCGCAGTCTGATGGCGGAGAAGGGCAAGCAGACCCGTCATCAGGTCGAGACGGCCTGGAGCCTGGTGGCCAGCTACGCCAAGCGGGTCGAGGCCGGGGAGCTTGATGAGGCGCAGGCCAAGCAGGCGGCGCTCCAGACACTCAAGGCGCTGCGTTATGGCCATGATGACTACTTCTGGATCAACGACAGCCGCCCCTTCATGGTGATGCACCCGATGAAGCCTGCGCTCGATGGCCAGGATCTCTCCACCATCACAGATCCCGCTGGCAAGCGTCTTTTCGTCGAGTTTGTGACCGCCACCCAGACCCGGCGCGAAGGGGGGCATGTGGCCTATCAATGGCCCAAGCCGGGGGCCGATGAGCCCGTGGCCAAGATCTCCTTTGTGAAGCGTTTCGAGCCCTGGGACTGGATCATCGGAACCGGCATCTATGTGGATGACGTGCAGCAGCAGTACTGGCAGGTCTTGGTGCGGCTGTTGTCGCTCAGCGGCGTGATCCTGGCCGTCCTCTGCGGCGCACTCTGGTGGCTGACGCGCTCTATCGTGACGCCGCTGGCGGCGACGACCGGGGCGCTTGATGAGCTGGCTCGCGGGGAGGGGGATTTACGGGCCAGGTTACAGGCCGAAGGGCGTGACGAGCTATCGGCACTGGCTCGCAACTTCAACCGCTTCACCGAACAGATGGGCTCTCTGGTGCTGCAGGTGCAGGGGATCGCGGCGGAAAACGACAAGGCGGCCACCCAGCTGGCGTCGGTCGCACGTAGCCACCATCGGCTCGCCAATGAACAGGTGGGGGATACGAAGAAGGCGGCAGAGGCGATCGCGCTGGTGACGACCGGCTGCACCCAGATTGGCGACCATACCCGTGAGGCGGCGGCGTCGGCCGAGCAGGCCATGATGATGATCCGGGAGGGGCAGAGCCTGATGCAGGAGACGGCCGATGCGGTCGGTCGTCTTGCCGCCCAGCTGATGACCTCGGTCACCGCCGTGTCGCAGCTGGACTCCAACAGTCAGAGCATCGAGAGAGTTCTTGAGGTGATCCGCGGGGTCGCCGAGCAGACCAATTTACTGGCCCTCAATGCCGCCATCGAGGCCGCCCGGGCCGGGGAGCAGGGGCGCGGCTTTGCGGTGGTGGCCGATGAGGTACGCACCCTGGCCAATCGCACTCATGCCTCGACCGATGAGATCCGCGACATGATAGCCAGGGTGCAAGAAGGGACGGCCCAGGTGACGGGCCAGATCGGCCAGTTGCAGTCTCTTTCGGACGTCACCGCCAGCTTGGCGGCTCGCATGGGCGAGGTGATCGGCCATATCTCGACCGTCATCGATACCATCAGCCGAATGAACGGGCATATTGCCGAGGCGGCGAATCAGCAGACCGACTCTGTGCGGGGGATCCACAGCCACATGGACACGATAGCCCTGGCTGCCCACCGGGCCCTCGAGCATAACGAGCAGACGGAGCGGGCCGTGGTTCAGCTTGAATCGCGCAGCAGGCAGCTCTCCACCCTGGTTGGCAGCTACCGAATATGAGGAAAGGGCGGGCTTTTTTCCGCGAATCCCTTGAGTCCACTGGGGTTTTGGGCGACCATTTGCCCCAGATGGCCACCCTGGCCCGCGCACAGTGCAAGAGAGAGCCCAATGAGCAAGTTAACTGATAACCTTGACGCCAATTTCCAGCTGTTTGTCGAAGAGGTCCGCGAATCGGGCCAGTTGTGGGGGCTGCGTTACGGTGAGGACTGGGTGGTCTGCCAATCGGCCGAATTTGAAGACGCCGATGTGATGCCGCTCTGGTCCAACGAGTCCGATGCACGCCTGCACTGTGCCGAAGAGTGGGCCGACTATGAGCCGGATGCCATCGATCTGGAAGAGTTCCTCGATGTCTGGGTCAACGATCTGGATGAGGACGAGGTGCTGATTGGCCCCAACTGGAATAGCGATCTGGAAGGGGCCGAGGTCGAGCCGATTGAGCTGGCCAAGGTGCTGGTCGAGGTGGATGAGGCCTGATCTCTCCTCTTGTCTCTGCTATCCACACCCCGCGATGACCTCGCGGGGTGTTCTTTTTGGGGGCGGCACCCTATTTGTGAGGCTTGTCAGTATTCCTCTGTCGTGCTGACGGCCCCAATGGAGTATTCTCAGGGTTTGGGAAAAGGCTCGCCACGAGCCGGTCAGGGCCGCTTCTGTGAAGAAGAGGGCGTGAAACAGGGAGGTGGAATTGAGCCACTCAGATCAGTGGGATCAGTTGCAATGGCGGGTGCTATGGGATCTGGCACAGACCATAAGCCGTGAGCAAGGACGCCTAGCCCTGCTCGAGAGCACCATGGTGCGCATCTGCCATCACACCGGGGCACTGGCCGCCGTCGGGTTGGCGAGGGAAGAGGGGCGTTATCGGCGGCTCTGCACCATCCCCTCGGCTCCCTTGCACAAGGGGGGGCTCATGGCGCTGGAGTCCACCGTCGTCACTGGGCTGGTGGCACAGCTTTGGCCCGAGTGGGGAGAGCAGGCCGCCTATTTTGCTCTGGCGCCCACCGAGGATCTCCTCTTGCTCTTTCTGCTGGGGGAGGGGCCCCATCCCGATTGGTCGGCCAGGCTCTCTCCTCTCTTGCCCAACCTGGCCCGGAGTATTGCCTTGCTGGGCGAGCGTGAAGAGTTGGCGCAGCTGCGAGCGCATACCCTCTCTCCTCTCTCGAATCCTCTTCTGCTGATGGCACTTCCTCTGCCTCTCTTTACCCAGGACAGCAATGGTCATCTGGTATGGGGTAATGCTCCCTTCACCGAGTTGCTGGGGATCAAGCTGGCAGACCATCTCGCATTGGGCCCCACGAGCTGGTGGCCGGGTGAGGGGGGAGAGCAGATGCACCTTCGGGATCTGCGACTGCTCCAAACGGGTGGCTCCTACCGGGAGCGCTTCGATATGGCCGGCAGAGGAGGCATCCTGTGTTGCAAAGGGGCCGTGCCCGACTCGTTAGGTCGAGCCGGGCTGGTGGGGGCGCTTGTTCATCTCCCCGGGGAGGCCTTATGGGAACAAGATGAGCTGCTGGAGTCGGTGATGACGGCCCTCTCTCTGGGGATGGCCCACAGAGACAGCAATACCCGTGAGCATGAAGTGAGGGTGATGGATCTTGCCTCGCGTATTGCCGATCGGTTGGGATTATCCTCCTCCAAGTGCCGGGAGATCGCGCTGGCTGCCATGGTGCACGATGTGGGGCTTGTCCGGGTTCCCGTCGAGATCCTGGTTCGTCCCCGGCGCCTGACGCCGCTCGAGTTTGAGTTCGTCAAGCAGCATGCCCGGGATGGCTTCGAGTTGCTCAAGACACTTCCTCTGCACGCCCCTATCGCGCAGATGGTGCTGCAACACCATGAGAACCTCGATGGCAGCGGCTATCCACAGGGACTCAAAGGGGAGGCCATCATGCTGGAGGCCCGTATTCTTCGGGTCGCCGACACCGTAGAGGCGATGCTCTCTCACCGCCCGTTTCGCCACCAGTACGATACGAACGCTGTACTGGCCGAATTGCGCCGTTATAGCGGCCTCTGGTTCGATGCCCGGGTGGTCGAGGCGGCGGCAGCCATCCTCGGATCCGGTTATCGGCTGCCGGAGGGAGGGGTAAAATGACGAAAGAGATGCTTGGTCGAGAGGAGCTATCGCCCCCGGTTGCTCCCACGCTCCTGACGGGATTGATCGCGCAATTACCGGCTCGCCTTTTGGTCACCGACAAGCAACAGCGGATTCTGGGTTGCAGCAAGATGCTGGCCGCAGAGCTGTCGCTACCGATCGATAGCATCGTCGGCAGGCGGCTCGACGAGCTGTTGCCCGTCAGCTGGCTGGAGGGGGACGAACGGGTTATGAGGGGGGGCGAGACCGTCACTCTGAGGCGCGCATACTCTGGTGGGGAGGGAGAGCCCCAGGCGCGGCTCACCAAATACCCTCTCTATGACGAGCAGGGGGCCGTCATGGGGATGGGGCTCGCCATCGACTCCCCCCAGAGCGAGCAAGGAGAGCCGGAGCTGAGGCGAAAAGTGTGGGCCATGGAGGCGAGCAGTCGCTGTAACCGGGCCCTGGTCACCGCCCAGAGTGTCGAGGGCTTGCTGCGGGGGGTGTGCGAGGCCCTGGTATTGCAAGATCGCTATCGTCTGGCCCTGGTCGCCTGGCTCGAGCAGGGTGAAGATCATCCTGTGGCGCTGGCGGCCCAAGCTGGTGAGGCGCGCGGTTACCTCGAGGGTGTCGCACTGACCTGGGATGATGTGCCCGTAGGGCAGGGACCTATAGGTCGCTGCCTGCGCGAGGAGCGCAATGTCAACGAGCCGGATCTTGTTCGCAGCCAGCACGGGACCTTTTGGCGCCGGCGAGCCGAGCGTTTTGGTCTGGGCTCGGCGCTGGCCTTGCCGCTGCTCTGCAGTGACGGGCGCAAGGGGGCGCTGGCCCTCTATGCCGATATCCCTCACGCCTTTGGCGAACAGGAGATAGCCCTCTTTGGGGAGCTGGCCGACAACCTGGTCTTCGGCCTCGAGGCTCTCTGGACCCGGGAGGCGTACCAGAGCACCCTGCGCACCCATGCGGCGCAGGCTCTCGCTCAGGAGAAGGCGCTGGCCGATGCCCTGGAGGCGATCGCCGCCACCCTGGAGCAGCGCGACCCCTACACGGCCGGTCATCAACAACATGTGGCCGAGCTCTCCCTGCGGATCGGTATGGAATTGGGGCTGAGCGCCAACCGGCTGCGGGGCCTCTATCTGGCAGGCATTGTTCACGATCTGGGCAAGATCCAGATCCCCATCGAGATATTGAACAAGCCGGGCTCGCTGACCGCGCTGGAGTATGAGCTGGTCAAACAACATCCCAAGACCGCCCATGACATTTTGAAAGGGGTCGCCTTTCCCTGGCCCATCGCCGAGATCATCTATCAGCACCATGAGTATCTGGACGGCTCGGGTTACCCGCGCGCTCTGGCGGGGGAGGCTATCTTGCTTGAGGCACGCATCCTGACGGTGGCCGATATTGTCGAGTCCATGTCATCGGATCGCCCCTATCGTGCCGCCCTCGGCATCGTGGAGGCGCGCCGGGAGATCCTGCGGATACGGGGTAGCCGCCTCGATCCCGAGGTGGTGGATGCCTGCGTACGGATCCTGGATCGAGGAGAGTTCGTCCCGCAGCTGCTCTGAGCGCGGGTGACTTGTCCAAAAGCACTGTACAAACGTACAATGCGCCCATGAGCGAGCCCCTCTCTTCGCCTGTCGCCCCGAGCGAAGGTTTCATTCTGACCCGCCATGCCCGCGATCACGGTGGGCAAACCGAGATCATCCTCTGGCTGTGGAGTCCACAGGGGCCGGTGCGGTTGGTGATCCCGGGCCAGGAGCCCCTCTTCTTCGTGCCTGCCGATCAGATAGACGAAGCCATGGCCCTGTTTCGCGCCCACGGGGTTCGCGGGCGCGCCCGCCGCCTGCCGATGCAGACCTTCGATGGCCGACCCGTCGCCGGCCTCTACTTTCCCACCCTGGCGGCCTTTCACAAGGCGGTAGAGCTGCTGCTCATCAAGGGCACCGAACACTTCGAGGCGGACATCCGCCTGCCCGAGCGCTACCTGATGGAGCGCTTCATCACCGCTGGCGTGAGGTTTCAGGGGCATTCAAGCCGGCGTGGCGGTCTCTGGCAGATCAGTGACGGGCGCTGCGCCCCGGCCGAGGTGGCGCCGACCCTCTCCTGGGTGTCGCTCGATGTGGAGTGTGCCATGGACGGGGCCCTCTTCTCGGTGGGGCTCTCTAGCCCCATGGACGAGCGGGTCATCATGATTGGCGAGCCCGAGGAGATGGGGACACCGGTGGAGTGGGTGGCCGATGAGCCGGCCCTGCTGGCGGCCCTGGAGCGCTGGTTCCAGCGCTTCGATCCGGATCTGGTGATGGGTTGGAACGTGGTCAACTTCGATTTTCGACTGCTGCTGCGCCGCGCCGATCTCCACAAGCGTCGACTGCGCCTCGGGCGCGGCCGAGAGCTCGCCTTCTGGCGTGCCTCGCGCCAGGATCCCCAGAGCGGCAACGTGACCCTGCCCGGACGCATGGTGCTGGACGGGGTCGACACCCTCAAGAGTGCCACCTGGCAGTTCCCCAGTTTTAGTCTGGATGCGGTGGCAGGCGAGCTGCTAGGCCGCGGCAAGGAGATCGAGGATGTGGCCAACCGGGGCCAGAAGATCACCGAGCTGTTCCATTCCGACAAGGGGGCGCTGGCTCGCTACAACCTGGAGGATTGCCGCCTGGTGCACGAGATCTTCGCGCACTGCGATCTCATTGCCTTCGCGGTGGAGCGGGCGGCCCTCACCGGCCTCGAGCTCGATCGCATCGGCGGCTCGGTGGCGGCCTTCACCAACCTCTATCTGCCGCATTTGCATCGGGGCGGCTACGTGGCCCCGAATCTCCCCCGCGAGGGGGGATTGGCGAGCCCGGGGGGTTACGTGATGGACTCGGCCCCCGGCCTCTATCGCCACGTGCTGGTGCTCGACTTCAAGAGCCTCTACCCGAGCATCATCCGCACCTTCTGCATCGACCCCATGGGGCTGGTGGAGGGGCTGCGCACTCCCGAACACGCCATTCCCGGCTTTCGCGGTGCCCTCTTCTCCCGCGAACGCCACTTCCTGCCGGGCCTTATCGAGGGGCTGTGGCAGGCGCGCGATCGGGCCAAGGAGGCGGGCAACCAGCCTCTCTCCCAGGCCATCAAGATCATCATGAACTCCTTCTACGGGGTGCTCGGCTCGGGGGGCTGCCGCTTCTACGATCCGCGCCTGGCGAGCTCCATTACCCTGCGCGGTCACGGCATCATGCAGACCACCCGTGAGTGGATCGAGGCAAAGGGGTATCAGGTCATCTACGGCGACACCGACTCGACCTTCGTACACCTGGGCAAGGCGGTGAGCGGCGAGGAGGCCGACGCCATCGGCCGCTCTCTGGCGGAGCATATCAACCACCGCTGGCGGGAGAAGATCCGCGCCGAGTTTGATCTCGAGAGCGCCCTCGAGATCCAGTACGAGACCCACTACCGGCGCTTCCTGATGCCAACCATCCGCGGCCTCGAGAAGGGGAGCAAGAAGCGCTATGCGGGTCTGGTGGGCGAAGGGGAGGGGGAGCACCTGGTGTTCAAGGGGCTCGAGACGGTACGCACCGACTGGACGGCCCTGGCCAAGGAGTTTCAGTCCGAGCTCTTCAATCTGGTGTTTCACGACCAGGATCCGAGCGATTTCGTGCGCCAGGCGGTGGATGCCACCCGCAAGGGGGAGCGCGACGACCAGCTGGTCTATCGCAAGCGGCTGCGCCAGCAGCTCGAGGAGTATCAGAAGAACGTGCCGCCCCACGTGCGCGCCGCGCGTCTGGCCGACGACGAGAACCGCCGCCGCGGCTTGCCCCTGCGCTACCAGCATCGCGGCACCATCGCCTACGTCATGACGGTGAGTGGCCCAGAGCCACTCGAATACCGGCGCAGTGCCATCGACTACGAGCATTACGTGGACAAGCAGCTGCGCCCCATCGCCGACGCCATCCTTCCCTTCGTCGGGGCCTCGTTTGATCGCATCTGCGGTCAGCAGCTCGATCTGTTCTGATCTGCACAGCAAGAGGGCCCTCACGGGCCCTCTTGCTGTGGTCTGGCGGGTCAGTCGATACGTCCCATCTCGACGGCGAAACTTGCCGCCAGCTGGGCGAACTTCAGGGCGTGGCCCGCCTGGCTGTCGGAGTTTTGCAGGGTGTCGTAGCGGGTGTGGATCTTGGGGTTGTAGTCGTTAAAGCGTGATTCGAACGGCATGGCCGCCGGGTAGCCCTGATTGTGCCAGGAGGCGTGATCCGAGCAGCCGTAGCCGCAGCTGTCGTAGCCATAGGTGATGGCCGGCAGGTAGGCGTCGATGAGGCTGGCCAGATAGGCATTGAGCTGGCTGTCGGTGTAGTCGGTCATGAAGACGATGTCCTCGGCCGACCCCTGATAGTTGGTCATGTCGAGCTGCAGCGCCGCCAGCACCCGGGTGCCGGCACTCTTGTAGCGGCCGGCGATATCCTTGGAGCCGCGCAGCCCCACCTCTTCTGCCGCATAGCCGATAAACTGCAGGGTGCGCTCGGGCTGACGACCCTGGCTCGCCAGCACCCGCAGCACCTCGGTCAGGGTGGCGATGCCGGAGGCATCGTCGTCGGCGCCCGGTGCCAGGGTCTGGCTGTTGGGGGCGTAGCCGGCGGTAGAGTCGAGATGACCGCCGAGCACCACCACCTCGTCCGGGTACTTGCTCCCCGTGAGAGTGAGTACCACGGACTGCTGGGGGTAGCCGCTGTGCTTGACCCGGCTGACCCTGGCCCAGGGCAGGGTACCGGTGAGCCCCTGCCATTGCTGGGCGACCCAGTCGGCGGACTGCACCCCTGTGGTGGTGGTGTAGTAGCGGTTACGCCAGCTCGAGAGTTTGCCGATGGTGCCGGCGATCTGCCCCTGATCCAGGTTCGGCAACACCCGGCGCACGCTGTCACCGCGCGCGAGGGGAGGAGCGGTGAAGCCCGCCAGGGTCTGGGGCTGGGCCATGGCCTGCAGGGCATCGGCCAGGCTGGCGTGTAC
Source organism: Aeromonas sp. R6-2 (assembly GCF_040908155.1). Classification (NCBI taxonomy): domain Bacteria; kingdom Pseudomonadati; phylum Pseudomonadota; class Gammaproteobacteria; order Aeromonadales; family Aeromonadaceae; genus Aeromonas; species Aeromonas sp. R6-2. The sequence continues at coordinate 11,905 of NZ_JBFODE010000029.1, read as the reverse complement.
CATGTAGCCGCCGCAGCGGGCGTGCTCCTCGTGCATCAGGGTGGAGAGGGCGGCCAGCTGGCCGGGCTCGACCCGGGCCAGCTGGATGGCACTCCCCTTGGCGCTGAACAGGGGCGCGACCTCGGCCCCCACGCGCCTGAGTTCGGGGCCGGCATCCGAGCCGACCGTGATCCAGACCGGCTCGGCGGCCTGAATGGCCAGGGGTAACAGCAACAGGGGAAGCATCCGTTTCATAACAGCTCCTTGATGGGTGAGAGTCGCAGCCAGTCTAGACGCGCCCCGGGATGGGTGAGACCCATGTGAGGATTTTGTCTCTGCCGACGATGTGTCGGCATGGCGGGGGACGTGAGGGAGGGAGAGGAGATGCGCCGAGAGGATGGCACGACAATCCTCTGTCGATACCGCAGGGGGTGGTCAAATCATCCACCAACCCGAATGGGGGGTATGCTCAAATGGGGGTAAAGAGAGAAGCCCCGATTGGGGCTTCACTCGAGGGGTTTATTGATTGGCGGTCCGAAACGGGTTGGCGGCGAGGGTGGTGCGACCGGATCCCTCCAGCCAGGTCTTGATACGCTTGGCGTCGGCGACCCGTTGATCCGTGGTATCGGCGTTGAGCAGCACCATGATGACGGGCTCGCGCTGCACCCGGGTCTCCATCACCAGACAGCGGCCCGCCTCGCGGATGTAACCGGTTTTGGAGACGTTCACATCCCACACACCCTCGCGCACCAGACGGTTGGAGTTACGGTAGTGGAGCTGGGTCTTGTTGGTGCGCACCAGGCTCTGATCGTCGGTGGAGTATTGGCGGATCAGGGGATAGCTGGCGGCGGCGGCCACCATCTTGGCCAGATCGTGGGCGGTGGAGACGTTGCGCGGGGTCAGCCCCGTGCTGTCGTAGAAGTGGGTATCCCACATGCCGAGCATGCGGGCTTTGGCATTCATCGCCTCGACGAAGGCGCGCTGACCGCCGGGATAGTGGCGAGCCAGGGCGGAGGCGGCGCGGTTTTCCGAGGCCATCAGGGCGATATGCAGCATCTGGGCACGGCTCAAGCGCGAGCCGATGGCCAGACGAGAGCCGGTACCCTTGAGGCGGTCGATGTCGGCCTGGGTGACGGTGAGGGTCTCGTTGAGGCGAAGTCCTGAGTCGAGCACCACCATGGCGGTCATCAGCTTGGTGATAGAGGCAATCGGCATGACCCGATTGGCGTTGCGCTCGCTCAGTACCTCACCGGTTCTGTGGTTGGCGATGACAAAGGCATCGGAGTTCATACCCGAAATCGAGCCGTGCTGAGGATGACTCTGGCCGGCAGAGAAGGGATTGGCCAGAGCCGGCACGGTTGCCATCGGCAACAGGGCCAGACCCAGCAGCAGTGAGGTGAGGTGGCGCTTCATCATGATCTGGTGTACCGCACGAGTCGAAGGGGATCCTGATTAGTTATATGTCGGCCTTTGACGCAGCACAATCCTTTATCCCTTGCCAGGGAAGGGAATCATGAAATTTGTGTCATCCACGGCATCTGTAGCCCGACGGGCGCCGCATTCTGCCATGGCGGCGCCGGGGGCGCATACCCTAATTTGCATTCAGCCGGCTCCTCCGAGGAGGCGGGCCGTCTGCAGGGCGCGGGTTACCGCCTCCCGATCCAGGCGGGGACGCCCCTCGTCGAGCAGTCGCTGCCACAGATGAGCCGCCTCCCGGTAGCGACCGTTCAAGAAGTGATCCGACGCCTTGAGCATCAGGGCGGTCACCTCCCCCGGGTCCTGGCCCAGGGCTTGATTAAGCTCCTGCTCGGCCTGGGGCGTCATGCGCTGGCCGGCCCGGTAGTAGAGCACGGTGGCCCGGGCGGCCCGGGTGGCGGCGCTCTGCTCTCCCTCCAGCTGGGCCAGTCGGTCATAGGCCCACAGGGCATCGTCGAAGCGATTCTGATAGAGCAGCCACTGGGCCAGCTCGGCCCAGGCATCCTTGTCGCGCGGCTGTTGGCGAAGGCGCTCCTGCAGCCTGGCTCCGGCGGCCTCCTTGAGGGCGCCGGCCTCGAGACCCTGCAGGGGATCCGGGTTGGCCTGCCAGTGGCGCCACGGCTCGAACTGACCCAGGGCCTGATAGCCGAGCGCGGCGAGCCCCAGGCTGGAGAGCAGGATCAACGGGGCAAGCCAGGGGGCGAGGGGGCGGGGGGCCACCGCTTCGGGGGCGCTCGCCTGCCACTGTGCATGCAAAATGGCCTGCTCCTCGCTCAGGGTTGAAGGTTGTCGGGGAGGCCGCCCGGTGGCGAGCCAGAGGCCGCACAGGGCCAGCAGCAGGGGCGGCAGGCCCCACAGCAGCAGGGTCGAGAGGCGCAAGGGGGGGCGGTAGGTGACAAACTCGCCGTAGCGCTCGACCAGCGCGTCGCGCACCGCCTCGTCGCTCTGCCCCGCGGCGACCCGCTGGTAGACCTCGAGGCGCAGATCTTGCGCCAGGGGCGAGTTGGACTCCACCAGGTTCTGGTTCTGGCAGGCCGGGCAGCGCAGGCTCCTGGCCAGGGCCTCGGCCCGCTCGGCCTGGGCCGCATTGGCAAAAGAAAACTCGTCGGCGGCCCACAGCAGGGACGGGATCAGACAGAGGGCAAGTAGCAGGCTTCTCATGGTCTCTCCAGCAGCGGGAGGAAGCGGCGCTGCCACTCCTCCCGGGTCAAGACGCCCCGGTGGCGGGCCAGCAGGCGCCCGTCTGCGCTCACCAGCCAGCTCTCCGGCGTACCGACCACCCCGAGGGCCAGCCCGAGGGCGCCGTCGCCATCGTCGAGCACCAGCTGATAGGGATTGCCGGCGCTCTCGAGCCAGGCGCGCGCGGCGGCCGGTTTGTCCCGGTAACTGATCCCAAGGATGGGCAGGCTCTGGCCTATCTCCAGCAGCAGGGGGTGTTCGCTGCGGCAGTTGGCGCACCAGCTGGCCCAGACGTTGAGCAGGAAGGGGCGGCCGAGCAGCTGTGCAGTGGAGAGGCGTTGCCCCTCCAGGGTGGTCAGGGTGAGCTCGGGCAGGGGGCGGTTTAGTCCGGCCTCATCGTCCACCTGGGCGGGGGTGAGGGCGTGCCAGAGCAGCAGCAGTAGACCGAGGCCGAGCAGCAGGGGGAGCCAGCGGATCAGACGGGACATGATGCCTCCTGGTTGCGCTTGCGGTGAAAATGACGACCGAGGGGCAGCAGGCCCGCCAGGGCGAGCAGAACGCCTCCCAGCCAGAGCCAGCTGGCCCCGGGTTTATAGGCCAGGCGCAGGGCGATACGGTTTCCCTGCTTGTCACCGGGCACGGCGTAGAGATCTCCCGAGGGGAGACGCAGCAGTCCCACCTCGTTCATCTGCATGGTCCGCACGCTGTAGTGGCGCCGCTCCGGGAAGAGTCGGCCCAGGGTTTTGCCCTCCTTGAAGGCGGTCAGATGATAGCGCTCGGCGCTGTAGTTGGGTCCGAGCTCAGGGGTGATGGCATCGAGACGCACCCGATATTGACCCAGGGTGGCGCTCTGCCCCGGCGCCAGCAACAGGCCCCGCTCCCGGGTATGGCCGGCCAGCTGGCTGGCAGCCAGCACCACCAGGGCCAGCGCCAGGTGAGCCAGGTGGGCGCTGCGCAGCCCGTCGTGCCAGAGGGCGTGCAGGCAGGTGAGCGAGAGCCAGAGGGCGAGCAGAGTCGCCATCCCGGGCAGCAGAGCGCTCCCCTGATTGAGCCAGAGGGTCGGCGGCAGGGCCAGCAGTAGCCAGAGCCAGGGGGCCCGGGGCAGCCGGCTTTGCTGCCAGCCGAGCCAGGGCAGCAGGATGAGGCCGAGCAGGGCCAGCAGCACCAGGGGCACGAAGAGGGCGTTGAAGTAGGGGGGGCCCACCGAAATGGCCCCGTGGGCGATGAGGGGATGAATGAGCGGATAGAAGGTGCCAATCAATACCACCGCAGCCCCCAGCAGGGGCAGTGCCAGGGCGCAGGCGAGGGCACTTTCGCGAGAGAGCAGGCTGAAGTGAGCCCGCCGGACACCGAGTTGACCACGCCAGCCATAGAGCAGCAGGGCACACAAGGCCACGGCTCCGAGCAGGAGCAGCAGGCGCTCACCACGGTTGGTGTCGATGGCGAAGGCGTGGACCGAGCTCATCACCCCGGCCCGCACCATGAAGGTGCCGAGCAGGCTCATGACGAAGGTGAGCAGGGCCAGCAGCAAGACCCCCTGGCCAAACAGGCCGCGCCGCTCGAAGGCGGCCAGGGCATGGAGCAGGGCGGTGCCAAACAGCCAGGGGAGCAGAGAAGCGTTCTCTACCGGGTCCCAGAACCACCAGCCTCCCCAGCCGAGCTCGTGATAGGCCCACCAGGCCCCCAGTACGATACCGGCGGTGAGCCAACCCCAGGCCGCGCGGGCGAGCGGTCGCCAGGCGCGCACCAGGGCCCCGTCGAGGCGCCGCTCCCACAGGGCCGTGATCCCCAGGGCGAAGCTGGCGGCAAAGCCCACATAGCCCAGATAGAGCAAGGGGGGGTGAAGGATGAGGGCGACATCTTGCAGCATGGGGTTGAGATCGCGCCCCTCGAAGGGGGGCGGGAAGAGGCGCACGAAGGGGTTGCTCTCGGTCAACAGATAGACGGAGAGCAGGACGATAAGCCAGCCCATCACGCTCTGGGCGCGGGCCCGGGTGGCGAGCGATTGGGCCAGGTGGCCGAGGCGTGCGTTCCACAGGCACAGGGCAAACAGGAAGAAGAGCAGGGATCCCTCATGGCCGCCCCACACTGCGGCAAGCTTGAAGGGGAGGGGGAGCCGGCTGTTGCTGTGCTGGGCCACATAGAGGAGGGTGAAGTCATCGCTCTGGAAGGCATGGGCAAGCAGCAGCAGAGCGAGGCCCACCAGCACGACCTGGCTCCATGCCAGGGGGCGGGCCAGACGCCGGGCCCCCAGCCCCTGCGGCAGCCAGGGGAGCAGCCCCTGCCAGCAGGCGAGCAGAGGGGTGAGCAAGAGGGTCATCAGAGCCAGTTCGGGCAGCATCTAGCCCCTCCCTTGAAACGAAAGCGGGGAGTGGTCGACACTCCCCGGAGTTATTGCAGGCAGTGCCATCAGGCGACGGTCATCTGGCCGGCATAGAGGATGAAATAGCGCAGCAGCAAGATCCCGGTCAGGCTGCAGCCGCAGATGAGCAGCAGCTTACCACGGCCGTGACCCGGAAGCAGGCGGCCGAGCAGCAGGGGCGCGATCAGGCCCACTCCCACCACGCCAAACCAGAACACCTGGGACCAGAAGCCACCGCCGATGGCGCTGATGAGGGCCACCATCTTCTGCCCGTCACCGAACCAGAGGCCGGTGAAGAAACACAGCAGCAGCAGCGCCTCGATGAGTACCAGAGGCGTCTCGAAGCGGTGCAGGAACTGGATCTCGTCACTGTGCGCCCGGGTCTTGAACAGGGTGGTCGAGACTAGGATGCAGCTGGCGACGCCGGAGCTCAGGCCCGAGACCAGAAACAGCACCGGCAGCACAGGGTTGTTGAGCATGGGGTAGCTCTTGAGGGCCGAGAGCAGAAAGCCGGTGTAGGCTCCCAGCAGCACGGCGAGCAGCAGCAGCAGGGGTTCGACGATCTTGTCAAATCCCGGGATCCTGGCCAGCAGGCCATCGACCCAGCCAAAGCGCCCCGGCAAGAGGCGCTCGCGCAGCCACGCCAGCTCACTGGCGAAGACGCCGCCGAGCCAGACGAAGAGCACCGCCATATAGACCTGGAACAGCATCACCCCCATCGACATGACCGAATCGAACTGGTAGTGGAACATCAGCTTCCAGAAGGTCCAGGGGCGGCTCAGGTGGAAGATAAGGATTAGCAGCCCCAGGACGACGGAGGCGGGCCCCAGGATGGCGGTTGCCTTGAGCACGCCGCTTTGGGAGGCCTTATCCCCCAGCACCTTCTGCTTTAGCAGCACGGCGAAGGTGACGCTGCCGGCCGAGATCCCGAGCAGGAACAGGTAGATGGCGATGGGCCAGTCCCACACCAGAGAGGGGAAATGGAACGAGTCTGCGGGCAGCATCATGACTTCACCTCCCCATTGACGGCACCGTTCACATAGCCGGTAGGCACGCCGTCGCGACCAATCTCCAGCTCCTCACCGCTGCCCAGGGCCGGCACCCGGTACATCTTGGGCTCTGTGCCCAGATGACTCTTGGCCCGGTAGGTGGGCAGGCGGCGCAGCGCGCGGTTGAGCTCGCTCGCCGGATCGTCGAGATCCCCGAAGGTGAGCGCCTTGGTCGGGCACGCCTCGACGCAGGCGGGCAACTTGCCGCGGGCCAGGTTGGTGTGACGGCAAAAATCACACTTGTCGGCCACCCGGGTTTGGGGGTTGATGAAGCGCACCCGGTAGGGGCAGGCGGCGATGCAATATTGGCAGCCGACACAGAGATCGGCATCCACATCGACGATGCCGGTGTCCGGATCCACGTGGGAGGCCCCGGTCGGGCAGACGTGGACGCAGGGGGCGTTGTCACAGTGCTGGCAGGAGTGGCGATAGAAGTGGTAACGCGCCTCGGGGAAGGTCCCGATGGGGCCGCTGCGCACTATCTGCAGGCGCGACACCCCCTCGGGCACCTTGTTCACCTCGCGGCAGGCATCCATGCAGGCGGTGCAGCCGATGCAGGCCGTCTCGTCATGGAGCATGCCAAGGCGCTTGCCATCTATGGTCATGCTGGCGGCAAGGGAGTTGACCGGGCCCGTCATCATGATGAGGGCACCGGCTCCCGCGCCGGCCAGAAAACCGCGACGGGAGCAACTCATGGGGCCTCCTTGCCACTCGCCTCGGCCTCGTTGGCCAACTTGGCGGCGTGTTGCTTGCCGTGACAGTCGACGCACAGGCCGATGCGGGCCTTGCTGTCGATGCCGACCATGGGCTCCTTGGCCACATGCAGCTCGTGGCAGTTGGTACAGGCGAGCTTGGTGGCGTGCACATCGTGGGCCCAGAAGGCCTCGCGCAGGGGCTTGGGCTCGTGGCAGCTCAGGCAAACACCGTTTTTCTGATCCAGGGGCATGCTCTTGTCCTGGAAGTCCATCACATCCTTGACCCCTTCCCGGTGACGGGGAGAGGGCTTGCCGTGGCAGTTGGTACAGGTGACGGGCCCCAGGTTGTTGGGGTTGGTGGCCTTGGCGTGCTTGCCGTGCATCGCCTCGTCCTCTTTCTTGTGACACTGGGTGCAGGCGTAGTCAGGGTTGCGCTGCAGCTCGACCTTGGCCTGGTCGCCCTGAGTCTCGCTCTCTTGAGCCTGTGCCAAGGGCGCACCCAGCATCAGGGTGAGCGCCAGCAGGCTGGGGGGTAACAGTTTCATCATGGTCTCTTCATCCCTCTGGGGCCCCGCGTGGCGGGGCCCTGTGATACACGACTCACTTGGTGAGCAGGCCAGCTTCCTGAGCCTGTTTGTCCCAGGCGGGGACAGTGGTCTTGAGGAACTGCTGTTTGTCGCTGATGAACTGCTTCATATTCATGCCGAGGGCGGCCTGGGCCTTCTCCTTGGTGCTGATATCCGGCAGCGGGATCTCGCCGGTGATCCCCTTGGTGGCGAGCAGTCGGGCCAGTTTGGTGCGGGCGTCGGCAGCCTTGTCCAGGGCGGTGCCCAGGGTCTTGAGGGCCACATCCGGGGCGTGCATATGGACGCCATGGGAGGCAATGGAGTAGTCCCAGCGCCACTGGGCGTGACGGATATCCTGGAGGATCGGCTTCATCTGCTCCTCGGTGGCACCCGCATCCCAAGCGGCTTTCGCCTCGAAGTGAGCGCGGACCAGCTGCTGCTCCACCTTCAGCTTCAGATCGTTGACCGCCACCTTGCGCTCCTTGACCACCCCTTCGAGCATGGTTTTGCTCTGGGTGTGGCAGTTGGCACAGGTCTGGTCGAAGCGATCGAAGGGGTTACCTACCTTGTGATCCGTGTAGAGCTTGCCATCCTCACCGCGTACCTTGGGCATGTGGCAGTCGACGCAGCCTACGTTGTTCTTGCCGTGGATGCCGGCACGCCAGGTCTCGTACTCGGGGTGCTGGGCCTTGAGCATGGGGGTCTTGGAGAGGCCGTGAACCCAGTCGGCAAAGCCGAGCTGGTCGTAGTAACGCTCCATGTCATCGGCCGTGGTGCCCTGATCCCAGGGGAATTTCACCGACTTGTTCGGACCGGTGAAGTAGTACTCCACGTGGCACTGACCGCACACCTGGGCCTGCTGATCGAAGCGGCCCTGCTTGTCAAACGGCATATGGATGGCATCCATGGCGCGGCTGGCATAGGGGCGGGACTGGTGCAGGGCCGGTTTGCCCTCTTTGAATTCCTTGCTGTCGGTGGCGTGGCAGTCGGCGCAGCCGATGGTGTTGACGATCTCGGGTCCACCCTTGGCCCACATCCCCTTGAAGTAGGCGTCCTCACCCTGACTGTCGATCACCCGGGCTACGTCCGGGCTCTTGCAGCTCCAGCAGGCCATGGGCATGGGGCCCTCTTCGACACTCTTGGGGGCGCCGGTGCGCAGGGTCTCGCGCACGTCGGTCAGGGCGTAGTAGTGGCCACGGGGCTTGTTGTAATCCTTGGCGAAGCCGTAGCCGGCCCACAACACCACCAGGTTGGGATCCTCGGCCAGGGCGTCGGCACGCTCCTCGCTCTGCTTGGTCTGCTCCCAGGATTGGTACTGCTTGGCGTGATCCTTGGCGAACAGGTCGTTGCGCCCTTCGACCTTGGCATGTACTTGCCCGGTCCAGATGGCCCCGGCTATCAGAGCGCCCATTGCCAGCGCCCACTGTTTGGTTTGTGAACCCACGATCATCACTCCCAGATGACGGCCCCGCACTGTGAGGGGACCTTGTTGTTATGAATGGGAAAAATCCCAATTATTCAATGCTGGATACTACTGAATGAGTAAATCAAATGGTGATTTATTCGAGTCATATTTGTTCTGGATCAACTCAGCCGGCCTATACCTGACAAAAGTGAGAGCGAGATAACAATTTCATTCTGCTCCGGCTTTGGTGCCTTGGAAAAAAAACACCTGTTATTCCAAATGGTTGAATGCTTTGCAAGGTGGTGTTATGCCTGTGTTTATCCTTCAATTAATCGTGATTTGTTGGAGTATTGGTCGGTTTTGTTTTTGTTTTGTAAGATCTAATGCTGCCTTCGTGGGTGCTCGGGAAATGGCGTAAAAATGCAACGAAAAGCCCTTATTGACCGAAATAATGAAAGGGTTGGATGTTTCTGAGTCTGTATAATCACCAGCACACGCCCGCAGCAGGGCGAACCAGGCGCGATGAACTATTGAGTAGGAGAGTGTTATGGCAGAGCTGCTCATCGAAAAACCGACCCGTATTATGGGGTTGGAGCAGGGGCAGGGCGTTGTGATTGCAACCGATGGAACGGTTCATCGCGCACAGGTCGGCATGGAGCTGCAACCGGGAGAGCGACTGCTGGTTGCCCGAATGGAAGGGGTCGAGCTGAGCGAGTCAGGCACTCCCGATGCCCCCATCAGTCCGTTGGTGACGCTGGGTGATACGGGGGGAAGCGACCCCCGGCTGGAGGCGCTACAGCGTGCGATTCTCGACGGGGTCGATCCGACTCGAGCCTTTGAGGCGTCAGCGGCCGGCGCCGGTGATGCAGTAGCCGGTGGCGTCATCGGTTCCAGCCCCGGTGGTTTTGTGTTGGTGGAGCGAAATAACGACGCCACCCTGGCCGAGGCCGGCTTTGATACAGCGCACGGCGAGGGGGCCCCACTCGAGCGTCAGGAGAGTGCCGGAGCCGTCGATGCCTTTGCGGCCATTACCATTCGTGAGCCTCAGACCGTCGACAACATCATCAATGGTGCCGAGGCAACCGGAGTCGTCATCCGCGGTACGGTGGACGACGTAGAGGTCGGTCAGCCGGTGACTGTGACCCTGACTGATCAGGCGGGCAACGCGCTGACGGTGACCACGGTCGTGCTGCCCGGCTTGGTCTGGGAGGCCAACTTTGGCGATCTGACCGGCAGGCTGGTGGATGGCCCGCTCACCATAGCGGCGGAGACCCGGGATGCATCGGGCAACCCGGCCAGCGATCTCGGCCAGACCCTGCTCGATACCATCACCACCATTACCCTCGATCTCAGTGATAAGAGTGACACGGGCGCCAGCCAGACCGACGATCTGACCCGTGACAATACGCCACTCTTTCAAGGCAAGGGGGAGCCCGGCGCCACCGTGACCCTCTCCCAGGGCGGCAATGTGCTCACCGTGCTGACGGTGGATGGGGCAGGCAACTGGCAGTATCAGCTGCCCAATACTCTGGCCGATGGAAATCATACCTTCGAGGTCAATGCCGTCGACATCGCCGGCAACCGCGCCAGCGATACCCTGACGGTGACCGTCGACACCCGGGCCGGCATCGATATCGACGATCTCGACACTGGGCTTATTCTGGGTCAGGGCGGTGTCACCCTGAGCGGGACGACCACGGAGGTGGAGGCCGGTCAGAGCGTCACCATCACCCTCATCGGCCAGAGTGGGGAGACGCTTTTGAGCGGCAGCGCCCTGGTGGGGAGCGATGGTCGCTGGCAACTCGCGGCCTTGGATCTCTCCGGGATTGCCGGACCCTATGAGGTGCGCGCCGAGGTGACCGACCTGGCGGGCAACCGAGTGATAGATGGTGCTCCCCTTATCGGACAGAGCGATACCCTGACTCTTTCCGAGGCAGAACTGGCGAAGGGGCCCGTCAGCGCCACCGGCTCCCTGCATACCGGCGCCGGCCAGGATGGCAACCTGCAGGTCGGGTTTGCCGCCGACCAGAGCGCCCTCGAGGGACTGGGTCTTAGCAGCCATGGCTCGCCCCTGAGCTATCAGACCAGCGGCCAGAGTCTCACGGCCAGTGCCGCCGGGGTCACCGTCTTTACCCTGACCCTGACCAATGACGGCAGCTATCGTATCGTTTGGAGCCAGAGCCTGGATCACGGTCAGGACAACCTGAGCCTGCCTTTCAACCTCGAGTATCGGGACGGCGACGGGGATCTGGTTCGCGCCACCCTAAACGTCAATCTGGTGGACAGCACGCCCCCCGATTTTACCCTGCCATCCATCACCCTGACCGAGGATGCCTTTACCGATGCCGGGGCCGTGGTGGGGCAGAGCCACTTTGTGATTGGCCACCAGGCCGACCCCCTGCTGGCGGACTCCGTTATCTTCACCAATCAGGGCGATACCCTGACGCGCCTCAACGGCAGCGGCATAAGCAGCGACGGCCATGCTCTCGCCTTCGAGTTTTCCGGGGATCGCCTGCTGACCGGCTATTACCTGAATGCCAATGGCAAGCGGGTCGAGGTACTCAAGGCCGAGCTCGGCGCCAGCCAGTCCGGCAGCGATGTTGATGGCACTGTGACCGTCACCCTGAACGGCCCGCTGGATCATCAGGGAGGCGATCAACTTTCTCTTGGGCTCTCCGTCTCGGCCAACGAGATAGACGGGGACGAGACCCGCGCCGATCTGGTGGTCACCATCAACGACGGCATTAACCCGATTCTTGGTATCGATAGTGGTGTGACGTTGCAAGAGGGGGCGGCGGGCCAGAGCCTGGAGGGCCAGCTGCCAGTCACTGTGGGCAGCGATCGCCTGGTCTCCCTCAACTTCGAGGCAAATCAACCCGGGCTCGACGGTCTCACCAGTGGCGGCAGGCCCACGACCTATCAGGCCAATGGCAACGTTATTACCCTGCTGGATGCCGGTGGCAAGGTCATATTGACCGTCACCCTGGATCTGGACGGCAAATATCATGTGCAGCTCGACGGCGTGCTGGATCAGCCGGTGGGTACCAACAGCGTCAACCTGGGGTTGCAGGTGCAGGGCAACGACTTTGACGGGGACAGGAGCAACCTCGGCACTCTCAATATCCAGATCACCGATGGCGCCTTGCCCCAGGTCGACCCTGTCTCCCTGACCCTGACGGAAGACAGCGACTGGA